>NZ_JAAAPJ010000006.1:0-309094 GCF_009909145.1 Corallococcus silvisoli
GAGAGTAGGTCGCTGCCGGATTCTTTTTGAAAGCCCCTGGTGCCTCATGGCGCCAGGGGCTTTGTCTTTGCGGGCTTCGGATCGCTGGCCCGTGAGCGCTCGTCCTTGCGCCGTGCTGCACTGACTTTGCGCCGCGGCACTCCGGGACAGGCACATGTCCGTGCTGTTTGATCGTGTGATGCGCAAGCTCCTCGGCGGAGTGTGGTCGACGCTGGTGAGTACATCCCCAATCACATGCAACTTCGCGCGACGGGCGCCTCGGCGGAGGCGAGGAGATCCGGCCGTCACAACGCGGTCTATCCTCCTGACACGACCCGCAGGGGCTTGGGCCCTTCGCGCGGGGGCTTCGTCGCGCCGGGCAATTCCAGCACGTGGGCTCCTTCCGCTTCGAAGTGCTCGCGCAGCCACGGGTGGCAGGTGAAGGCGATCACCTGGTGATGCTCCGCCAGGCGGGCGAAGAGGTGCACCGCGCCTCGAGCTCTTTCCGAGTCGAAGTTCACCAGCACGTCGTCCGCGATGAGCGGCAGCGCGCCTCGGGTCTCTCCGAAGTCACGGATGACGGCCAGTCGGAATGCCAGGAACAGCTGCTCGCGCGTGCCCCGTGACAACTGCTCCGCGCTCCAGTCGCGCGCGCCGTCACTCACCCGGAGTTCCCTCGCATCTCCCGCCGGAATGAACACCCGGCGGTACCGCCCCGCTGTCAGCTCCGAGAACAGCTCGCTCGCCAACTGAATGACCCGCGGCTGCTGCTCCTCCTCGAACCGCCGCCGCGCCCGCCCTAGCAACGCCAGCGTCAGCCGGTCCGCCGCGTAGCGTGTCGCCAGCTCCGCCGCTCTTGCTCGCAGGGTTTCCTCCTGGATGCGCAGCCGGAACACCCGGTCATCCGTCTCCCACTGCGACAGCTGCGTCTTCAGGCTGCCCTGCTCCGTGAGCACCGCCTTGTGACGCTCTCCTTCCGCCCGGTAGCGCTCGCGCAGTGTGGCGAGCCGCTCCTTCAACCCCGTCTCTCCTCCCGCCGCGTGCACCTGCTCGCGCGCCGCGTTCTCCTCCAGGCCTGTCAGTGCCTGCACCCGCTGGCAGTGCTCGCGCACCCGGCCTCCCAGCTCCGCGTACCTGCGCGCCTGGACCGCGCGGCGCCGGAACGACGCCTCATCCTGGCAGCCCCCTTCCGCGAGCAGCGCTTCCCACGTCTGTTCCTCGTCCAGGGCCAGCTGCTCCAGCCGCGCCTTCTCCGCCAGCAGCTCTCCGCGCTGCCCGTCCAGGTGCCGTTGATCCGCCGCCCTCGTGCGCACTTCCTCGAGTGCCAGCGACACCCGCGCGGCCACAGTCTCAACCGACCCCGGCGGTAGCCCCGCCACCCGTGCCTCCGCCAACAGCCGCGACGTCGTGGCGCTACATGCGGCCTCCGCTACCGCGAACTCCTCCTCGTCCGTGCGCAGGTCCAGCAGCCGTTGACGCAGCGCCGCGGCATCGCGCCACAGCGTCAACGCCGACGCCGCCGACAGCGCCTCAGGGAACCGCCGCGCCACCAGGAACGCCACCCACTCCTCTCTCAGGACGCCCTCCCGCTGATCCGCTCGCAGCCGGGCCTCCTCCACGCGCTGCTCCTCTCGCACCGCTACGTCCCAGGCCGTGCGCAGCGTGTCCTCCTCGCGCAGGAGCAGGTCGCGGCGCTCCGCCTGTGTCAGCAGCTCCGCCAGCAGGGACTCATGTTCGGCCAGGTCCGCCAGCGACGCGCCCGGAGACAGCCCCGCCGCGCCAGACGCATGCAGGAGCTCCCGCTGAAGAAGCTCCTCGCGCGCGGACATCGCCGCCTGTGCCGCGCGGAAGCGCTCCTCCTCCTGTTGCCTCCAGCGGTGCCGCGCCGCCTGGACCTCCAGGCTGGCCCTCCTGTCCGTCTCCACTCGGTGACGCACGAGCAGCAACAGCCCCACGAGCAACATCCCTCCGACCGCGCACAGCACTCCCATCGACCATCCCGACAACCCCATCGCCAAGGCCGCGCACCCCAGCGCCACCCCCGCCGCCGCCACCACCCACGACAGCGGCAACGGCGAGTGCATCGGTACCGTCTCCGTCGGGGCTCGCCCGCTGTCGAGCTGACGGCGTTGCTCCAAGCGCTGCTCCGCCAGCCGGTCCAGGTCCCCTCGCACCACGCGCATGCGCCCCACCGCCGCCTGCCGCTGGCGCACTTGCGCGGGACGCGCCTCGGGCAGCGTCGCCACCTCCGTTCGTGTCCGCGCCAGCGCTGTCTCCAGCCGTGCTCGCTCCTCGCGCGTGCGCGCCTGCTCCGCCTCCACCTCCGTCAGGGTCGCGTCCGCCGCGTCCAGCCGGCCGGCAAGCGACTCCAGCTCGCCCCTCGCCCGCGCACCCAGGTCCAGCGCGAGCAGCCCGCCCGCGTCCACCGCGAGACCCAACTCCCCCAGCGTCTGCTCCAACTGCCGCCGCCGCGACGTGAGTGACGCCTTGCGCGCGGGCAGCGCGCGCAATTGCTCCGAATGGCCGGAGAACGTGCCCAGCGCCGCGCGCAGGGACTCGGCGCGCTCGCGCACGGGCCAGGGCTCCGCGAGTCGCCTCCTTGCCTCCTCGATGGGGGCCAGTCGCTCCTGCAGCTGTGCCTGCTGCGCCCGGTACGTCTTGCGCCGCTGAAGTACATCCTCGAGCCGCGTCTCCGCTCCTGGCGGAAAGGTGTCCAGCACTGGCAGCGTGGACAGCTCCGCCCGATCTCGCGCGAGCACCACCAGGTCCCCCAGCGCGGACTCCAGCCTCGAGGCGTGGTCCAGTTCTCGCTCGACCTCCTTGCGCGCCACCTCCAGCGCGTGGCCCTCCTCGATGCACTCCGAAAGCCGGTCGCGCGTGGAGAAGTAGAGCGCGGGTCGATCTCCCGCCTCGCGCAGCGCCTGCTGCACGTCCTCCAACTCCTTCATCACCCGGTTCAGCTCCGGCTTCTGCCCGCGCGGCGCGTACAGCCCCTCCGCGCCCTTGCGCAGCCGCTCCACCGCCTCTGGCAGCCGCCGCGCGCCCTGCATGCCCGCGGCGAACAGCGCCTCCGATACGCCTCGCTGCTGCGCGAGCCTCTGGAAGGAGGACAGCTCGTCCAGCCGGAAGGCGAACACCTCGAAGAACAGCTCGCGCGGCACGTCCGCCAGCGCCTGGTCCAGCAGGGTCTCCGGCAGGGGCTGTCCCTCCGGTGTCCGGACCGTCAGCGTGCCCTCCGATGCGCGCTTCCCTCCGTGGCGGTGGACCACCAGCGGACCCGACGCCGTGTCCAGCCACACCTCGCCGCCAAAGAGCGCGCCATCGGGTTCGTAGCGCTCCGGATGGCCTCGCTTCTCGAAGCCGAACAGCACGCCCCGCAGGAAGGCCAGCAGCGTGCTCTTGCCTGCCTCATTGGGCCCGTACAGCAGCGTCAGCCCGGGCCCCGGTGTCCCCGAATAGCCCCGGAAGTGGCCGAAGCCGTCCACTTGGAAGCGGCTGATGCGCAGCCCCGGCTTCATGACGCCTCCTCGTGGAGCTGCTCCACGCCCCGCTGCCCCGCCTGCGTCACCAGCTCCGGTCGGGGCGCCTCCAGCGCGTCCACACCCAGCCGCTTGAGTCGCTGCCCCAGCGTCGTCAGGTCCTCTTCGTCCCACAGCGCCGCGAGCGCCTCGCCGTCCTGCGCCAGCGCCTGCGCTTCGTCCAACAGCGTGCCCATGAAGCCGCCCCCCGCGCGCACCGCCTCCAGGTCCACCTCCGGCCGACTGCCGTCCCGCAGCGACTCCAGCAACACCGGCGGGTGTGCTCGCGCCAGCCGCTCGCGCAGGTCCGCCTCCAGCTGCGCGCGGGCGCCCGGCCTCGACAGCTCGCGGTGCAGCGGCCCGCGCCCGGCCAGCGTGAGGCGCACCGCGTGCCCGTCGAAGTCCTCCGCGCACCGTGACTCCACCACCTCCGTGGCCACCGCCTGGAGCATGTCCAGCGACGCCACTCCCGACAGGGGCACGTCCAGCCGGTGCCAGCGCACCCGGTCCACCGGCACGAAGCGCCGGCGCGCGACGCCGTCCTCCACGTCCACCACCACGCAGCCGCGCTCGCCGGTCTCATGCACGTGCCGGCCCTGCGGATTGCCCGGGTACACCGCCACGCCGCCGCCCGGGAGCAGGTGCTCCGCGCGCGTATGCACGTGGCCCAGCGCCCAGTAGTCCAGCCCTCCCGCCGCCAGGTCCGCGGCCGTGCAGGGCGCGTAGTTCGCGTGGCCCGCGTCGCTCCCCAGGTTCGCGTGCAGCAGGCCCACGCTGAAGTGCTCGCCAGTGCGGCGGAACCTCGCGGACAGGTTCTCGCGCACCTCGACGTCCGGATAGGACACGCCCTGGACGTGGCACAGGCGCCGGCCCTCGCGCCGCACCTCCACGTCCTCCCACTCCGCCCCGAATACCTTCACCGACGCGGGCAGCCCCAGCGTCCCCGTGTCCCCGCTCAGCGGATCATGATTCCCGTGGACGATGAAGGTCTGGATGCCCGCCCGGTCCAGCCGCGACAGCTCCGCGCGCAGGGCCAGCCGCGCCCGCACGGAGCGGTCCCTCACGTCGAACAGGTCCCCGGCCAGCAGCAGGAACGTCACCCGCTCTCGCAGGCACACGTCCACGATGCGCGCGAGCGCATGGAAGGTGGATTGCTGGAAGCGCTCCAGAAGCGGGCCGTGCGTGGCCACTCCCCGAAACGGCGTGTCCAGATGCAGATCCGCGGCGTGCACGAAGGAGAAGCGCATCGTGCGGGAAAACTACCCGAGTCCCGCCCTCCACCCGACTTTCCCACCCCCCAGGGTGATGCACCGGTGGACACACCGGACACCCCGGGGTCGCACGCGCAGTCCACCCGCGGAAACCCGGTGCGTGGGCACCTCGCAGGCCCCTTGCGCTTCGCGGGAAGGCCTCGTTCCCCTCCCTGCATTCCGCACGACGCCAGGACGCGAGTGGATCGCCAACCCACCGAGGTCCTTGGACTCCGGCGCTGGCCGCGCCCCGGTACGACGGCTGCACTCGGGGGCAGGCCATGAGACCCGTCACCTCCTGGCTGTTCCTGTCGCCGTTGCCATCCTTTGTGCTCGCGGCGCTCACCGTGGCTCCGCTCGCCCACGCGGGGGCCGATGTCCCCACCGATGTCCCCTCCGGTGAGCCTCCCGCGCCGCTGGCCTTCGCGGACTTCTCCTGGCTGCCCGGCAACGCGGGCGCCAGCGAGAGGCCCCTGTCCCATGGGCCGTTCACCGGCGAGTTCCGCCTGGATACCGCGTACCACTACAGCTTCAACCGCCCCCAGGACGACACCCTCGCTGGCTCCAGCGAGGTCTTCCGCCACGGCGAGGTGCAGGTCACGCAGCTGGGGATCGGCGGTGACTTCCTCTACAAGAACGTGATGGGCCGGCTGATGACCCAGTTCGGCATGTATTCACAGACAACGCCGCGCAACGACGCGAGCCCCTCGCGCGGACAGTGGAGCCTGGACAATGCCTGCCGATACATCTCCGAGGCCTACGGCGGCTATCACTTCGACGCGCTGAAGGGCATCAACCTGCAGGCTGGCATCTTCATGAGCTACATCGGCTTGTGGAGTTACTACAACGCGGACAACTGGACCTACCAGCCGTCCTACGTGTCGTCGAACACGCCGTGGTTCTTCAACGGTGTGCGCGCCCAGATTTTCGTGAGCGACACCCTGAAGATCGAACCGTGGCTCGTCAATGGCTGGCAGTCGTATGGCCGCTTCAACGAGGGCTACGGCGTGGGCGGGCAGCTGCTGTGGCGCCCCACGGGCTGGCTGTCGGTGGTGGGCAACCAGTACTACGGCACGGACACGCTGGGGACGCCGGGCCGCAAGCGCGTGCACACGGATGACAGCGTGATGGTGAAGTACCTCGACACGCCGAACGGGTTCCTCCGCAAGGCGGCGGTGTCCCTCACGCTGGACGCGGGCTGTGAGTTTGGTGGTGGCGTGAATTGCGGCTCGCAATACTTCCTGGGGTTCATGGCCTACCACCGCATGTGGTTCCATCAAGACCGTCTGGCATTGACGGTGGGCGGCGGCGCCATCACCAACCCCGGGCGCTACCTGGTGCTGCTGCCGCCCATCAACGGGGCGACCGCGGCCTCGGGCACGCCGTACTTCACCGCGAGCCCGGGCGACCGCTACCGCGCCTGGGACTTCCAGGTGGCGGCGGATGTGATTCCCCAGCCGTTCCTCACCTTCCGCGTGGAGTTCAACCACCGCGCCGCCAACGTGCCGTACTTCTCCGGTCCGGGAGGCGTCACGCCGCCGGGTGGCAACCAGGGCGCGCCCGGGTCACTCGTGGACGGGTGGAGCCCCGACCTGGTGAAGACGGAGAACCGCCTCACCGCCGCGCTGATGGTGAAGCTGTGAGGCGCGGGCGCGGGCGGGGCATCCAGTGCCCGCCCGCGCCTCGCGTGTGTCAGGCGTCGCGGTCGTGTCCACGCCTAGTGCGTGGACTCGTTCCCAGAGGTGTCGTGGCCGCCGGAGGGGCTCGTGGTGTTGCTGGAGCCCGTGTCGCCAGAGGTGTCCATGGAGTTCGTCGGCTCCTGCATCCCGGAGCCGCCCGTGCCTCCGTCATCCATCATCCCGGAGCCGCCGGTGCCCGCGTCGTCCATCATCCCGGAGCCGCCCGTGCCGGCGTCCATCATCCCGGAGCCGCCCATGCCCTCACCGGTGGAGCCCGAGCTCGTCGAGCTCCCCGTGCTCTGACTGCTTCCGGAGCCGCCCGAGCCCTGACCCTGCTGGGGCGCCATGCTTTCCGACGAGCGGTCCCGGCTCTGACACCCGGTCAGGGCCATCGCGCCCGCCACCGCCCCCATCACCAGCCATCGCGTGTAACCCGCCATTCGCACTCCCTCCGTTGGATGTGACGAACCCAAGGCTGGGGGTGGAGGGGCGCGGGGGCATCGTCCGGGGGGCTCCAAGGGGCCCGCCCGCCGTCCCCCCCACCGACCCGGGAGGGGCTTGCTCGCAAGGCTGTTGGAGGGCGGCCGTCAGGGCTCGCGGCGCAGGACGAGCAGCGCGTACTCCAGGCCCCCGTCCAGCAGGCCCTGCTGCAGCCACAGGTGGTCGCGCCGGGACTCCATCCGCACCGCGTTGAGCGCGGCGCGCAGGCTGCGCGTGTCGGGGGCGGCGCGGGCCATGTGCTCGTGGATCAGCAGCTCCGAGCTGAGCGTCCAGAAGCCCACCGTCCTCGCGGACACGTCGTCGTGCGCCTCCAGCTCCAGGCCCGCGTCGTGCGCGGCGGCGAGGAACGCGCTCATGCTGCCCAGGTGCTTGCGCCAGGGGTCGTCGGACGGAGGCACCGCGCTGGGACGCACCCAGAAACAATCCGCCACGGCCAGCATGCCGCCGGGCCGGAGCCGGGTGTGCACCCGCCGCAGCCACTCCGCGCGGGGAAGGGCGCAGGTGTTCTCCACGGCGATGATCGCGTCGTAGCGCTCGCGCTCCCAGGGCGCCTCGCCCGTGCACAGCAGGGGCTGCACTCGGTCCGCCACGCCTGCTTCGAGCGCGAACCGGCGCACCCGCTCCACCTGCGCGGGCACGGTCACGAGCGCGGTCACGGACGCGCGGTGCTCCTGGGCCCAGTACAGCGCGCCGCCGCCCAGGATGCCGCCCATGTCCAGCACCTCGCAGCCGTCCGGGATGCGGCCCATGGCGCGCGCCAGCTCCTGGAGCAGCGCCTCCTGTGCGGCCCGGAGGCGATCGCGCAGCTCGGGGCCGGGCGCGCCAGGCGGGGGCAGCCGGTCCACCAGTCCCGTGTGGCAATGCACCCGGCGACCGGGGCCGAAGCGCTCCAGTCCGCGCGCGGCCAGGGACTCGTGATGGGCGCGCACTTCGAAGGGCGTCGGGTGTGGCGGGATGGCGGGGGCCTTGGCGTCATCCGTGTCCAGGGCGCGCGCGAGCGTGGAGGAGGACGTCGAGGAGAGAGCGCTCAGGGGCTTCATTGGTACTCCCGGGGCAACAGGATGCGGAGCAGGGCGCCGCCGCCCGGCCCGTTGTGGCGGTGGAGCAGGCCACCGCTGGCGCGCAGCAGGCATTCACTGGTGTAGAGGCCCAGCCCCGTGCCCTGGGGCTTGGTCGTGTAGAGCTCCTCCGCTGGGGCGAGGAGTCGCTCTGGGGGGAAGCCGGGGCCGTCGTCCTCGATCTCCACCTCCAGCCGTCCGCTGAGCGGTTCGGTGCGCGCACGGATGTAGACCCGGGATGCGCCCTGTTCGCCATTGCCCTCGCATGCGTTGACAACCAGGTTCTCCACCACCCGGCGCAGCATGAGGGGGCCGCCGCGAAGGAGCGCGCGTGGCCGCGGCGGCGGCTCCACGTGGATGTGGATGGCCACGTCCGGGAAGCGCAGCGACACGTGGGCCTGCACGGAGTCCAGGACGAGCCCCAGGTCCACGGCCTCCGGCTCCGCGCCGGCGAAGCGGCGGCTCTTCGCGCGCACCTCCTTCACCATCTCCTGGAGCTGCCGCAGGCTGTCCTGGAGCTGGCGGGCCTGGTCCTCGAAGCCGGTGCGCGCGACGAGGCCGCGCTGCGTGCCGAACGCCTTCATCATGTCCGCGGCGGTGCCCGCGTGGTGCAGCGCCTGGTCCATCTCCTGGTGGTGGCCGAGGATCTCCGCCATCGCCTGGGTGAGGCGGCCCACGTCGCGCTCCTGCTGCTCCAGCAGCTGCGCGTGCACGGCGGCGCGCAGGCGGTCGGCGTCCGCGCGGGCCCGGTCGTACCGCGTGGCGAGCGTGCCCAGGTACAGCTCCGCGAGCAGGGCCGCGGGGCCCACGACGACGAAGAGCACCGCGTGTCCGGTGCTGGCGGCCAGGGGCGCCGCGCAGAGCACGGCCGCGAGCGTGCCCACGACGAGGAACGGTTCGCGCCACGTCACCCGGTGGCGCCGGCCGTGCACGGCGGTGGTGCAGAGGAGCAGCACGCCGAAGACGATGGCCCCGGGAATCGCGGCGAGCGCCATGAGGCTCGCGAGGAAGAAGTGCAGGAGGGCCAGGGACTGCGCCCGCCACAGCCAGCCCCACAGGGCCACGCGTTCGCGGCGCGAGTGGACGGCCGCGAAGGCGAGCGTGTTGACGGCGCAGGGCGCGAAGCACGCGAGCGCGGGGACCAAGGGCACGGCGAAGAAGTCGCTCACGCGGGGGACGCAGGTGACGACGCCCAGGAGCGCGGTGCTCCGCAGGACGAAGCCGAGACAGGGGCCCACGCGCTCCGAGGCGAGGAGCCGGCTTGCGTCCTGGGCATGCACCCAGCGGCGGAAGGCCGTCACCCCGCGGGGAGCGGACGCGGGCGGGGACTTCATCAGGTGGCCCCGGCCGTGAGGAGAGGAAGAGGGGAGGCGCCGTGGGAGACGGACCGCGAAACGGCCGTGCGAACCCGCTCGTCAGCGGACGGCTGGATGTGTCCCCACTGCGGCCGCATGCGGCTCCACCCCCCGGTGCCAGGCACAGCCTTCCCGGGGGGAAGCAGAGAGCGACCGCGACCTTCCGGTCAAACCCGGGGGCGTGGAGACTGTTGGCCAGTCCGCCGACCCTGTCTTCCTGGCCAGGGGGTGGGCGGCCCTGCGTGATTCCACCTGTCCCGCGCGACAGCGCTTGGGCATGCGTGCGGGCCGCGATAGAGGGGCGCCCATGCGCGACAGAATCCAGGCGGTGTTGCGGCGGCTGGCCCAGTCCCCCGAGTTGGAAGTGCGGTGGCTGCACACGGTGTCACTGATGGAGTTCATCGGCGCGCGGAAGATTTCGCGCACGGTGGCGGACCGGCACCCGTCGCTGGAGGTGCTGGGGCACCTGGCGGACGAGACGCGCCACGCGTTCATCTTCAAGCGGCTGGCGTGCGAGGTCGCGGGCCGCGAGGACGTGACGGAGTTCCTGAGCATGGAAGCGGCGGCGACGTGGTTCCAGTCGCTGGACCGCCAGCTGGCGGAGTGGGCGACGCGGCTGACCGGGACGACGGACGTGTACCTGCACTACCTGCTCACCACCGCCGTGGTGGAGCGCCGCGCGATGGTGCTCTACCCGCTCTACAAGGCCGCCACGCGGCAGGCCGTGGTGCGCGAGGAGCTGGGCCGCGTCGTCGTGGAGGAGCAGTCCCACCGGCGCGCCATCGAGGACGCCTGCCAGCAGCGCCTGGCCCAGGTGGGCGCGACGCTGGAGTCCGCGCTCGCGCTGGAGGAGCCCCTGTTCGAGGCGTTCCTCTCCGTGCTGGAGAAGGACGTGGACGCGGCGCTCGCGGGCGCCCAGGCGGCCTGAGGCGTCACCCCTCGCCGGGCGGCGCGTCCTCCGCGTCGTCGCCGCCCGCTTGGGACAGCACCAGCTTCCCGCCCAGCCACGCCGCCTGGAGGTTGCGCGCCTTGCGCGCCCGCTTGCGGCTCAGCTCCACCCCCACCGCGTCCAGGCCCAGCGCGTTCGCCACCGCGAGCGCCGTGCCGTGCCCACAGAAGGGGTCCACCACCGTGCGCGTGCGCGTCTGCTCCAGGATGAAGCGGCACGCCACCAGACACGCGGACAGCCCCATGCCTCGCGTCCACGTCACCTCGCCGGCCTCCGGCAAGACGTCCGCCGTGGACTTCGCCGCGTCCGCCCTCAGCCCCCGGCTGAAGCACAGCAGGTGCGAGTACGCCGGCCTCCCGAACGTCACCGTCCCTGGCGTCCTGCGGCACACCACCTTGTGCCACAGCGTCTCGCACCCGGCCGCCTCCGCCGCCTTCGATACCAGGTAGCCCTTGTCCACCCAGGCCCCGTCCTTCTTCACGTCGGACTGGTAGAACACCGCCACCCCGTCCTCCGGCACCCGCGACAACACCTTCGCCGCCGCCCCCACGAACCACTCCTTCCACTGGGGCAGCGTGAGGGACGGGAACTCCGAGACGTCCGGCATCGACGCCACCACCGAACACCCCTCCAACACTGGCCGTGCCTCCAGCCACGCCAGCGCGTCCTCGCAGTACACCGTGCGCTTCGCTCCCGCCGTCCCGCTCCGTGCGTCCGTCATGACGCCCTGAGTCTGCCGGAAGCGCCCACCCACTCCCACCCTTCATTCCCTCCGGGCACCTACCCCACGGGGCAGCCCGCCCTTCCAGGTTTCAAGCAACCTCCGAGCAGGTGGACGACCGCGCCCTAGTCATGGCTAGCTATGCTTCCCCGTAAAGCGACGACTTCTCGCTCTTTCCCCCCGAAGAGGACCCCCATGCCCACGACGAACGCGACGGACGGAACACCCCTGCACTATCGGGTGCTCGGAGAGGGTTCGCGCGACGTGGTGCTGGTGCACGGGTGGATGGTGTCCGGCGCGGTGTGGGACGCGATGTTGGAGAAGCTGGACCTGACGGGGCTGCGGCTCATCGTCCCGGACCACCGCGGCTCCGGGAAGTCCGGGCGGCCGGCGTCGGGGTACACGCTGGCGCAGTACGCGAAGGACGTCATGGCCGTGGCGGACCACGCGGGGGCGAAGCGCTTCGCGCTGGTGGGCCACAGCATGGGCGGGCAGATCGCCAAGTGGGTGGCGGCCGACGCGCCCGAGCGCATCACCGGCCTGGTGCTGCTCAACACGGTGCCCGCGTCGGGCCTGCCGCTGCCTTCGGACGCGGCCGGGCTGTTCCGCACGTCCGCGGGGGACCGGGAGAAGCAGAGGACCATCCTGAGTCTGGCCTGCAAGGAGCTCTCCCCCGAGTCGTTGGAGCGGCTGCTCCAGGACTCCGGCGAGGTGGCGCGGGACGCCATCGAGCAGTGCTTCGATTCCTGGACGGCGGGCGGCTTCGCGGACCGGCTGTCCGCCATCACGGCGGCCACGTTGGTGGTGGCCACGGATGATCCGTTCCTGCCGCCCTCGTTCCTGAAGCAGTCGGTGGTGGCGCTCATTCGCGGCGCGCGGCTGGCGCACCTGCCGGGGCCGGGGCACTACCCCCAGGTGGAGCGTCCGACGGAGACGGCGGCGCTGGTGTCGGCCTTCCTCGCGGGCAGCTCCGCGCAGGCCTGAGGGGGACGCGCGATGGCTTGGAGTATGTCCTTTGACCACGACGCCGAGAACGACGTGGTCACGGCGAGCTTCACCGACTGCATCCTGGCATCGGATGAGGACGTGTATCGCTGGAAGCGCGAGGTGGAGGCGCAGTTCGCGAAGTTCAAGGGCCGGGTGGACCTGCTCATCAACCTGGACGGGTTGGTGGTGCGTCACACCGCGGGGCGCACCTTCGGCAAGGAGCGCCGCGAGGTGCTGGAGCGAAACACGCACCGCTCGTTCCGCTACGGCGGCGACGAGATGACGCGCATGTTCGTGACCACCAGCGGCGCCATCAACGGCGCGGCGGTGAACCACTACCCGTCGCGCGAGGCCGCCCTGGCGGCGCTGCTCGCGGAGCGTGATTCCCTGCGCAAGCGCGGCTTCATGCCCTTCCATCCGGGCGTGGGCAATAGCAAGGGCTGACGCGCTACACGCCCGCGAACCACTCGTAGCCGCGGTCCTCCCAGGTGCCTCCCGTGGCCTCTGGGAGGAAGTGCACGGTGGTGAGGTACTTCACCATCTTGTAGCCCAGCTTCACGCCCGAATAGAGGCGCAGGGGCGCGCCGTGGCCGGGCGTCAGCGGCTGGCCGTTCATGCCGTACGCGAGCACCGTCTGCGGATGCAGCGCGCTGGGCGCATCCCATGACGAATAGTAGCCCTGGTCGAACGAGCGGAACTCCACGAAGCCCGCGCGCGGGTCGGCGCCCACGGCCTGAGCCAGGTCGATGATGCGCACGCCGTGCCACGACGCCACCGCGGTCCAGCCTTCCACGCAGTGGTGGCGGATCCGGAAGTCCGTCCGGGGCAGCCGTCGCAGCTCCTCCACGGAGAAGGTGCGCGGCCGGGACACGAGCCCGCCCACCTCCAGGCGCCAGTCCGCGGGGGCCAGGGGCACGGTTTCGGAGATGAAGTACTTGGGGAAGTCGCCGGGCGGGGTGAGGCGCGCGACGGGTTCCTCGGGGGCGAGCCGGGTGGGGCTGAAGAGGCCGGTCTGGACGCGCTTGTTGAAGCGCTCCATCACGCCGAGGAAGCCCTCGCGGGGACGGCTGGAGTCACACGCGCTGGTGCCGAGCGCGGCGGCGCCCAGGAGGACGTGGCGGCGGGTGAGGATGCGCTCAGACATCGGGCTTCCTCCCTCCGGTGACCATCTCTCCGAAGGTGCGCGGGTGCAGGGCGACGAGCACCACGTGGCCCACGGTGAAGAAGGCGAGCAGCACGAGCAGCAGCAGGTGGATGGCGCGGGCGGGGTCGTAGCCGCCGAAGAGCGCGGTGAGCCATTGCAACTGCACGGGCTTGTAGAGGACGAGGCCGGACAGGACGGACAGCGCGCCCAGGACCAGGGCGCAGGTGTACGCGAGCCGCTGGAGGCCGTTGTAGAGGCCCGGCTGCGCGGGCGCGGGGCGGATCCGCAGGTAGTACGCGAGGGTGGCCACGGCGTCGCGCGCATCGCGGCGGGGGAGGAACAGGCGGCGGCGCCACTCGCCGCTGAGCGCGAGGTAGAGCACGTACACGCAGCCGTTGAGGGCCAGGAACCAGCCGAACGCGAAGTGCCAGTGCCGCGCTCCCGCGAGCCAGTCTCCCAGCCGAAGCCAGGAGGGAGGCACGGCGCCCTGGAAGGGATAGAGCGAGTAGAGGTGCCCGCGAGGCCCCATGCGCGGATACGCGGCGAGGATCTGCAAACCGCTGGCGGCGAGGATGGCCAGCAACGGCACATTGGCCCAGTGGGCGAGGCGGATGGGCCACGGTTGGGGACGACGCTGCTCGGGTGCTTGCACGCGGCGCACCCCAGCACCGGGGCGTGAAGGGAGACATGCGGCGTGAGGACGGTTGCCCGATGGAGGACGCCTGCGCGGTGACTCCGTTGTCCAACGGATGGCGGCCAGGCCCCAGGGCTGAGCGCTCCCTCATGTCGGCAAGCTGAGCGCCAGCCGCCTGCCTGGCGGTCCCGTGCGAGGTGGGGGGCGGGGCAACAGGAGAGGCCATGCTGGGGCGCAAGGTGGCCATCAACGAGGAGTTGGTGCGGGCGCTCCCCGCACGCACCTCAGAACGCGTCCGCCTGGGCGCGACGTCGCGTAGCGATGTCCTCGAAGACGTCGGCGCGGACGACCTGGGCGAAGTCGCGTCCCTCGTAGTGGAGGGTCAGCATCCGCTCGCTGCGGCCCTCGTTCAGGCCCTCGCCGCCCATCAAGTAGACGGAGGTCTCGTCCGTGCGCCACGTGGCCGTCACGAGCGCCTGGAGGCGACGGACGAAGCCGTCGGCGCGAGCGACCGCGTCCGGCGGAACGGCGACCGCGTAGCTGGGGCTGGGCTCACCGGGGCCGGGGTGCGACTGGGGGAGGGTGTCCGTGAAGAAGGCGAGTGGCCAGGACAGGTCCGTCCCCACCTTGTGCCGGTTGGCGTGGCTCGCCTCCTTGTTCAGCAGCGTCCTGTATCCGCGAGGCCGCCCGTACTTGGCCACCATCGCGTCCACCAGCACCTTGTGCTCCTGGCGGACGTCGAACGTCTCCGTGAAGCGCACCAGCACGTTCCCCAGGTGCCCCTCCGTGAAGACGAAGAGCACCATGCCTTGCAGTCCGGCCAGCTCGGTGGGCATGAAGAGGTCGCCCCGCGTCGTGGGTTGGACCTCCGGGTGCAGCGCGCGCACCTCGTCGGGCGTCATTCCCCAGCGCGTGGCCCGGAAGCCATCGCCGCCGCGATGGTTCTGGGCATACCCCGCTTGGAGCAGGGCCCGCTGCTCCGAGACCGGCGAACCGCAACCCATCAGGACCAGCAGGACCAGTAACACCGCCCCATGACGATTCATGGCGGCATCCTCATGTTTCCATGAGGCCGTGGCAACTGAGCTGTCATTCGACTGGATCAGCCAGCAGGCGTGTGTCTGCCCAAGCTTCGGTCGCTGAGCCATGAGTGCGTCAAGGCCACATTGGGCAGGGCATCAAGGCGACCGAGCGAGGCGTGCACGAGGCCGCCGGAGTTCGACGGCGACCACGAGCGGGTGACTGCCCGGATAGCGCGGTGGGCCGAGCGGTGCTGCGCCGAGCGGAAACTTCCATGGCCAGGGTCGTGCCGGGAGTGCGCTCCCGGTGGATTGGACGTCCGGGAACGACCCGATATCGTTCCCGCCTCGCCCGTCTGCCCCAAGGACACCCAGACCATGAAACGAATCCACCTGGTGCACCTGGTCGGAGCGCTGCTGCTGTCTTCGCTGGGCTGCGTGGAGGAGGAGCCCGAGTTCTCCGTCGCGCCGTCGGGCGGTGCTCGGCTGGTGGTCGAGCTGCCCCGGACGGTGGGGGCCAGCCGGGTGACGTCCACGGTGACGCACGCCTCGGGCGCCACCGAGGCGACGTCGCTGACGTTGGATCCGGAGGGGGGGCGCGCGTGGTCGGCCGTCGTGAAGCCGGAGGCCCCCGGGGAAGAGGTCGGGCTGCGCGTGGACGCCGTGGATGCCTCCGGTGAGGTCGTGGCCACGGCGCGCCTGGACGCGAAGGTGAAGCTGCCCTTGTACGGTGAGGCGCTGGTGGTCGTGGTGCCCCAGCCGGAGTCCGGCATGGCGGGCCTGTCCAACCATGCGCCGCTCATCCACGCGGTCATCGGCTCCAAGGCCCGCGTGGCGTTGGGCGAGACCGTGGCGTTTCAAGCGCAGGCCCGTGACCTGGACGGCGATGCGCTCACCTACGCCTGGAGCGCGTCCTCGGGGACGCTCGAGTGCGAGGAGGCCACGTGCACCTGGACGGCGCTCCGGCCCGCGGATGCAGGAGACGGCTCGGAGGCGCGGGACGGCGCGCTCGTGGAGGTGCGGGTCACGGATGCGCGCGGTGCCCGGTCCACGCTCCAGTTCCGCGTCGCCGTGGGCACCGTGCGAGGGGACGCGGCGTTGACGGACACGCGCTTCAACCGCTCGCCCGTGCCCGCCGCGATTGGCCAGCCCCAGCCAGTGGGCCTGAACACACAGGTCCAGGTGTCGGCGACGGCGACGGACGAGGACGGTCCCCTGGACGTGCTGACGTACGCCTGGAGCGCGACGTGCGAGGGACGCTTCGATGACCGCACCCTGGCCCTGCCCGTCTTCACCCCGACGGCGGAACCTCCGGCGTGCGCCTGTCAGTTGATGGGTGAAGTGAAGGACGGCTTCGGCGGAAGCACCGAGCAGGTCGTGCACCTGTGCGTGCGCGCGTCCGCGCCCCCGGTGGTCGAGACCGCCGTCCAGTCCGCCCCGAGCGCGATCTCAGGCGACCGCGTGCTGTTCACCGTCACGACGACGGATCCTCGGAGCGAGTCGCTGACGTACCGCTGGACGTCGAACGTGGGCGCGGTCGGCACGGCGGTGACGAGCGGCACGGGGAGCACGGTGGACTGGACGGAGGTGTCCTGCGTGCCCGCCGGGGTGACGCCCGCGGTGGAGTTGGTGGTGACGAATGCCTCGGGCGCGAGCACGCGCCAGTCCTTCCCGGTGGAGTGGCTCGGCCGTCGCTGCGGCGCGCTGGAGACGGCGTGCGCCACCACGCTGTCGCCAGGACAGGTGACGCTGCGCGAGGACTGCGTGACGCAGGGCACGGTGTTCATCCCGGATGGCCTCACGTTCAACGGGGCGGCGCACACGCTGACGGCATCGGAGGACGGGGCAGGGGACCACTACAAGGGCGCGGTGCTGCGCAACCGGGGCACGGTCGCGAATGTGCTCGACCTGACCGTGACGGCGCGGAACCTGTCGGATGTGTGCGACGCGGACGCGGACCGGCTGCGCGGCATCCTGCTGGAGGGCGCGAGCGGCACCATCGAGGGCGCCGTGGTGGAGGACCTGCACCAGGCGGGCAACGTCGGCGGGTGCCAGGAGGGCTTCGCCATCGACGTGCGCAACACCGCGCCGGGGGCCACGCCCGTGACGGTGATCATCCGGGGCAACCGGCTGACCGGCTACCAGAAGGCGGGCGTGGTGGTGCTGGGCCCGGTGGACGTGACGGTGGAGGACAACCTCATCGACGGGCTGGGCCCGACGGACCGCATCGCGCGCATCGGTATCCAGCTGGCGTATGGGGTGTCCGGGCGCGTGGTGGGCAACGCGGTGAAGGGCAATGCGTACCTGCTCGAGAGCGACTACAGCTCCGGCATCCTGGTGCTGGGCGGCTCCTACTACGGCGCGGGACGGGCGCTGTGCCACGACCTGCTCATCCAGCAGAACACGCTGACGGAGAACGATGTCGGCGTCAGCCTCTTGCAGGCGGAAGGCGACGACTTCAGCCCGCCCGCCAGCTCCCAGAACATCGCGGTGCTCGCGAACGAGCTGAGCAAGGAGGCCCTGACGAACAACTATCAGGCCGCTGTCTCCGACAATGGGACCGCGAACCTCATCAGCCGCAATCGCATCAGCGGTGATGGCTACGACCCCGCCGTGTATCCAGACAACGCCCTCGCCGTGGACGTGACGACGCAGGGGGAGGAGCGAAGGGTGGGCTTCGCCACGCCCGCGCGGACGCTGGAGGCGGGGACGTGCTCGGAGGCGCTGGTGGTGCAGGGCTGGGACCTGGTGGGCAACCTGGCCACGCTGTCGGTGCCCGCGGTGGCGCTGGCCGCGTCGGACGCGGGGGCGACCTTCCACCTGCGGCCGGATTGCTCGGATGCGCCGGTCACGGAGGTCGTCCTCAAGAACACGCAGCGCGAGGGCATCTTCTACCTCCGGGCCAGCGCGGCGGGCGTGCTGACGGTCACGGCGACGGGCGACGGCGTGAACACGACGCAGGACCAGACGGTGCGTTGATCCAGGCGCCCGCGCTCCGCGTGCGCGCGGCGCGACCGCTGGTCCGGGGGAGGACGGATGCTCGCGTCGGCGGTGACGGCGCGGTACACGGGGCGCGTGTACGGACGGGCGGTCATTTCCTGGGTGGGGCTCTGCCTCCTGCTGTTGTCTCCCGCGTGTCTTCCGCGAGCCACCCGGCCCGCCGTGCCCGGAGGGCCGGAGGACCTGGCCCGCCAGTACCTGGAGGCCTGGGCGCGCAATGACCTCGCGGCCCAGCGCCAGGGGCTCCTCGACGCGCCCGCGGACTTCGACGCGCAGCACGCGCGCTGGAGACAGGACCTGGGCGTGGTGGCCTCCCGCTTCGCACCGCCCGAGCTGGAAGCCGACGATGGCACCACGGCGGTGGTGGCGTTTCGCGGCGTGCACACGCTGCGGGGACTGGGGGAGTGGGAGGTGGCGTCCCGGCTGCGCTTCGAGCGCCGGGGAAAGCGCTGGGGCCTGCGCTGGACGCCCCAGGTGTTCCACCCCGACGCACGGCCGGGAGACCGCTTCGCCCGGCTGAGGACCTGGGGGCCTCGCGAAGCGCTGCTCGACGCTCGGGGGACGCCGCTCACCGTGCCGGGAGAGGTCATCCGCGTCGGCGTGCTGCCGGGCCGGGTGAAGGACCGCGCCGCCGTGGCCACCGCGCTCCAGGCCCAGCTGGGCGTGGAGCCCACCAAGGTGCTCGCCGCGCTGAACGCCGCGAGCGCGCAGCCTGAGCAGTTCCTCGCGTTCATCGACGTGCGGCCGGAGCGCTACCAGCAGGTGCGCGCCGCGCTCGCGCCGGTGCCCGGCATCTTCTTCCGCAAGAAGACCGCGCGCCTCACCCCCTCGGAGGGCTTCGCCGCGCACACGCTGGGACGGGTGGGCGAGGTGACGGCGGAGGCGCTTCAGGCGCTGGGCCCGCTCTATCAGCCGGGGGATGTCGTGGGGCTGTCGGGCCTGGAGCGCGCACAGGAGCGGACGCTGGCTGGCCGGCCCTCGGGCGAGGTGCGGCTCCTGCGCCGCTCGGGCGACAGCGACGTGCTGCACCGCTTCGATGGCGAGCCGGGGCGGCCCGTGCGCACCACGTTGCGCATGGACGTGCAGGCGGCGGCGGAGGCGGCGCTCGCGGACATCTCCCGGCCCGCCGCGCTGGTCGCGGTGGACGCGGGGACGGGCGAGGTGCTGGCGGTGGCCAGCCGGCCGCTCGGGGAGGCGCTGCACCGGGCGCTGACGGGGCGCTACCCGCCGGGCTCCACGTTCAAGGTCGTGACCGCCGAGGCCCTGCTCGCGAGCGGCTTGAAGCCGGACTCCCGCGCCGACTGCCCGGTGGAGGTGACGGCCGGGCGCAAGCGCTTCCGCAACTTCGAGTCCGAGGTCCTGGGCACCACGACGCTGCGGCGCGTGTTCGCGCTGTCGTGCAACACGGCCTTCATCCAGCTCTCCGCGAGGCTGGCGCCGGGGGCCCTGGAGGACGCGGCCCGGCGCTTCGGCTTCGGGGTGGCCTACGACGTGGGACTGCCCTCGCCGGGCGCCACCTTCCCCGCGCCCCGAGACGACGCCGAGCGCGCGGCGGCCTCCATGGGACAGGGCCGCGTGCTGGCCACGCCGCTGCACATGGCCACGGTCGCGGCGGCGGTGGACTCGGGCGTCTGGCGCGCGCCGCGCCTGCTGGCGGACGCGGAGGCGGGCCCCGAGGCGCGGTTGAGTCCGGGGACAGCCGAGCCGCTCCGCGACCTGATGCGCGCGGTGGTGACGGAAGGAACGGCGAAGTCCGCCGCGAGCATCCCCGGCCTCCTGGGCAAGACGGGGACCGCCGAGTACGGCACCGCGGCGCCGCCCGAGACCCACGCCTGGTTCATCGGCGTGCGCGGCGGCGTGGGCTTCGCGGTGGTCGTGGAGGGCGGTGGCGTTGGCGGCCGCGTCGCTGTCCCGCTCGCGCTTCGCTTCCTCCAGGCACTCGACGCGGTGGCGGTGCGCTCCATCCGCGGGGGCGATGTCTAGCCACGGAGGCGGCCCTCCGAGCCCCACGCTCCTCCCACGCCCCGCCGGGTGGCCATCCCAGCGGGCGCGGCCCAGCTTCAGGGGATGGCCGGTGAATCCCTGAGCGGCCGGGCCGCTCGTGCCGGGGTGCTTCCCACGCGCCGTGGCGGCAAACAGCGGAGACCGTCACCGAAGCCGGCGGGGAAGTCCACGGGGCCCCCTGCCTGGAGCGAGCCGGCGGAGGCGCTGTGTGAGCGGCTGGGCACCACGCCCCAGGGCCTGTCGGAGGATGCGGCGCGGGCGCGCCTCGACTCCCTGGGCGCGAACACCGCGGAGGCGCGGCGCCGCCATCCGCTGGCCCTGGAGTTGTTGCAGCGGCTGGGCAACCCGCTGGTGCTCGTGCTGCTGGTGGCCTGCGGCGTGTCCGCCGTCGTCCATGACCTGACCAGCTCCGCCATCATCGCCGTCATCGTGTTGATCAGCGTGACGCTGGACTTCGTCCAGGAGCACCGCGCCAACAACGCGGCGGAGCGCCTCAGGAGCGCCGTGGCCCTTCGCGCCCGCGTGCTGCGGGATGGAGAGGAGCAGGAGCGGCCCGCCGTGGAGCTGGTCCCCGGGGACGTGGTCCTGCTCGCGGCCGGCAGCCTGGTCCCCGCGGACGCGCGCCTGCTGGAGTCGCGGGAGCTGTCCGTCAATGAAGCGCTGCTCACCGGCGAGCCCTATCCCATGGAGAAGGCGACGGGGCTGGCCGCCGCGGACGCGCCGCTCGCCGAGGTGGGCAACACCGTCTTCGCCGGCACGTCGGTGCTGGGAGGCACGGCCCGCGCGCTCGTCTTCGCCACCGGGGGCCGCACGGAGGTGGGGAGCATCGCCCGCGGGCTGGAAGAGCCCGTGGCCTCCACCGCCTTCGCTCGGGACACGCGCCGCTTCTCCGTGATGCTGATGCGGCTGACGGTCCTGATGGTCCTGTTCGTGCTCCTGGTGAACCTGGTCCTGGAGCGCCCGCTGCTGGAGTCCTTCCTCTTCGCGGTGGCGCTGGCGGTGGGCCTGACGCCGGAGCTGCTGCCCATGGTCGTGTCGGTGACGCTCGCTCGCGGCGCCCTGCGGCTCGCGGGGCAGGGCGTCATCGTCAAGCGCTTGAGCGCGGTGCACGACCTGGGCTGCATGGATGTCCTGTGCACCGACAAGACGGGCACGCTCACGGAGGCGAGGATCCGGATGGAGCGCGCCGAGGACGCCGCCGGCCACCCCAGCCCCCGCGTCCGGGGCTGGGCCTTCCTCAACAGCCACTTCGCGACGGGCCTGCGCAGCCCCATGGACGCGGCCATCCTCGACCAGCGGCTGGAGTGGACGGAGGGCTGGGACAAGCAGGACGAGCTGCCCTTCGACTTCGAGCGCCGCCGGGTGTCCGTGCTGCTTCAGAGGGGCGCCCGCCGCGTGCTGGTGGTGAAGGGCGCGCCGGAGGCCCTGCTGCGCCTCTGCGAGGCGCGCGAGGACGCGGACGGGGCGGTGCGCCCGCTGGACCCGGAGGCGCGCGAGGCCTTGCAGGCCCGCTCGGACGCCATGGGGGAAGAAGGCCTGCGGGTGCTGGGCATCGCCTGGCGTGATGAGCCCCCGCGGGCGGAGCCCCTGACCCTGGAGGACGAGGCGCGGCTCGTCTTCGCGGGCTTCGTCACCTTCCTGGATCCGCCCAAGCAGAGCGCGCGCCCGGCGCTGGACGCGCTCGCCCGGGAGGGCGTCGCCGTCAAGGTCGTGACCGGGGACAACGCGCGGGTGGCGGTGCACGTCTGTCAGCAGCTGGGGCTGGACGTGCGGGGCGTGCTCTCCGGCGCGGAGCTGGCGCTGCTGGACGACGAGGCCCTGAGCGCCCGGGCGCAGGACACCACCGTCTTCGCGCGCGCGTCCCCCGCGCAGAAGGGCCGCATCCTGCGCGCGCTGCGGCAGCGCGGCCACGTGGTGGGCTACCTGGGAGACGGCATCAACGACGCGCCGTCGTTGCACGAGGCGGACGTGGGCATCTCCGTCGAAGGCGCGGTGGATGTCGCGCGCGAGGCCGCGGCGCTGCTGATGCTGCGCCAGGAGCTGGGCGTCCTCCACAGCGGCGTGCTGGAGGGGCGGCGCACCTTCGGCAACGTCATGAAGTACATCCGGATGGGGACCAGCTCCAACTTCGGGAACATGCTGAGCATGGCCGTGGCGTCGCTGGCGCTGCCGTTCCTGCCCATGCTGCCCATCCAGATCCTCCTCAACAACATGCTGTACGACGTGTCGGAGCTGGCCATCCCGCTGGACACGGTGGACGCGGCTCAGCTGGCGCGGCCCACGCGCTGGGACCTGCGCTTCGTGCGCCTCTACATGGCGGTGTTCGGCACGCTCAGCTCGCTCTTCGACGCGGCCACGTTCGTGGTGCTGCTGCACGGCTTCCGGGCGGGCGCGCCGCTCTTCCAGACCAGCTGGTTCATGGAGTCCCTGACCACGCAGGTGCTGGTCATCTTCATCATCCGCACCCGGGGCGGACCGGGACGCGCGCCCCCTTCACGCGTCCTGCTGCTGTCGTCGCTGGGCATGGTGCTGGTGGCCAACGCGCTGCCCTTCACGCCCGTGGGGCACTACTTCGGCTTCGTGCGGCCGCCGCCCTCCGTGCTGCTGTCGCTGGGCGTGTTGGTGGCGCTCTACCTGGGCTGCGCGGCGTGGCTCAACCGCTGGTTCTTCCGGCACTTCGACACCTCGTGACCCGGCCCGGCGGGGCCGCCGAACGCGGCGTGGCGGACACCCGTCCCGCCCGGGTGTCCTGTAGCGGGCGCGCGGCCTCCCGGGGCGGTGGGCCGCGCCGGTGAGCAGGGACTATCGCCCTCGGAAGCGGCCCCCGACGCCATGCGAGGGGCTGGAAACGGGGGCAGGGTGCACGGGCATCACGGGCATCACGATGGACGCTGGGGCGCCTCGCGGGACCAGTTCGCGCACGCCTTCGTGAGCGGGCTGGTCCGCCACCGCCGTGCCATCCTGGGCATCGCGGCGCTGATGTCCGTCGTGGGCGTGGCCCTGACGGTGTCCCTCTACGGCGATCTGCGCAGCGAGGTGGAGGAGCTGCTGCCCTCCACCGCCCCCAGCGTGGTGTCGGCCCGCGTCCTCGGTCCCCGGCTGTACGACGTCAACCACCTGTCCGTCGTGCTGGAGGGGGACGACCCCGCCGCCTTGAGGCGCTTCGCGGATGCCTTCGCGGCCCGGGTGCGCGCGCTGCCGCCCACGCTGGTGCGCGAGGTGGAGTACCGCTCGGACGCGGAGCTGGATTACGTGCGCCGCTTCGGCCTCTTCTACCTGTCCGTCGAACAGCTCCAGACGCTCATCCAGCGCGTGCGGGCCCGGCTCGATTGGGAGAAGCGCCATGCGAACCCCTTCGTGGTGGACCTGCTGGGCAACGACACGCCTCCCTCGCTGGACCTCCCCGCGCTGGCGGGCGCGGCGGGCGGAGGGGCGCTCGCGTCCGTGGAGCGCTTCAAGAACGGCTACTTCCAGAGCGCGGACGGCAAGCGGGTGGTGTTGCTCATCCGGCCGCCGGAGGCCACCACCGGGTATGCCTTCAACCACGCCCTGCTGGAGCGGGTGAGGGCGGAGGCCCAGGCCCTGTCCGCGGGGTTCCCCGGGGCTCCGTCGCGCATCGGCTACGACGGCGAGGTCGCCACGATGACGGAGGAGCAGGCGTCGCTGCGGCAGGACCTGGTGGTGTCCGGCATGTTGGTGCTGGGGGGCGTGTCGCTGGTGCTGTGGCTGTACTTCCGGAGGTGGCGGGCCATCGCCGCGCTCGTCGGCTCGCTGGCCGTGGGGTGCGCCGTCACGTTCGGCCTGGCGAAGCTGCTCATCGGCTACCTCAACGCGAACACGGCGTTCCTGGGCTCCATCGTCGTGGGCAATGGCATCAACGCGGCCATCATCTTCATGGCCCGCTACCTGGAAGAGCGCCGCGACGGGCTGTCCGTGGACGACGCCCTGCCCCTGGCCTGGAGCCGCACCCTGGAGCCCACCTTCGTGGCGTCCTTCGCCGCGGGGTTGGCGTACCTGTCGCTGATGGTGACGCGCTTCCGGGGGTTCAACCAGTTCGGCATCATTGGCGGGCTGGGGATGGCGCTGTGCTGGGCGGCGACCTATGTGCTGCTGCCGCCGCTGCTCGTCACGCTGGAGGGCCAGCGGCCCATGGACTTCACCGGCGTGCGGGGCGCGGCCCGGTTGACGGAGACGCTGGCCCGGCTCGTCGAGCGACACCGGCGGTGGGTGCGAGGCGTCGCGCTGGCGCTGCTCCTGGGCTCGATGGGCGCCATCGCGACCTACCGGGGCCCGCTGGTGGAGGCGGACTTCAACAAGCTCCGCGCCCGCGACAGCCAGAAGAACGGATCCATCTACTGGGGCCAGCAGGTGGACGCGGTCTTCCAGACCTACCTCACGCCCATCGCCATCGTCGCGGACACTCCGGCGGACCTCCAGCGCGTCGTCGGGGCGCTGGACGCGCGGCAGCGGGCGCTGGGCACCGGTGCCCCCGTGGGCGAGGTGCGCACCGCGAGCACGCTGATGCCCCAGGATCCCCAGGCGAAGCTGCCGCTGCTGCGAGAGCTGCGCCGGCTGCTGCCGGATGACAAGGTGGCGCGGCTGCCTCCCGCGGACCGCGATGAAGCCAGCCGCTTCCTGCCGCCCGTGGACGCGAGGCCCCCCACGTGGGAGGACCTGCCCGCGACGATTCGTCAGCCGCTCACCGAACGGGACGGCACGGTGGGGCGCATCGCGTTCGCCTATCCGAAGCGCGTGGGCGCCATCGATGCGACGTACGGCACCCAGCTGACGGAGCTCATCCGCGGCGCCATCCAGGACGCGGGAGGCCACGCGCTGGCGACGGGGCGTCCGCTGCTCATCTCCGACATCAACCAGTCCATCCTGCGCGACGGGCCCCGGGCCACGCTGCTCGCGTTCGCCGCGGTGACGCTGCTGGTGCTCGTGGTGGTGCGGCGGCCGGCGTATTCCGTGGCGGTGCTGGTGGGCCTGCTCCTGGGCGTGGCGTGGCTGATTGGGCTGGCCGCGGCGCTGCGGCTGCGGCTCAACTTCCTCAACTTCGTGGTGCTGCCCATCACCTTCGGCATCGGCGTGGACTACGCGGCGAACCTGGTGCTGCGCTACCGGCAGGAGGGCCCGGGGTCGTTCATCCGGGTGATGGACGATACGGGGGGCGCGGTGGCGCTGTGCTCCTCCACGACCATCATCGGCTACGCGTCGCTCATCTTCTCCAACAACCAGGCCCTCGCGGGCTTCGGCCTGCTGGCGACCCTGGGCGAGGTGGCCTGTCTTTCCGCGGGGTTGCTCGCGCTGCCCGCGTTCTTCTTCGTCCCCTCCACTCCCCCCGGGCAATCGCCGCGCGCCCGGGACGTAGAGCCGCTCATGAGCGGAGAGATTGAATGACCTGGAGCCCCCTGCGCCTCGTGTCCGTGGCCGCGGTCGTCCTGTTGTCCGTGCCCGCGTTGGCGGGCGCCCCGAACCGGCAGCAAGCGCTGGACCGGCTGGTGACGCAGTACCACCAGCTGCGCCAGTTCAACGGCGCGGTGCTGGTCGCGGACGAGAAGGGGGTCATCCTGAAGAAGGGCTATGGCTCCGCCAACTTCGAATGGAACGTGCCCAACACGCCGGACACGAAGTTCCGCCTCGCCTCCATCACGAAGCAGTTCACCGCGACGGTCATCCTCCAGCTGGTCGCGGAGGGGAAGCTGAAGCTCGACGACACGCTGTCCTCGGCGCTGCCTGACTACCGCAAGGACACGGGCTCGCGCGTCACCATCACCCACCTGCTCAACCACACCTCCGGCATCCCCAGCTACACGTCCGCGCCCGACTTCTTCGCGAAGGTGTCGCGCAACCCCTACGCCGTCGCGGACTTCGTGAAGCAGTTCGCCAGTGGGGACCTGCAGTTCGAGCCCGGCTCGAAGTTCGCCTACAACAACTCCGGCTACTACCTGCTGGGCGCCATCATCGAGCGCGTCACCGGCAAGACGTACGCGCAGGCGGTGCAGGAGCGCATCTTCACCCCGCTGGGCATGAAGGACTCTGGCTTCGACGTGTCCGCGACGGTGCTCCCGAAGCGGGCCAGCGGCTATGAAGTGGCGCCGGACGGCTACGTCAACGCGGCCTACCTGGACATGTCCCTGCCCTACGCCGCCGGGTCGCTGTATTCGACGGTGGAGGACATGTACCGCTGGGACCGCGCGCTCTACGGCGACACGCTGCTGCCGGCGGAACTCAAGCAGAAGATGTTCACGCCGGGCCTGGAGCACTACGGCTTCGGCTGGACGATGGATGCGCTGAAGCTGGACGACGGGAAGACGGAGCTGGCCACCATCGGGCACAGCGGCGGCATCAACGGGTTCAGCACCCGCATCTTCCGCGTGGCGGCGGGCCGGGAGGTGGTCATCCTCCTGGTTCATCACCTTTCCTAACTACGCGATTTTACTTCGTGAAACCCCTCGTCGTGGTTGTACCCGTTCCAACAGAAGTAACACCACCGGACGCGCGCTCCGCCGCCAGCCGCTCCTGCTCCCGCGCGTACTTCCGCACCGTCTCCAAGTCCTCGCTGGGCATCGTCCGCCCGCGAATGCTCGCGATGTAGCCTTGCGTGGTGCTCAGGTGCTTGTGCCGCATCAGCACGCAAACCTTTCGGTCCAGCATCCCGGAGTTCGCAAGCTCCGTCCCGTAGGTGTGGCGGAAGACATGCCACGCGGCGCCGCTGCGCTCGCCCTTAATGCGCGTCGGGAAGTCGTCCGGCGCCACCGCGCGGCACCGCACCATCAGCCCGGCCAGCTCCTCTTGGAAGTACGGGAAGAGGAAGCGCGCCCGCGTCACCCCGCGCGGCACCTTGCCCGAGCGCATGGCGTCGCGCGCGGCCTGCCGAAGGTAGCGCGCCGTCTCCTCATCCAGCGTGAACGTGGCCTTGCTGGTGTCCGTCTTCAGCTCTTGCAACTTGGAACTCCATGGCATGCGCTGCCTTTCGACGAACACCGTGTCAGCGCTCCAGTTGATATGGCGCGGCTCCAACCCCAGCGCCTCCGAGAGACGCAAGCCGTGGCGCCGCTGCATCGAAAGGAACGCACGCGCCCGCGCATCCGGCATCGCCGCGAGCAATGCAGGATAGGTGACGTAGGGCTCCGCAAGACCGCGCGGCGGTACCGTCAGCGTCGGCAGCGGGTCGAAGTGCGCCACGGGGTTGAGTAGCAGCGGCCACCGCATCTGCTGGCCCAGCGTATAGACGCGCTGGATGTGCTTGCGCGCCTGATTAGCCGTGGTGGGCTGCACCTCGCGCCGGTCAACCCGCCCTCCCAGCCACTCCGCGATGTCGCCGCCCGTGGGACGCGGCGGCAGTGCCGCCACCGCCATCCGCAAGTGGTGCCGGATGTTCTTCCGCGTCCCCTTCCCCTGGTGCGCCAGGATGACCTCCTCGTACCACTTCACCAGCACCGCCAGCGTCGGCGCTCCACCCAGCTCCAGCGCTGCCTGCGCTCCCTGCTTCGTTGCCTTCTTGCTGCCCATCAGGGCCACCAAAAGCGAGAGGCCCCGCCCCGCGTGTTACGAGCACGCGGAGGGAGCCTCCCAGGACATGAGGCGCGCACGCTTAGCGGGCGCCGCCACCTCAAGCCGTCGTCGTCTTAGCACTCCCCGGGGCCTCGTAAACCCTGGAAAGTGCGGCCCCGGGCGCTACCCCGTGAGCGGCATTGCATTGCTGGTGTCAAGCCTCGCTCGCTTGGGCGCCGACCGTCAACCAGAGCCCCACACTAAGGGGCTGGTCTGACACCTAGCAGGTGGCGTGCCCGGCGCCGCCGCCTAGTACTCCAGGACACTTGCGGCGCCGAACGCGGCGCCAACAGTCCCACTCTGCGACACAGCGTCCAGGCTGGTGGATACGTCGGCGCCGCACGGTAGGGTCCGCGCTCCATGACTACCCAGAAAGCCGCCCGCTGGCGGCGCCACCTCGCTCCCATCCTCGCGGCCTTGAGCCTGGGATGCGCCACCATCGCCATGGACACCGAGACGGACTGCATCCAGCGTCACCCGGGCTGGCCCGAGGCGTGCGGCCTGACGGCAGCGGAGGCGACCGCAGTCCTCGCCGCTGGCGTCGGCGCCACCGGCACGCACGGCAACTCCAACGCGGATGACTACGTTGACGACCCGAGGTTGCCCGGGTGGAAAAACCAGTGCCTGCGCAACTGGAACGCCTGCGCGGACGGTAAGCTCGGTGGGCCCTGCACCGACTGTCTACGGCGATGCGAGGGACAACACGAATGGCCCGTTGATTTGTGCGGTCCGAAGCGGAGGCGCTAGATGTCCACCAACCCCAACTGGGATGCCATCCGCGACCTGTCGCGGCGCGTGCTCCGGGAGGGCGCCCCACTCGTCGTCACCGACGACGTGCGCGCACTCCTGCTCCAGACTGCCGTTGAGGTGGCCGTTGCCGACGCCGCCGCAGCGCTCAAGACGGACGCCGGAGCCCTTGCACTCCTACGCGAGTGCGCTCGCCGCATCACAGACGGCTCCAACCGGCTCATGGATGCACTGCACCGGATGTGGCGCCACCAGCGCCAAGGTGACTTCGACAGTGCGCGCCAGGAAATGCGCGATGTGCTCGCCGTCGAAGTCGTGCCCTTCTATCGCCTGACGGCTCAGGGGCAGCTCGACGACATGGCCGACGAGCCGTGACGCAAGACGGCCCGGCGCCACCCCAAGGTGCGGCGCCGGGCCGAGCCGCCCCGCAACCCGGGTAGGCAAGTCAACATCGCCACGGGACGACGACGCCCACCTACCCGGGCGGCGCCGCGCCGTCACTCCCCCACGGGAGGGATGGACAGCGGCGCCGCCACCGCGCACGCCGCCTCCACGCGCGCGGACAACTGCGCATCCAGGTACGCCGCCGTAGTGCGCGCCGCGTCCCGGGCCGCCGTGAGGCCCACACAGGCCGCAGGACCGCTCGGAGGCATCCCGCCCGTAGTGGCGCACCCAGTGAGCACCCAGGCCAGCCACAGGGCAGCCAGGGCCCTCCTACGACGATGCCGCGGAGTCACCGGACCACCAGCGCCGCGAAGCACAGTCCCACCGCCAACCCCACCGCCACCGCATCCCAGTCCCGGTCCGTCCAGCGGTTCGGGTTGCTGGGCAGCCGCACGGCCCGCAGCAGCACGGCGGGCTGCTCGCAGTAGCGCGGCCCGTGGACCACCTCCGGCGAGGTGCCGCCGCAGATGCACCCCACCGTGTTTCGCTCGGGGCGGGGTCCTTCGCCTGGTTGTTTTTCGCTCTCCATGTCTTCACCTCGGGGGACTTCGGGGGCTACATCAACTCCAGGCCCAAGCGCCTGAAGATGGGCAGGTTGACGGCCTCCGCCTTGACCGCCGCCGTCGTGGACGCCGGGGCCACGGGGAGCTGGTGCGCCGCAGCGTCAATCTGGATGCTCGCGCCCAACAGCTTGCCCAGCGACAGGCCCACGCCCGACACAGCGGGCATCGGTTGCGGGGGCAGCGTCGCCGCCGTCGCCGCGACCTCCAGCGCCTTGCGCTGCGCGTCCGTCGTCGCGCTCGGCACAAAGCCCGTGCTGACGACGGCGATGCCGTTGGCCTGCGCCTGGAGCGCGGACTGCACGGGAGGCAGGTCCGGCTTGCTGGTGAGCGCCACGGGCGTGACCGTCACCTCCATGGCTCCCGCTGTCGGGAGCGTGGGCGCGGGCACATCCGGGATGGCGCTGCGACCGCTCCACCACCACGCCGCCGCGCCCGCCAGCACGGCGGCGCCGCAGCCCAGGTACACCATCGTCGTCGTCTTCACGCCGCCTCCGTCTTGAGCACGCGCTGCGCGCGGTCGAAGTACATCACCCTGTTGTCCAACCCGTTCGTCCCGCCGTTGATGGCGCGTGTCACCCCGACGAAATCCGCCACGTCCGCCAGCGCGTTCAGGTGGCGTGACTGCCAGTACCAACCCGCGACGCGGAAGCCGTGCGCGGGCAGCGCCGCCAGCTCCGGCTTGTCCTCCAGCGGCAGCCCCAACGCGGCGCCAGCGGCGCGGTAGTTCGCGCGGCCGGTGAGCTGGATGGGGCCGCGCCCCTTGTAGCGGCGCCCGTCGCCCGGCTGCGTGTTGCCCAGGTCCTTCCGCCCCTCGTAGGCATCGCCCGTCGCCAGCTCCTCCCAGTACCGCAGCTCTCCGCTCTCATGCGCGAGCTGGGCCAGGAACGCCGCGACGCGCGCCACCGTCGTCACCTCCGCCTCGCGCATGGCCGCCAGCAGCGGCCCCAGGTACGACGCCGCCACCGAGGGCGTCAGGCGCGGCATGACGGCGCAGAGCTGGTCCACGGTGAGCGGCGCCGCCGCAGCGCCGCCGCGCATCGCCCACGCGCCCAGGCCCACCAGCGCGGCACCACCCAGCAGCACCCCGCTACCCGGCATCGCGCACCACCCCGAGCGGCGCCGCGTCGCGCGCCTCCAGCTTGTCCACGCGGGCCTCCAGCGTGTCCATGCGCGCCTCCAGGGGCGCCACCTCGGACGCCACCACCGGCCGCAGCGCCAGCGCCACCAGCTCCACCAGCCGCTTAACGCCCATGGCGCGGGCAGCGACGTAGGCCCCCAGCGCGGCGCCAGCACCGCTCATCACCACGTTGACGACTTCGGGCACGTCCACCACGTTGCCTCCTAGCGCCGCACGTAGGGCGCGAGCATTGCGAGCACCACCACCACGACAGCCGCACCGGCCGCCACCTTGGCGCCCGTGCTCCAGGCCATCGGGTTGACGACGGTCTGCACCTCCTCTTTCGTCGCCGCGAGCGTGTTTTCGACCACTGCGAACAGCGAGCCGTTGACGGCCTCCTGCGTGTAGAGCGTCGCCGCCGACGCAAGGTCCCGGCCCAGTTCCAGGAAGCGCGACACGCTGAACGTGCTGCCGTCCGCGCGACGCCCGGCCTCAGCTTCGCGGCGCCGCGTGGTGGCCCACGCCTGCACCTGGGGCTCCATGTCCTCGGCCGCCTTCGCCGCCGCCAACTCGGCGCCCGTGACGAGCGCGCCAAACCATCCGTCCGCCTTGGCCCTGATGTCCCGCGCCTTGCTGAGCGCATTGCCCTGAAGGCGCCGCACCTCATCCACTGCCGCGTCCATCTTCGCGCGGTCCGCATCCGTGACGGCCATCAGCGCACCCCGTACATGACGACCTCGGCAGGGTCGCCCAACACGTTGACGTTGGAGCCGGGCGCGGGCTGGACGGACAACGCCACGTATCGCCAGCGCTCCGGCACCACGGCGCGCGTGACCGTGGACACCGCCGCGACACCCTCACCCACGTAGATGGACGCGGCGGTGCCATTCGCCGGGCCCAACGGCCCCACCGCGACCTCAGCCACCTGCCAGTCCGACTTGGCCGGGGAGTTCGGCACGTAGGCGAAGCGCATCGCGCCGTCGTAGTCGCAGCGCGTGAGGTGGTGCAGCCGCAACATCAGCCCCGTGCCCTCCTCGACCGCCAGCTCTCGGAGCGACACCAACACCGCAACCGCTCGGTACGACGACACATCCCAGGTGTGCAGCGCGCGGCGGTCCGTCACCGTGCCCTGACGGTCCGGCAGGTAGTAACGGCGTCCGTCCACCCACGTCGTATCCCAGAGGTCCGTCCGCATCAGCTCGGTCCAGCCGGTGAGCGGCGGCGCCGCCGCCACCGCCCCCGCGTCCGACGCGAGCAGCAGCCGCCAGCGCGAGCCGGGCAACACGCCCTCGACGCGCAGCGAGCGCCACGGGCCGGGCGCGACGAAAGCAGGGTACGGCAGCACAAACGCGCGCCCGTTGTCGCCGTCCGGCACGATGCGCACCGGATAGGAGGCGCCATCGCCCAGCGGCTCCAGGTACACGCCCGCTCCCGGGCCCGCTTGCAGATACCCTTCCGTTGCGCGGGCGCTCGGCTCGCGCTGCGCAGTCACGTCCACCGTGTTGACGCGCTCGTACCGCGACAGCAGGTCTCGCGTGTTCACTTGAAGAGGCTCCCGAGCAGGTCCTTGCCGAGGTCCACGAGCGCACCCTTGCCCGCGTTGACCAACTGGTTCGTGACGCCCTGGAGCATGCCGGGCACCTGATAGCTGCTCCCCGCCGCCACTGGCGCCGCGCTCGGTGCCGCAGGTGTCGCCACCGGCCGCGTGAGCACGTAGGCCGCCGTGCCCGCGAGCGCGAGCACCACGACACTCCCAAACAGCACCGCCGCCGTCGTCCCGTTCATCGCGTCCCTCTTAGAAAATCGAACCGAACAGCTTCCCGACCTTCTTCACGCCGCTGGCCACCAACGACACCGGCTTGTTGAGCAGGGAGCCCTTAAGGGTCGGGTCCAGTTGACGCGTGACGTTGGAGATGGCCTGCGCTGCGTCCTCGCCAAACACCTTGCCGACCACCCACTTGCTGCCCTCGCCCACCGCTTTGACCTGCGCGCCAATGAGCACGCCGACCGGCCCGAACGCAGCGCCCGCGCCCGCGACTTGCCCCAGCGTCTGGGCCCATCCCTCGCTCACTCCGAGCTGACCGGCCACAAGCTGCGTGCTCTTGCCGACGATGACGCCCGCGCCAACACCGAAGCCGCCGATGCCCGCGCGCGCGACGTCGGCCGCGCCCTCGCCGCCCACCACCTGCGCTACGTCGCCCATCGCGTTGAGCATGTTGATGCCGAGCGCGACGACGTTGGCTCCGGAGAGTCCGCCCTGCACCGCGCCCGCGATGTTGCTCAGGCTGGGCACCTTGAAGGATGCGCCGGATTCCGCGGTGCCCCCCGCGACGGGCGCCACGCCCACCGACACACCGGCCGCCGCTGCCCGCGCCGCCAGCTCCGCATCCAGACGGCGCCGCCGCACCACCACCACCGCACCCGCAGCGAGCGCACACGCGCCCGTCGTCACTGCCACCGCGACAGCCGCCTTGCTCACGCTCGCCACCTCACGCGGGGGTTGCCCGGCGCGACCATCCGCGCCGGGCTTGCTGCACCACTACTTGCGCAGCACGGTACGGCTGGCCTCCAGCACCGGGGACGTGCGCTGCCCCCAGCCGCGCGGCGACTGCACGGCACCGGGCACCGTGCCCGCCAGCTCGCGCCGCACCTTCTCGGCCGCGAGGTATTCGCGCGCCGCCTCGTGCAGCTCGACGCGCGCCTTGGCCCGCGCCGCCGCTGCCAGCGGGAAGTACACGCGCACGCTCTCGCCCGGCATGCAGGTGCGCCCCGGGTAGCGGTCAAACTCGCTGTCCTGCTCGTCAAGCAGCGCGTACGGCAACGCGAACTTGATGTTGTCCGGCGTCTCGATGCCCAGCATCACCGGCAGCGACACGGCGCTGATGCGCTTGCCCTTGGCGGCGGCGAAGTAGGCCACGTCGCGGTCAACCTCCGCGTCCGTCATCACCTCCACCACGAGCTGGCCATACTGTCCCGTCGCGAGCGTCTTGGTGTCCTGCTCCAGCGTCGGCGTGCCGGTGGGCCAGTCCGCGAGCCGCTGACCGGGGAGCAGCAGATGCAGGATGGTTTCGGCGTCGAACGTCTGGTTTTCCGCCCAGTAGTTCGGCGTGTCGAGCCACTTGGTGATGACTTCATTGACGCCAACCTTGCTGAACAGCTCCAGGCCATCGATGCGCAGAGACACGTCCGTCAGCGCCGACGCCGCATGCGCCGCGCTGCGCTCCACGAGGTAGAGCGGCAGCCCCGGCACGAAGTTGGCTACCTTGTTCGCCTCGACGAACTCATTCCAGGTCGGAACGGGCGTCACGCGGTCGTACTTCGACGTGAACTCGTCCGGAATCAGCTCCAGGGTCATCGCGCCCGTCAGCGTGAAGCCGCTCGGCAGCGTGGGGGCGTTGCGCCGCAGGTCCACGGTGATGGACTCCGCCTGCGTGGGACCGATGCCCCACAGGCTGTCCGTCGCGGGGTCCTTGTAGACGCCGCACAGGTGGATGCGCTGATACCACTGCACGGTGGTCGCGGTACTGCCGATGGAGCGCGCGAGGCCCGTGGTCGAGTCCGCCCAGCCCTCCAACTCGCTGCCCATCATCTGGCGCACGAGGATGCGCTCGCGACCGAAGCTCACGTTGCTACGCGGCTTGTGCTGGCCGTCCGCGCCCCAGCGGAGCGTGTGGTCCACGACCGTGGACAAGAACGTCTGCCGCTCCGGCTCCGTGAGCGCGCGAGCGGTGCCGCTGTTGGTGAGCTGCGCAGTCACCTTGAGCCGCATCGCCGTTGCGTTGCAGCCCTTGCTCACGCGGAACTCGCCCGCCTTGATGGGCACCGTTCCGGGGCCCGCGAGCACGTAGGTATTCAGCTTCTTGAACGCCACGACTGACCGCCTTGTTGATGTTGGTTGGACAGGCGAGGCGCCGCGTTGGCGCCCCACCTGGAAGGACTAGAAGCCCAGCAGCTTGACCGTCTCCTCCTTGGCGAACTTGTGCGCCACGGCGAGGACGACAATGGTGGCGACGACGCACGTCCCCACGCTGATGACCTTGCTCATTTCCGTTTCCCCTTCGCGGGCTCCGGGCCCGCGTCATCGCGCCAGTGCTTGTGTTCGCCGCGTGCGAGGCGCGCGACCGCCACGGCAAAGTCATCCCCCGCAAGGTCCGCTAGGGCCTTGAGGTCATCCGGGTTGTCTTGGCGCCCGCTGTTGAGCTGGGTTGCCTGTGTGCGCGCCGTCTTGGGTATCTGGGTCAACCTCTGCGCCACGAGCACCACCGGCACCGCCGAGTGCCGCGACTGACACGCCAGCTCCTCCAGCGCCTCTATGGCGTAGCGGCCCCACTGCCCAACCTCGTCGGCCAAAAACACCAGCTCGCCCACGTCGAGCACGTCATCCACGAGCGCCGCGAAGTCCTCCCCCTTGTCGCGCTGACTGCCCTCCGGCACCACCGCGAGCGCGAGGCCGTCCTCTTCCAGCACGTCCAGGTTGTCCGCCAGCTCCACCAGCGTCATGCGCTGCGTGAGCGGGCCCAGCCGCACCTGCCCGGAGTCGCGACCGTGCTTCGAGTATTCGTCGTGGGGGTCAAACGCGAGCACGCGCTGTCCCGCCGCCATCGCAGCCGCCAGCATCGCCTTGGCCCGGGTGGACTTGCCGGTGCCGCGCTTGCCCACGCACAGCACCACGTCTTCCGGCCGGAGGATGACGCCGCGCCCGCCGCTCACGCCGTCGTCGGCGCGCTCGTCTTGCGCCGCTCCAGCACCTCGGACAGCCTCTCAAGACCATGCGCCGCAGCAGGCGGACCGAAGACGCTGAGCACCACGAGGCCCGCGAACGCCTCCGGCGTGTTGGCCTCGCTCGGGATGTACTTGGCGGCGAGCGGCGCCAGCGCCTCCACCAGCGCGTCCGATTTGGTGGTGGTGATGGTCTTGCCGCAGACCTCCACCTCCACGGGAGCGCTGTCGAGCGAATAGCGCGTGCCTTGCAGCAGCACCGCCGCCAGCGTCACGAGCTTGATGACCATGGGCCGCATTGCATCCGTGGCCGCGTCGCTGGGCCACGCGGGGCCGCGCGACGTGGCTTGCTTCACGGGCGCGGCGACGACGGCGGACGGCGCCGCGTCAGGGGTCGCTGCGCTCGGCTCGCCCTTCTTCGCCCCGTGCGCCTTGTCGAGCGCGTCCGCCGCAGCCTGGAGGGCCGCGAGGTCGCCCGCCTTGGCCAGCTTCGCCGCGCGCCGCTGGAGGGAGCGCGCCGCGACGCCACGCGCCGCCGCCTCCGGGGACTTCGGGCGCGGGCGGCGCCCTCGCGTGGTCGCGGCCTCGGCCGGCGCATCCTCGCGCGGCGCGGGCGTCTCGTCGGTGTGAGGTTGCGTGCTGGTGGTGGCGTCCATGGTCGGGCTCGGCTGTGCGTGGTGGAGGTCGGACTACTTGCCCAGCTTGGAGCGCAGCTCCACCGCGCGGGCCTCCAACTCGGCCAGCTCCACGTACTCATTCACGTTGGAGTGGTCGGCCTTCGCGCGGGCCGTCACGGTGCGCGCCTCCTCGATGCGCTGCGCCCTGGTCGCCTCCGCGTCCTGCGCTCGCACCTCCTCCTCCTGCTTGCGCTCCTCCGCCTCGCGCTTGTGACGCCGGAACGCTTCGCGTGCCGTCTCCATGGGGTGTCCTCACTGTGTGCCGTAGGTGGTGCAGATGGCGGCCAGTCCCCCCGGGCACTCGGCCACGTCGCCCGGTCCGCAGAGCGGGCGCGTTGGGGTCGCGGACTGGCCGCCATCAACGCGACAACGTGTCTCACGGTGGCGCCGCTATTGGAGCTGGACGTGTTCGCTCACCGCTCCGCAGGGTGCGCACCGTTATGCAGGATTCTCATGCTCACAACCGTTGTCATAGACTGCGTGCATGCCCCGCAGCCCCCGCTTTCCGACCTCGCGCCGCACGCGTCCGCGCCCGGCGCTGGCTGGCGACCTTCCGCCGCCGCCGCGCAACTGGACCACCGTCAAGGACACCGCCGACCGCTGCACGGTGAGCCTCGCGACCGCCTATCGCTGGTGTGAGCGCGGTCAGGTTGTCTGCCGCCGCGTCGGTTCGAGTTGGCGCGTGCGGCTCGCGTCCGATGGGTTCCCCCTCTTCACCGCCGAGGCTGTTTGATGACCACCGCCGCCCTGTACTTGAGAGTCAGCACCGACAAGCAGACCGTGGACAACCAGCGCGCGCCGTTGCTCGCGCTCGCGGAGGCGCGGGGTTGGACGCCCCGCATCTACGAGGAGACGGGTTCCGCCGTGAAGGCGCGGCCCGTGTTTGACTCGCTCATGGCCGACGCCAAGGCGGGCCGCGTGCGCGCCGTGGTGGTGGTGGCGCTGGACCGGCTGGGGCGCTCCATGTCCGGCGTCATCGCCACCGTGCGCGAGCTGGACCGCGTTGGGTGCGTGGTGGTGTCGCTGCGCGAGTCCTGGCTGGACACGGGCGGGCCCGCACGAGACCTGCTGCTCGCCGTGTTCGGATGGGTCGCACAGGAGGAGCGCCGCATCCTGGTGGAGCGCACCATCGCCGGGCAGGACCGCGCCCGTCGCCAGGGCACCCGCAGCGGCAAGGCCATCGGCAGGCCCCGGGCCAGCTCCATCATGTTGGGCGCGGGCGCGAGGTGGGTGGCAGAGGGGAGGAGCATCCGCGCCGCCGCCAAGCTGGCCGGGGTGGGGGAGGCGACGCTACGCCGCCACCTGGAGGCCCTGGATGCGCGCCAGGACGAAGATGGGGGCGGGGCAGCCCAGTAGGCCACCCCGCCCCCATCCGTGCGTCAAAACCCCCGTCACCAGGACAGCGCCAGCGGCCACCAGGATTCAGGGGTTTAGCTCGCCGTCCCGTCCCGCGCCGCTAACGGTCGTTTTTGGCGCGGGCCCGTCTCAGTAACCGCGCGAGCTGGACCACCAGCTCCCCAACGACTGCCCCAGCAGCCAAGGCCAGCACGGAGCGCTCCAGGTCGGACAGCCGCGCCCCCAGCTCCAGCAGCGCGTTCATCCCGTCACCCCCGGCTCGTCAACCTGGAGCACGTCCGCCGCGTCCAGCCAGGGGACATCACCGCCCCGGCTCGAATCCGCGGTGCCCGGTGGCAGAGCTAGGAGCGCCTGACTCCCCTCGCGCTCCAGGCCCTGGACGATGGCCACGAGGGCGGCCCGCTGCTCGGGGTCCACGAGCACGCCACCCTTGGCCAGCTTGTCCAGCTTGTCCAGCTTGCGCAGCTCGGCGCGCACTGCGCTTGCCGCCAGCTCCGCAGCCGCGCGCCATGGACGCTGAGCGAACACGCCGCGCACCAGCTTCATCGCGCCACCCGCCGCAGCAACGCCAGCGTGCGGCGTGTCCGCTCAGCCGCCCACCAGCGGCGCCCGGCCGCGCCGTGGTCCACACACCACCAGCGACCGCCGACGCAGTGCACGCCACGATGCGAGCACGAGCGCCCCACGATGCCATGCGAGCACGTTGGCATCATCGGTCGCACTCCTCGCACACGTCGCCCATGGGGCAGCTCAAGCCCTTGCGGTGCGTCGCCGCCAACGCGAGGTCATCACGCGCACTGCCCAGCCGCCGCAGCGCCCCTACGGCGACAGCCGCCTGCGCGTTGCGCGCCCCCAGCGTCGCCGTCAGGTCGGCCACCTCGGCGCGGGCCTGCTCCAGGTCCGCCGTGAGCTGGTCGCGGTCTGTCTCCAACTCCGCCGTCCGGCGCTGGCTCGCGTCGCGCTCTTCGGTCAACTCCAGCGCGCGGGCCTCCGCCGCGTCCCGCTCAAGCCGGGCTGTATGGCCCGCCTCCGCCGCCGCGCTGGCCTGCATCGTCGCGGCATCCCTGGCGGCCTCGCATCGCACCAGCTCGCCGCGCACTTCCGCGACCCGCGCGGACGCAGCCCCATCACGACGCTTCGCCTCGGCGGTCCACCAGATGACCTCCTCTCTCGCGGTCTCCAGGTTCGCGTCGTGGCGCTCGAACCTTGCCCGCATCACCGCGAGTTCATCCGCGAGCCGCGACGACTCCCGCCGCGCCTGCTCCGCCTCGCGGTGCGCACGCGACACGTCCGTCATGGCCTGGGCCGTGAGCGCAACCAGCGCCATCACGCGGTCACCATCGCGGCGTGACAGCCCCGACTGCGCGTACTCCACGCACGAGCACTCCAGGCAACTCCCCAGTCCCCGCGAGTGCCAGCCGCGTTCGTGCCCGCACCCACACTGCCCCGTCACGAGCGCTTCCGCCTCGGAAGACTCGGAAGGGCCCTCGCTCCGCTCGGGGACGCACGACAACTGCTCCGACACATCCAGCACGCCACCAGCGAGCGAAGCCACCAGCTCCGCATGCTCCGGACTCTCCCCGGCAGCGAGCACCCGGCACTCGTCCAACAGCCGGTGAGCAACCAACAACCGCGCTACGACGCGACCGACAACACTCCGCTTCCCAGCAGTACATCCCGTGGTGTTACCCATTGGACAACACGTCGCGCGGGGACAAGGTGAAGGAGCTGGCGGCCGGGCTGTTCAGCGTCCTCCACGGCCTCTCGCCCCGGGCGCCCCGTCCGAGCATCCAGGAGGCCCTGAGCGCGACGCTGGACACCGTGCCCATCGCGCGGACCCTCGCGACGTACCGCGAGCTGAAGGCCACGAAGCCGGACGCGTATGACTTCTCCGAAGGGCAGCTCAACAGCCTGGGGTACAAGCTGCTGCGCTCCGGGCGCATGACGGACGCCATCGAGGTGTTCAAGCTCAACGTGGAGATGTTCCCCGCCGAGGGCAACGTCTACGACAGCCTGGGGGAGGCCTACCTCGCCCACGGCGACAAGGACCTGGCGCGGGTGAGCTACCGCAAGGCCCTGGAGCTGACCCCCACCAACGCGGGCGCGGCGTCCGTCCTCAAACAGCTGGAGCCCCAGTCAGGGGCCCCCGCGTCGAAGGCCACGCCCTAGTCCTTCCAGATGTGAGCGAATGCGGTCCGTTCCCGGGGCGTTCCGCCCTGGGAGTTCAACGCGTTGCTCACAAGGGGTGGCTGGATGAAGCTCTATTTCAATCCGCGGAGCCGGGCGGTGATCGCCAAGTGGATGCTCGATGAGGCGGGGGTCGAGTACGAAATCATCCCCATCGACCTGCGGAAGCACGAGCACAAGACGCCGGAGTTCCTGAAGGTCAACCCCGCCGGAAAGCTGCCCGCGCTGGTGGACGGAGACACCCGCGTCTTCGAGAACGCGGCCCTCTGTCTCTACGTGGCGGACCGCTATCCCCAGGCCCGGCTCGCGCCGGCAATCGATGCGCCGGAGCGCGGGCGATACCTGTCGCTGATGGTGTACTCGACGTCGCAGCTGGAGCCGTCGGCGGCCGACCACATGACGAAGACCGCGACGCTCCCGCAGCGCGGCTGGACGGAGTACCCGCTGGCGCTGGACGCGATGGAGCGCGAGCTGGGCAACGGGCCCTATCTCTTCGGCGACTGGTTCACCGCCGCGGACGTGATGATTGGCTCCATCTTCATCTACCAGCGCATGCTGGGGGCCCGGACGGACCGGCCCGTACTGGATGCCTACGTGGACCGGCTGATGGCCCGTCCCAAGGGCATGAAGCTGGGCTGAGGCTCACGGCCCGGCGAAGCCCCGCGACACGCCGCCAGCGCTAACGGGGGTTCAGCTCCCAGCGGTAGGGGCTCCGGTCATTCGAGCCGCTGAGCCAGGGGTTGACCCGGAGGTAGTGCCGCCCCGCGCCGCGAGGCCGCACGTTGCCCGAGCCGGAGTCGGGGACGGGGGTCACTCCATCCGCCTCGAAGAGGGTGAAGACCGGGGGGTTGGAGTTGGCCCGCAGGCTGCGCACGGCGTAGGCGCGCGGCTCCAGCTCCAGCGCGAACCAGTCCACGTCGTCCCACGTGTCCAGCACGCCGTCGGCCCTCAAGGAGGGGCCGGGGACGGTCGTGGCGGCTTCGCGCGTGTCCCCGTGGTCATCCGGTCCCAGGTCGTCGATCCTCAGCACATAGGGGCTTTCGTTGACGACCACATCGAGGCCCACCTGGAAGACGATGGGCTCCGAGCGATCCGACTTGAAGAGGCCCTGCGTGGCGGAGAAGGCGCGCATCAGGTTCGTGGCGGGCTCCGCGGGTCGGAATGCTCCGAAAAGTCCGGAGGACACCTGGGGGGCGAAGGCCAGGCGGTAGACGTGTCCGGCCTCCACGTCCACGCGGAAGTAGTCCCGATCCGTGAAGGACGCGAAGTAGACCGGGATGGGGACGCCGACACTCGCGGGGACCGCATCCGCCACGCCCGTGCCTTGATCCGCGCCCAGGTCCACCACCTTGAACGTGTAAGGGACCGGGGCATGGGGACCGGCCTCCTTTCGAGGGGTGTTGTACACATACGCCCGCAGCAGGCCGTCCTGCGAGACGACAACGGGTTGCCCCAGCTCGCGGTCCGGGAAGCGGATGGAGGCGGCGCCACAGCCGCTCGGCGCGGCGCTGTCGCAGGCGAGGTTGTACGCGTGGCCCGCCTTCGCGGGGAAGCTGAACCAGTCCAGGTCGAAGCGAGTCCCCAGCACGCCCGTGAGCGCCGTGTCGAACGTGGCCAGGGGCGTGGCGTGGGCCGAGTCATCTCCGTGGTCATCCGCTCCCAGGTCCTGGAGGGTGCACTGGTAGTCCGCGGTGTCCGAGGGCGCGGCGGTGCCCACCCACAGCAGATAGGACCCCGCGGGCAGCTTCACCTCCGCGGTGCGGCCGCCATCCTCGTCGCGTTGGAGCTTCTGGCCCGTCCCCCATCCCCCGGCCGCTCGGATGTCCGCCACCAGCTCCGGGCCCGTGCAGTGCGCCCGGTACACGTGCTGCTCCAACGTGGTGAAGGCGAACGCATCCGTGTCGCCATGGAAGTCGATGCGGCCCGTGAAGGGCGTCCCGTCCGTGGAGACGCTGGCCGCGTGCTGCTCCAGCGTGCCCTCCGGGTCCTCCACCTCCAGGAGCGAGAACGTGTACGCACCCCTGTCGAAGGAGTACCCGCCCGGCCACGCGGCCAGCTCCGCGGTGCGCAGGCCCGCGGTGTAGAGCGTGAGGGTGAGCACGGTGGCGCGGCCCTCGTAGCTCACCCGTGCGGGTTCGTACGGAGCGCCAAACCAGGGACTGATGGCCAGGTCGCACCACTGGAAGGCTTCCGGGATGCAGGTGAAGCGGTACGTGCGGCCGGCCTCCCCGGCGAAGGTGAATCGGTCGGTGTCGCCGCGATGCAGCCATCCGGACTCGGGGCCCACGGGCAGGCTGCGCATCTGGGGGCCAGGGGTCGGGAGATCGTCGAAGTCGCCTTCCTCATCCACTTCGCAGACCGAACCGGCCTCTTCATCCACCGGCCCGCAGCGGCACGCGGCCACGCCGCCCGCGCTGGTGCAGTAGCCCGCGGTGCAGTGCACGCCGGCGCAGACGCGTTCAACCTCTTCGAAGGAGGGGACGGCGGGGACGGACGGCTGTTCAGGGCCGCAGCCAGACAGCAGCGACGCGGCCACCAGGGCATGGAGAGCGGAAGAGAGGGCGCGCATGGTCGGTGACATCAAAGGGGGAGGAGTTCGAGGACGTAGGCGTCCGGGGCGGAGAAGGTGCCGAACACGTCGGCCCGTACGAAGTGCCGTCCGGCGGCGCGTGGCACCCAGGCGCCCCGGGCCGTGTCCCAGGGCACGGGTGTCACGCCGTCTGCTTCGAACAGCAGGAACTTCGTGTCGCGCGAGGTGATGCGCGGGGCATGGGGCCGAGCCTCCAAGACCAGCGAGAACCCATCCACGTCCGTGCTGGCATCCAGCACGCCACTGACCCGAAGCGCATCGCCCACGTCCGTCGCCTCTTCAGGCGTGCCCGCGTGGTCATCCACGCCCACGTCCTGCACGCGCAGCAGGTACTTCGCCCGGGGGCCGGAGACGCGCAGCAGCACGGTGGCGTCGGCGTCGACCAGGAAGCGCTGGACCTTCGCGATGTCGTAGCGGGTGAGGCTCTGCGATGGGGATGCGAGCAGGAGGGCCTCCACGGAGGCCCCGTCCACCTGGACGGTGTACACGTGCCCCGCCTGGGCTTCGAAGCGGAAGAAGTCCTCGTCCCCGGCAGGGGTGAGGTAGCCCGTGAGGGGCACGTCCGCGGTCACGCGCACCGCGTCCCGCGGGCCCGCGCCTTGATCCGCGCCCAGGTCCAGCAGCGTGAGCGCGTAGACGCCTGGGGTCCCCTGTCCCTCCACCTTCACCCGGAGCCGGGTGTCGCTGGCGACGCCCACGGGCGCGGGGAGTTCATTCCCTCGCGCGTCGAGGATGCGGGCGTCGCGGCAGGGGCTGAAGGTGGGCGTGTCGCAGCGCAGCGCGTAGGCATGGCCCGCGCGGGCGAGGAAGGTGAACGCGTCCAGGTCGTATCCGAGCTGGATGGCGCCCGTCAGCGGGACGCTGTCGCCCTCGGGCAGCGGGGTCGCGGTGGCCCACGCGTCTCCGTGGTCGTCCACGCCCAGGTCTTCCAGCGAGCATGCATAGGCAAGAGAGGTGGTGCGGTCGCTGACGAGCTGGAAGACGTAGCGGCCGGTGCGCGTCGCCAGGGCCCTGCCTGTCCAGCCGTCGCCGCTGACTCCGATGCTGAGTTTCGCGAGGCTGTCCTCATCGGGGCCCGTCAGCCTGGCCGTGATGCCGCGTTCGAGGTTGGCGGCGCCCGTGCAGTGCGCGGAGAAGGCGTGGCCCGCCTGCATGTCGAAGGCGAACGTGTCCGTGTCCGGTCCTGCCTGGAGCAGTCCCGGGACCGCCGGTCCGCCGGGAGTGAGGCGCGTGGCGTTGGCGGCGTCGGGCGCATGGTCGTCGGGGCGTTCGCTGAAGGCGTACCGGAAGGTGCCGGTGCTCCCCACGGGCCGCGCGCTCACGTAGGCGAAGTGGCTGTCCGGGCGGGTGCTCCGGAAGTGGACATGCGTGGTGCTCCCCTCCTGCTCAACGAACCCCTCGGTCTCATTCCCGCTGCGCAGGTACACATCGCAGGACTCGAAACCCTCCGCGGTGCAGGAGAAGGTGTAGATGCGGCCGGGCTCCGTCCTGAGCGCATAGCCGCGCCAGGGGACGTCCTCGCCCAGGCGGATGAGCTCCCCCGTCCGGGGTGGGGTGGGCGCGACCAGCGTTTCATAGGGCAGCCCCAGCCAGCCGCAGCTCCGGTCCTCATCGCAGGGATTGGGCTGGTAGCACCTCAGGTCCTCGCAGGGGCCCTCGGAGCAGCTGGAGGCGGACAGCGCGAGCAATGCAAGACAGAGGGTGCGGACGGTCATGCGCGAGGACCCTGGAAGGGAAGGGGGCGCACCGTACCGAAGCGCGTGTCGGGCGGACACTCGCGGGCGCGCCAGTGGGCCAGATGCTTGCGCCGCGAAAGCAACTCAGAGGACAGGCCCAGGGGGCCCCCCTCCTTTGGGGAGGGCGTTGGCGGGGCGTGCGCGCTAGGGTGCCGGGGCGATGAGTGACGCGAGCCGTGAGCCGGCGCCGAAGCTGACCCTGGAGGTGCGGGACCTGCACAAGTCGTTTGGTGGGCAGGCCGCGCTGCGGGGCGTGGACCTGGTGGTGCCGGAGGGGACGACCTGCGTGCTGATGGGGGTGTCCGGTTCAGGCAAGACGGTGCTGATGAAGCACATCATGGGCCTGATGCGGCCGGACCGGGGCGTGGTGCTGGTGGAGGGCGACGAGGTGGCGAAGATGGATGAGCCGTCGCTCAACCAGATGCGCCGCAAGCTGGGCATCCTCTTCCAGGCCAACGCGCTCTTCGACTCGCTCAACGTCTACGACAACGTGGCGTTCCCGCTGCGTGAGCGCACGAAGATGCCCGAGCCCGAAATCACGAAGACGGTGAACGAGACGCTGGCGAAGGTGGGCCTGTCGCACGCGGCCACGCGCTTCCCGGGCGAGCTCTCCGGCGGCATGCAGAAGCGCGTGGGCTTCGCGCGCGCCACCATCCTCCAGCCGAAGATCCTGCTCTACGACGACCCCACGGCGGGCCTGGATCCGCTCACCACGGCGGCGGTGAATGAAATCATCACCACGGGCAAGCAGCAGCTGGGCGCCACGTCGCTGGTGATTACACCGGACGTGGCCTCCGCGTTCGGCATGGCGGACCACCTGGCGCTGATGCACGAGGGCCGTGTCGTCGAGTACGGCCCGCCGGACCACTTCCGGCAGTCGCAGCATCCGGAGGTGAAGGCGTTCCTGCGCAATTGGTTGCGGCGGCGCTCGGCGCAGGCTCCGACCTGAGCCTTTATTTCCTGAAGCCTTGTATGAGAGGCTTCAGGCGCCCGGGGGCCGGCGGGTTCGTGATGGAAGCAGGTATTGCATGTCCCGCCGGAAGCTTCGCCCCGTGTTCTCGCGTCTGTGGTTGCTCGCGCCCGTCACGGCCCTGGGGATGGGGTGTTCCTCGACGTGGGGGTGTGACTCGGATGGCCACACGTCGCAGAGCACGTTCCCCATTCCCGCGATGCTGTTGGATGGAGGGACGCCGACGCAGGCCACGGCCTGCGAGGAGCTGTGCGCGAGCTACGGCGCCAAGGCTCCCTGCTCTCTATCGAAGTCCACGGAGGACAAGCTCGAACCGGACCAGGTGAGCTGCGAAACGCTGTTCATCTGCGAGGGCCGCCGGCCGGAGGGGCTGTGCAGCGACGGGGCCGTGGCCGTGGAGGTCCCGGCGTTGGGGGCGCTCTTCGCGAGGATGGCGCACCTGGAGGCCGCGTCGGTGCCTGCCTTTGAGAGGCTCGCGGACGAGCTGGCCGCGCACGGCGCGCCGGAGCGGCTGGTGCGGGCCGCGAGGCGGTCCGCGAAGGAGGAGGTGCGTCACGCGAGGGCGATGGAGGCCCTGGCGCTGCGGCACGGCGCTCCCATTCCGGAGTTGAAGGTGGCCCCCTTCCAGGCCCGGTCGCTGGAGGCGCTCGCGCTGGAGAACGCGGTGGAGGGCTGCGTGCGTGAGACGTTCGGGGCGCTGCTCGCGGGCTGGCAGGCGAGGAGCGCGGAGGACGCGCAGGTGCGCGAGTCCCTGGCGGCCATCGCGCCGGACGAGCAGCGGCACGCGGAGCTGTCGTGGGCGATTGACGCCTGGGCCCTGGAGCAGCTGTCCCCGGAGGCGCGCGAGCGGGTGGAGGAGGCCCGCCGCGAAGCCTGGCGTGAGCTGGAGCGCGACGCCGCGGCGAGCCTCGTACCGGACGCCGTGGCCCGGGCCTCGGGACTGCCCTCCGCGCGGATGGCCCAGCGGCTGGTGAGGGAGCTGGCGTTCTCGCTGATGCCCCAGGCCCACGCGTAACCGCCCAGGATGCGCCGCTCCTGAGTCACAGGGGCGGCAGCTTCTCCAACAGCCCCGAGCGCGACAGCCACAGCATCAGCGCGAAGCTGATGGTGTTGAACGCCGCGTGCGCGACCATCAAGGGCAGCAGCCGCCCGCGATACCAGAAGACGACGCCGAACCACGCGCCCATCACGAATGTCTGGAAGACCGCGAGCGTGCCCTCGTAGAAGTGCCCCACGCAGAAGAGCACCGCGGCGCAAAGCACCGCCGGCACCCAGCCGCCCAGCACCACCCGCAGCCGGGGCACCAGGAAGCCGCGGAAGACGAACTCCTCGAAGCCCGTCACCACCACCATGATGGCCGCGAAGGCCGGCACGCCCAGGCCCGTGTCCAGCAGCGCCGCCGCCACGCCCTTGCGCGCCAGCAGCTCCTTGCCCGCCAGCTTCAACGCCACCGCGACCGCCGCCAGTGGCACCGACACCGCGATGTGCACCGCGTACGTGCCCGCGAGCACCGGCACGCCCAGCAGCAGCTCCCGCGCCCAACCCTCGCGCACCAGCCCCACCTGCGCGGGCCCCTGCCCATCGCGCCACAGCAGCACCGCCACCAACAGGCACATGCCCAGCGCCCGGATGACCAGCGGCGCCATGGACAGCGAGAAGCCCTTCGTCACCTCCGCGTCCGTCGCCACCCAGGCCCCCGCGCCCGTGCCGCCCAACGCCACGAGCAGCCCCACCACGCCCCACCACGCCCCCTGGCGCGTGGACTCCCAGGGCCTCAGCAGGGCCAGCCCCCAGGCCAGGAGCGCCACCCCGACCGCCACCGTGGCCGCCAGTCCCAGCCGCCCCACCGTCGAGGGGCCCAGCACGGCGAAGAACACGAACGCCGCTTCCGACAGCGCCTGGCGCCGCGGCGGCGCCTTCTCCAGCAGCACGGCGACATCACCACGCAGGGGCGTCATACGTCCTCGGGCAGGTACAGGGTGACGCCGATCTCGTGGTCGAAGAGGGCGCGCGACTTCGCCATCTTTCCCACCGCCACCAGCAGCTCGTTGACGAAGGCATAGCGCTGCACGAACGCGTTCCTCCGGTCCTTCCAGCCGTGGGAGTCGAAGAGATAATAGGCATCGCCATTCCGGATGACGGACACGGTATAGCCGCCGAGCACCAGCGCCACCCCCATCCGCTCGCCCTGCCTCAAGAGCGACGCCAGCTCCTGGCCCAGGGTGTCCCGGTGGCTGGTGCCCGCGCCGGCTTGGAAGAGGCCTCGCAGCCGGATCTCCTCCTCGGGAATCTCCAGCGGGTTGTAGTAGGGCGCCTGGGGCTGCAAGACGATGGGATCCACCATCCCACCGCACGACAGCGCCAACGCCTGCATCAGCTCGGTCTCGTCCTCCGTCGCCGTGTTCATCCGCTGATAGAGCGCCGTGCCTTCCAGCAGGATGTTGTCGATGCGTTCGGTGTCCAGCTCTCCCCCGTGCGCCAGCACCGCGGCGATCCCCAGCACCGCCATCGCGGAGCAGGCGGTCCGTCCTCCCGGGACCTGGAACTGGTTGACGCTGCCCTGAACGCAGCCGACGAGCGACGGGGGAGGCGAGCCCGTGGACCGCTGCTTCTCCAGGTAGCCGCTCAGCAGCTCGATGATCTCCTGCTGCAGCTCCTGCGTCAGCTTCTCCTTGCCGGTGCGGGAGCCCGTCGACGCCGTCTGGCGGGTCCCCAGCTTGACCTGCGAGTACGTCTCCGACTCAGGGGTGAGATCGAAGCTCCGCGGACGGATGCCAATCTGCTGGAGCGCCCGGTAGGCATTGCGGAACAGCAGCGCGAACTGCTCCAGGGCGTGGGGGCTGTTCAGCACGGAGGCGGTCTCCACCTGGGCGCAGATGCCGAAGAACTCGCTCAGGTGCTGCTGGGTCACGCTCTGGGAGTTCGCCTTCCAGCGCGGATACTGCCCGTCGGGTTCGAAGGAGACGCCCCGGATGGCGATCGCGGCCGGCGAGTTCAGGGCCTTGACGATCAACACGCACAGCCGCTGCGCCAGCCGGAGGCCATCCTCCTGCAACCGCGTCAGCAGGGGGATCAGCTCTCGGAGCGAGGACAGCAGCTCGTCCACGGCCTGCTTCTGGAGCTCCCACACCTCCAGTTGGGCCTGGGACTGGCGCGTGCCCAGGGACTCGGAGATGAGTTGCCAGTTCCGGGCCCACTTCTCGGAGAAGGGCGAGTCGCAGAAGATGCCGCCGGTGGGCGCGTGGTCGCTCGTCTGGGCCCAGAAGTTCAGCGCCTGGTGGTTCGGATCCACCGGCAGCAGTCCCTTGACAGGAGAGAAGATGCCGGTGTGATGCAGGGCGAAGGCCCGGCTGATGACGAAGAAGTCGGCGCGCTTGTTGAGCTTGAACTTGTCGCCCACCTGGTCCCAGTCCTTGATGTAGCCCTTCCGCTTGAACTGCTCCTGGTTCTTCTTCGAGTTCACGCTGCGATAGGTCTGCGAGGACTGGTTCGACGCCGAGACAGGCACCGACAGCGTCAGCCCCAGGGTGTCCGCCTTCACGTGGAAGAGGTCGTCCCACTGGCGGCTCTTCGTGTCGGAGTTCACCGCCACCGTGGCTTCAGGGTCGATGTAGTAGTCGCCCGCGATGATCCACGGCTCGCCGGTGTTCTGGGAGACATGCTGGAAGAAGCCGGACACCTGCTCGTATTCCCCCATGCGGCCCAGCCCCTGCCCCGCGGGGGACGTATGGACCACGCCGATGTGCACGTCGTGCTTGCCGATGCGCAGGTCGTGGACCACGACCGGGCGCCAGGGGAGGTGGCGCGCGTTGAGCAGCCGGTATTGCTCCCTGCGCTCCTTGAGCAGCGTGGGGTACTTCGTCGTCCAGCCCTTGGGCGCCTTGGTGTATTCGACGGGCTTGGCCCACTGGATGGGTTCGGTGGAGCGGTCGCTGGAGCGCCGCTTCACCTCGCCGCCGCTGAAGGCGCGCCAGCTGCTATCGGTGCAGCAGCTCGTCCTGAAGATGATGGGGTACCACTCACACTGGCTCTTCCCGAGCGTCCAGGTCTCCTCGTCCGTATCGGACATGGAGCTCTCATCGTCGGAGTCCTCGTCCTCGCTGTCGTCATCCTCCGAGGCCTTCTGGCCCTTGTATTTCGGGTAGACCGCCTGCATCTGCGGCCCCAGCACCAGGGTGAGCCCGTGTCCCTTGAAGTCGATGGACTTCAGGAGGGGGAGCGCCTTCTTGTTGATCTCCTGGAGCACCAGCACGTCCAACCAGGGGTTCTGCTCGAAGAGGCGCAAGAGGAGGTCCTTCTTGGCCTTGGCTGTCTTCTGGCTGAAGTGGTTGATGTTGAAGGTGCCGACCCCCAGGTCCAGTCCGGCCTCCTCCTCATGGACCTCCTCCCTGCGCAGGGAGGGAGGCGGCTCCTGGGGCGAGGACGTCATCGACGGCGAATGCTTCCGCTTCTTGAAAGGGAGGAGGTGGTTGGGGAGCGGGGTCTTGAAGGTCTCCAGCTTCCTTCGCGCCAGCACGGAGCGCTGGGACTCCTTGGCATCCCGCTGTCGGAAGGCCTTTCCTCCACGGATGGTGTAGCTCCCGTACCGCGTGGACTTCCGGTGCTTCGGAATGCCTCGGGGGACCTCCTTCATCGACCCGGTGCCCATGCATCCCCTGCACCTCACGGGCCTGAGCATGAAGGCGGCGTGGTAGCCGCAGATGGTGCAGTAGAACCGCATGCCTGCCCTCTGGGGGCACATGCGTGGGCCCCGCGAATGGCTCCACCATATCGCTCATCTCCGGGCCCGACGTGTTACGAGCCTGTCCATGGCGAAAACCCTCCCCGAGCGTCCGCGCGCGGTCCTCGTTGGTGTCCAGCTTCCCGGCGTCACGGACGAGGCGCATGCCGCGGATCTCGCGGAGCTGCGTCGGCTGGTGCACACATTGGGGTTCGACTCCGTGGCGACGGTGTCCCAGCGCCGGGAGCGGCTGGCCACCGGCACGGTGCTCGGCTCAGGCAAGCTCAAGGAGCTGGCCGCGCTCACCGGAGGCACCGGCCTCATCCCGTCCGGCGCGCAGGGCAAGGCTTCGAAGGCCCGTGAGAAGTGGGAGGCCGAAGCCGACGGGGAGCCGGAGGACGCGGACGCTCCTGGCGACGATGACGCGGAGGACCCTTTCGAGGAGGCCGAGGATGCTCCGGAGGCGACCGCCCTGGAGCCGGGCCCCAGGCCCACGGTGGTGGTCGTGGACCACGAGCTGTCACCCAGCCAGCTGCGCAATCTGGAGCGGGCCACGGGCGCGCAGGTGCTGGACCGCGCGGGCGTGATTGTCGACATCTTCCACCGGCACGCGAAGAGCCACGAGGCGCGGATGCAGGTGGAGATCGCCCGGCTCAACTACCTGGCCCCGCGCCTGCGCGAGTCCTCGGGAGGCCGCGAGCGCCAGCAGGGCCGCGGCTCGGGAGACTCGGCGGTGGAGTTGGACCGCCGCAAGATTCGCGACCGGCTGGCGGAGCTGCGCGAGGGGCTGGCGGCCATCCAGAAGGACCAGGACCAGCGCCGCTACGCGCGCCGCGACCAGCTGCGCGTGGCGCTGGTGGGCTACACGAACGCGGGCAAGTCCTCGCTGATGCGGGCGCTGACGGGCAGCGCGGTGCTGGTGGCGGATCAGCTCTTCGCGACGCTGGACACGACGGTGCGCGCGATGCAGCCGGAGACCCGGCCGCGCATCTTGGTCTCGGACACGGTGGGCTTCATCCAGAAGCTGCCGCACGACCTGGTGGCGTCGTTCCGCTCGACGCTGGACGAGGCGCTGGAGGCGTCGCTGCTGCTCTACGTGGTGGACGCGTCCGACCCCACCTGGGCCGCGCAGCTGGACGTCACCCGCACGGTGCTCCGGGAGATTGGCGCGGACGTGGTGCCCGGCAGGCTGCTCTTCAACAAGGTGGACCGGCTGGACGCGGCGGCGCAGGACGCGCTGCGGGCGGAACACCCCGAGGCCATCCTCGTGTCCGCGCATCGGCCGGACGACGTGGCGATGCTGCGCAAGGACATCATCGCCTTCTTCGAGGCCTCCATGGTGGAGGCGGACCTGGTGATTCCGTACGCCCGGCAGGCGCGCATCGGCGAGGTGTATGAACACACCACGGTGGTGTCGCAGGCCTACGACGAGCTGGGCAGCCGGCTGCGCGTGCGCGGGTTGCCGGGCGCCATCGCCCGGCTCACCCGGTCGTTGCAGGACTGAGGCCTCAGCGCACCACGGGCACGGTGATGGGGTCCTTGTCGTCCACGGTGACCTCCACCTTGCCCACGCGCCACAGCACCGGCTGGAACGTGAGCTTCAGCACGTGGCCGTTCGCGCTCTCCAGCAGGGCCGTGCCTTCCTTGGGCAGGTAGTCGCCGACTTCGTACAGGACGGACGTGAGCGTGAGGCGGTCCGTGCCGCCGGGCCCCGTCAGCTCGCCTGGACCGTCGAACAGCAGCGACGCGCCGCCGATGAGGGGCAGTCCCTGGCGCATGCCCACGCGGCTGTGGATGTGGAACGTGTGCCCTTCTCGGCCCGGCACGTCGCCCTCCACCTCCGCGAACAGGTGCGTCTCGTCTGAACAGGTGCCATAGCCCACCTTCGCCTGGAGCGGCTGGCCGTCCACGGCCAGCCCGCGCAGGTCGGCGTTCAGCTCCATCAGGTCCTCGCCGCCGCGATACTCCAGCACCGCGTGTCCGGTGAAGCGCAGGCCGTGCACGTCACAGCCGCCGGCGGGGAACGACACGACGACCGCGTCGGTGACGTCATCCACCGGCCGCACGGTGGCCGTCGCGCAGGAGATGCGGGAGGACAGGCCTTCCGCGGCGTGGCCCAGGAAGGCGCGCCGGGGCTCGCCGCAGGTGTACACGGGCATCAGCCCCAGCGCCTCGAACGCGCCACGCACCTGGTGCGCGGAGGCCGCCACCCGCCCCACGCGCGCCGTCGCGTCTTCCACTTCCTCCTTCGTGGGGAGGTTGCCTCCACAGGCGCTGGTGGCGAGGACGGCGAGGGCAAGGCAGGCGGTGCGACGCATGAAGGGCTCCAGGGAGGGTGCGGCGCCACTGCTTCCTCGCGGCGGACCGTGCCCTGGCCTTGAGCAACCGTCGTGCCCTCCTCAACCCCATGAATCTCCAGGCAAAGGGGCTCCCCTGACCCCGGTGGACGTGTGCAGTGCGCTGCGCAACCAGGGGCGGTCATGTCGGGACCGCCGCTCATGACGCCCGTGTCGCGCTCGCGGCGGCGGCGCGCGCCCACGCGGTCGCGGCGCCGGTCAGGTCCCCTCGTTCGGAGCCTCATCGTCGGAGGCGTCCTCATCATCAGGAGCTGCTTCGTCCTCATCCTCGAGCGCGCCTTCCGCGTCCAGGTCCTCCGCCTCCAGCGGCTCCACCTCCTCCGGTGATGGCTCCGCGCCGGAGGGCTCCGGCACGGCGGTGCCCAGCGGGTAGATGACCAGGTGGCGCAGGGGTTCGCTGCCCACGCTGATGGCTTCCAGGTGGTTCCTCACGACCAGCGTGTGCTGCAGCTTGCGCAGGCGTGACGGCCGAGGCGGGAGCGGCACGGAGACGCCTTCCACGAGCACGCGCTGGATGCCCTGCTCCGCGTCCGCGACGGCGGCGTGCACGTCGCGTGGATCCACACCCTCCAGCAGGTGGAACTCGGTGCGCAGCGCGCGGCGGATCTCCGTGGCGCTGTTGCGCTTGATGGCCAGCACCCGCGCCCCCGCGCGCTCGGACGCGCGGCGCAGGCGGGGAGAGTTGGCGCGGCTTCGCAACGTGAGCACCAGCTCCGCGTTCTCCGGCCGCCCCACCACGAGGGCCTCCACCGGCAGGTCGCGCAGCACGCGCTCCAGCAGCTCGCGGCTCACCGCGTGCGCCGCGATGCGCGTGGGCCCTGGCTTCGGAGCGCCCAGCGCCGGGGTGCCCTTGGGCACGCGTCCACCCGGCGGCGTGGCCTCCACGACCTCCGTGGGCACGTCCACGTGCACGGCGCCGTCCTGCTGCCGGCGGCGCTCCCCGCCCACCTCCGCGCCCGTGAGCAGCCGGTCCACCGCGCCGCCCGTGTCACGGTGAACGCGCACCTCCTCGCGGCTCACCATCTCCACCACGATGTCGAAGGTCGGCGCTCCCTTGCGCTCGGTCACGGTCTTCTGCGTGCCCCGGCGTCGCGCCTCGTCGTCGCTCAGCGTGACGGTGTGCACGCCGCCCACGAGGTCGGAGAGCGTGGGGTTCAGCACCAGGTTCTGCAAGGTGTTGCCGTGCGCGGTCGCCACCAACTGCACGCCGCGCTCCGCGATGGTGCGCGCGGCGGCGGCCTCCGCGGCGGTGCCAATCTCATCCACCACGATGGCCTCGGGCATGTGGTTCTCCACCGCCTCGATCATCACGTCGTGCTGCCGGTCCGGCCGGCTCACCTGCATGCGCCGCGCGCCGCCAATGCCCGGGTGCGGGATGTCCCCGTCGCCGCCAATCTCATTGGACGTGTCCACCACCATCACGCGCTTGCCCAGCGAGTCCGCGAGCACGCGCGCCACCTCGCGCAGCTTCGTCGTCTTGCCCACGCCGGGCCGTCCGAGCAGCAGCAGGTTCCGCCCCGACTCCACCAGGTCGCGCAGCATGTCGATGGTGCCCTGGATGGCCCGCCCCACGCGCAGCGTGAGCCCCACCACGCGCCCCTGCCGGTTGCGGATGGCCGACACGCGGTGGAGCGTGCGCTCGATGCCCGCGCGGTTGTCCCCGCCCGGCTCACCCACCCGGGCGAGCACCGCCTGCAACGCCTCTTGCTCCACGGGCGCGTCCGACAAGCGCGCCACGCCGCTCACCAGCCGTGCTTCCGGAGGGCGGCCCAAATCCATCACCACCTCCAACAGCTCCGCTTCGGGGAGCCGGCGCACCGCCTCCTGGAGCGGCGCGGGGAGGATCGCGACCAGCAGGGCGAAGTCGTCGTGGGAGGGGGGCGGAGTCTCGGGAGGGCGGCGGTCCATGGCGATGCAGGTTCTTTAGCCTCGGACCGGCGTCGCGGGGCCCCCTGCTTCCGCTTCCGGGAGTCCCGGAAGAGCCCGTTTTCTACGGGCATCCCACGATTTACCTACCCAGAGTGGAGTCCTAATAAGCCCTGAGTCTCGGGTATTTGCGTTCCAATGCAGCTATAGCGTATATTTCACAGTGTACCTGGAAGGAATGTGCTTCAGACATCCTTACAAGGGCCTTGGAAGGCAGGAGGCGCGCATGGCGGAAGGCAAACTGAAGGCACTTGTGGTGGACGATGACCCACTTGTGCTCGAACTGGTGGAGCGTTCCATCAGCCGTTACGGCTTCGATGTCGTCACCACGCGCGCGGCGCTGGGCGTGGCGAACATGCTGCGCACGCACCAGCCGGACATCGTGCTCCTGGACGTGAACATCCCGGCGCTCAGCGGGGATCGCATCCTGGGCGTGGTGCGCCAGTTCGCGGGGCCGGACACGCTGTTCATCCTGTATTCGTCCATGGACGAGTCTCGGCTGCGCGAGCTGGTGCGGGCCTCGGGAGCGGACGGCTACATCCCGAAGGGCGTCACCGGTCCGGAGCTGGCGTTGAAGCTTTCGGGCATGCACCACAAGCGGATGGCGAACCGGCCTTCCCCCGTGGAGCCGTCGCTTCAGGGTGAAGTGGGGGCGTCCCAGTCCCAGAGCACCACGGCCCAGGTGTCGCTGGCGTCGCGGTAGGTGTGGACGGTCTCGAACCCGACCCGCGCGTGCGCGCGCAGAGAGCGGGTGTTGCGCACCGAGACCTCCGTGATGACGCAGTCGAACCGCTCGCGAAGCCGCGCGCGGTGCTGGTGGTAGAGCGCGTCGAACAGGCCTGTCCCCCGGTGGGCCTTGTCGACGCACACCTGTCCCATCACATAGAAGCGCTGGTCCTTGAGCGGACGGCCGCGGTGTTCGAGCTGCTCGATGAGCGCGAACATCGGCTCCAGGATGGGGACGAGCGCACGGCACTCGCGGGGCATGACCAGGGCGTACGCGACGACCTCGGAGCCCTGGAGGGCGATGACGCTGGGAGCGAGCGCGTGCATGCGCTCCAGCGTGGTCAGGTCGTGCTGGACGGTGACGAAGCCCTGCGCCCGCTGCTCCTCCGAGGAGAGCACCGGGGGCAGGTTCCGGCGCTGCAGGGCGAGCACCTGCTCCAGCTCTTCTGGGGACTGCACGGCCCGGACGTCGTACGGAAGCGGCATGGGGCCGGAGCATAGGTCCGCGTGAACGTCCTGGGCGCCGGATGTGGCCCAGGCGGTTCAGCGCTCGCGGCCTGCCTGGTCCCGGCGCGCTTCGGCCATGGCACGGAGCTGGTCGCGCAGCTGGTGCCGCGCGTGGAAGAGCCAGGAGCCCACCGTGGTCGCTGGAGCGCCCAGCCGGCGGCCGATCTCCTCATGGCGAAGCCCCTCCGCCTGGAGCTCGAACGTGCGGCGCAGGTTGTAGGGCAGGGCGGAGACCGCCTCCCGGAACTGCGCCTCGGTGAGGTGGTCCCACAGCTCTGGCGGAGGCGCGTCCGGCTCTTCGAAGAGCGTGTGCACGTTGTCCTGGGTGATGGCGGCCGCGGGCTGCGGGCTCTGGCCGCGGCACTGGTCCAGGAAGCGGCTGTGCAGCACCCGCACCAGCCATGCGCGCCGTTCAGGCTCTGGATCATGCTGGAGGGTGTCCCACTTGAGCAGCGCTCGGAGCAGCACGTCCTGCACCAGGTCGTCGCAAGCCCTGCCACGCGTTCCACAGAGCTTCCGGCAGATCGCCATCAGGATGGGCTGATGCCGGACCGCGAAGTCTGCGTACTCCATGTCGGAGCGATCCAGTTCTTCTCTTATCATCGAACGGCCCCCCAGTGCCGGTCCCATATAGATAACGCTATAGGTCTGATTCCTTTGAGATGGCGTAAAGCCTTGCAGGTTGGATGTGGTGGGTTGGTAGCCTTTGTGAGAGGAATGGCGGCGGATGGGGCGCCCGGTGGTTTCCTCCCCCGCCCGCCCCGAATGCGCTGGGCTTCATGCGCCCTGGAGGTAGGGTCGCGTGGATGACACGCACCGCGAAGACGCCCGCATCGGTGGTCCTGGGAGAGGTCGAGCTGCCTGAGGGGGTGTTGCTCATCCTGGACCCGGGCCTGGCGCGCTTCTGGCGGCATGACGCGGAGCCTGCGTCGCCCCGGAAGAAGGCACCGGCGGAGTACGACCTGCGCCTCGCGGGGCCGGACGCGGAGGCGGCGGGACGGGCGTACGACCGCGAGTTCGATCCGCGCTTCCTCTTCGACCGGGAGGACGCGGCGGAGGCCGCGGAGCACTTCGCCGGGTTCGCGCGGGAGCGGGGCTTCGACGCGCGCGCGGAGGTGTTGCCGGAGCGCGTTCCGCACACCGAGCGAGCGCGGCTCGCGTTGGAGGCGGGTGGGGGGCTGGGGGTGGCGAAGTACAACGGCCTGTGGGCGGTGGTGGCGGGGGCGCTGCCCCGGGGCCGCGCGTTGCAAGTGGTGGGGATGCCGATGCCGCCCGGGGAGTTTGGAGGGCGCTGGCGCTCCATCGACGTGGTGGTGGACGGCGAGGCGAAGGCGGTCCGCTCCGAGGAAGTGGCGGGGGTGATGGTGGACCACGGCCAGCTCTTGTTCGCCGGACTGGGCCCGATGGGGCACTTCCGCATGTGGGAGCCGGAGGACGGGCTGGCGGACTACGTGTTCCACGGCAGGGACGCGCCCGCGCTGGCGAAGGAGCTGGGCGCGAGCGACCTGGGGGGCGGGCTGTTTGGATGGAGGGACCTGCCCCTGGAGCGGGTGGGGGAGAAGGCGACGCCGTTGCAGGAGCGCATCGAGAAGGACTCGCTCGCGGTGGGCGTGGACTACCGGCCGCACTGCAACCTGGAGAAGTTGAACGCGGGGCTGCGCGCGAGCGCGGAGGACGCGGCGTCGCTCGTGCTCGACGGTGCGCGGGTGGTGGGGTGCGGGAACCGATGGGGAGACGGGGTCTTCGCGGTCAGCCGGCACTTCGACGCGAAGGGCAGGGTGGTGCGCGTCCGGGTGGAGCTGGGCACGGAGGAGCGGCAGCGGCTGCTGCGCCGGATGCAGCTCCGGCAGCGCGGCGCGATTGTCACCCGGGCCATCCTGGATGACGGTGAACCCATCCGCTTCGCGGAGCGCATGAAGCCCAGCAACGCGCAAGACAGCGGCTGGGCGTTCTCTTCAGGCGTGGAGGATGCGGCCTACATGAAGAAGGCCTCGAACCTGGTGGTGGTGTCGCTGCGGTCGTTGCTGGGCCGGTGCAAGGAGTTGGATGCCATCCTGGACGCGCCGGTGGGCGCGGTGTTCCGGCGCGAGGGCGACGGGTTCATTCCTGACGTGTGACTCATGTCGAGACAGGGACTCGCGAATGGTGAATGGCGCGGGAGGGGTTTTCCTACGCCGCTCGGGAAGACTCTGCGGCGAAATGTGTGTGGCGCCAGTCGAGTGCTCCACTCACTCGAGGCTCAAGGCGCGCATCCGAGCCTTGAGCGTGTTGGGAGCGATCCCCAGGTCTGACGCCGCCCGGGTCTTGTTGCCCTGGTTGCGGCGAAGGCTCTCGCTGATGTCCTCTTTGGTCAGATCTCCTGGGCGCTTGCGTGGCGGAGGATAAGGGATGGCCCTAATGGATGTGTGTGTCTTGGGCTGAGCGGCCTTGGGGGATGCGCCGAATCCCTGCTCTCGCTTGGAGAGGTAGGTCTTGACTGCCTCAAGGGTGATCATCATCTTCGCTGCGCCCACGCCATCGATGTCACGAATGGCTGCTGCCCGAGACACGACAGCCCTGATGGTAGCCTCGAGCTCTCGAATCTGACCGGGCCATTCAGCCTTCTGCAGATGAGCCAGCGCATCGCTCGTGAGCTCAGCGTCATATTGCTGCCCGACGAAGAGCTGATGCAGAAAACCATCGATCAAGACGGGAATGTCTTCCCGACGTTCTTCCAGAGAGGGCAGGACGATGACGTCGCCTGCGGCAAGACGCTGAGCCAGATCAGGTCGCAGCTCAGTCTCCTGAAGTGGAGTCTTCGATGCGGAAACGAGCCTGAAGCGGGGGGGTGGATCTCTGAAATCAGGGGGCGCACCCAAAGGAGCAAAACTTCCTGAACCTTCCAGGATGTCGATAAGGAAGTCCTGGGCGATTGGGGGCAGGAACTCCACTTCATCGAGGAAGAGAGTGCCCCCATTGGCACTGAAGAACTTCCCAATCCGGGGCATGACGGCCCCCGTAAAGGCACCTTTGACGTGTCCGAGCAGTTCACTGCTGAGGGAGTTGACGTCGGTGGGGAGGCGGCCACAGTTCAGGATGACGAAATTACCGGTGGCCCGACTTTGGGTGTGGATCTCCCGGGCAATGAAGGTCTTGCCTGTACCGGATCGGCCGAGGATAAACACGGGCAGCTGATGCCGGGAGCAGATACTGACAGCGAGCTCAAGCTGCTTGGTCGCAGGTGAGCGTGACTTCGTGGTCCGAGGGTCGGCAAGAAGCCCGCGAGGCGCTTCCGCGAGGAGCGTGATGCGGCTCCTCCCGTTGCCGAGCAGGATGGTGTGCCCGGCTTCCACTACATAGTCCTCCGCGGAGGGGATGATCAGTGATGATTCCCGTTCGTCGCCTTGCCGTTGCCAGTCCCCCTCATGGAGGAAGCTTCGATTCCTGGAGTTCAGGTCTCTGTAGACCCAACGGTCGTCCTCTCGAAACGAGAGACGACCGTGTTGGCGCGATACCGCGTCATGCGGAAAGACGACAGTGGACTCAGGTGCTCGACCGAACACGTATGAGCGGTCTGGGTACAGCGGGACGAGAAGATCATCGATGCCTTCTCGTTCGACGCGGAGCGCCTTGGGCTCGCGGTAGGTGATCCTGGCGGAGTCGTCGGAGGTGTCACCTTGCTCATCCAGGAGCTGGGTCTGCTTCTCCTTCTTCGGGCGAAAATTACGAGTGGATTCCCGGCTGGTCATGGAGTGGCTCAAGTAATGGGGAGCTGCGGCCCAGCAGATTCATTCGAGGGCAGTGGGATGGGGCGCCCAGGGCTCCTCCAGGCTCCAATGGCCCCCTCATGCTTCCGTCGGCCTGACTGCTCCTGCCAGGGCCCTCGTCAATATTGATAGCAGCTTTGATCGGTGGCGCGGTGCGCCGGGGCTGATTGTTGGTTGTCCGAGCGTAAGTGCCTGAAATGACTGCCTGTCGTCCATGTCAGTAGGTCGGCACAGCCTGTGCTTAGTGCCTAGGCATGCGGTGCTCAGGACGCCGCTGCCGCTCCCCGAATAGCGAAGAGGACGCCATGAAGATCAATCCCAAGGTCGTGATCAAGCTCGTGAAGCTCGCGGTTCAGATCGCGGAGGTGATCATCAATAAGAAGTAGAGGCCATTGCGGATGGGTAGCCGGACTGTTCCTTTGTTGGTTGTGCGGGCGCGTCCGGCATCAATGCAATCTGAATGGATTGGTAGGCAAGCTCTTGGGGTAAAGAATGCTCGACATCATCGTGGGACAGCGTGGGGTCAGTCGCTCGAAGCGCGGAACCTTCGAAGTTCGTGAAGTCTTTGTCGGCCGTAGCGATGCTTGTGACTTGCATCTTGGGGATGGAACCGTTTCGGGCGTGCATTGCCGACTGGTGGCAATCGCTGGGGCAGCGGTCGTCATGGATGAGCGGTCGACCAATGGAACTTGGGTCAACGGAGTCAAGATTAGCCATCCTGTGGTGATCACGTTCGGCGATGAGCTTCGCATCGGCCCGTATGTGCTGCGGATTCAGTCGCTTGCTGGGGGAGGTGCTAGGGCTTCGACGCAGCGCGAAAAGCCATCTTCCACAACTTTCCCAACCGATTCCTATGCTGCAGTGGAGCCAAGGTTCTGGGAGGTGCTCTCCATTGGAGTCGGCTCTTCACTTCAAGATGCCCGAGCTGCCTACTATCGATTGATCGCTCAATATCATCCGGACAAGGTTGCTCATCTTGGAAACGAGCTGAGGGAGTTGGCGGCCAGCAAGTGCCGGGAGATCAATGCAGCCTGGGAGCAGGCGAGTCAGGTGTGCAGATGACGGGGCCGGGGCGGCGCGAGGGAAGCTGATGCGTGGTGTCCCGGCGGGATGGGGGACCCGTTCATTCCCGACGCGTAACTCTCAGATTTCTGGGAGGAGTGAGGTGTGCCTTCATGGCAAGGGTGCGGAATCGTTCTGAAGACCCGCTGGTCCGCGCATTGCTGGGAGCCTTGCGAAGTCATTCGGACGAAGGAGCCACGATGCGCTGGATGCAGATGCTGGGATGTTGCCTGACAGTCATGAGCTTGTCGGCCTGTGGTTCGGATGACGCGGGGAAACAGGGACGGCTGGTGCTGCGCGATGCGCAGTCGCTGGACCTGGCGCAGGAGTGTGGTGTGGACCTGCCCCAGTGTCCCCAAGGCACCGCCTGCATCGCGTTCAAGATCGAGGGGACGCTTCGGGTGCGGTGCGTGGATGAATCCAAGGTGTGTGGAGAGATCGTGTCATGCACCGGCGGCACCGAGTGCGCAATCCTGACCTCGTATCCCGGTCAGGTCATCTGCTCTGGCAAGTGCACGTCTGACTGCGACTCAGCCGTGTCCAACACCCCGTGAGTCTGTATGACGTTGTGAGTGGGGATGGGGCTGTACGTCCTGCCCTCTATTGTTCAGGATAGGAAACGAACCCGCTCCAAGGCTGGACGCCTTTTCCTTGAACTATATACATCGCGTCCCTGACTTGCTCCGTGGGGGCTGTGATGCGGAACTCCAGCAACATCATCCAGTTGTGCGTGGTGTTGCTCGTCACGGCGTGTGGCGGAGCAACCGCTCAGCGCGATCCGGCGGACGCGCAGGGTGAGGATGCGCCCGGGGCGGCCACGTCGGAGCTCTTGAGCTGCGGTCTGATCATCACCCGGGTGGTCAACCCCGGGGTCCCACTCACCTATACCATTCGGGTGCAGCGGGTGAACTGCACCGTGCCCCCCGAGTCCGTGGTGCTGGGCAACTCCATTGGCCATGACCCGGTGCTGTCGTTGGTCAGCAGCGAGCTGGGAGCCGTCGCCACCTACACGCAGAAGCAGAGCGTCAGTGGCAGTTCGCCCGTCACCCTCGGAGTGGTTCACGTCGACCCGGAGACGCTGGCCATCGTCAGGAGTACGAACCTGGCCGTGTACCTGGGGCGCGGCAACATCTCCTCGGGCACTCCGCGAATCGAAGCGGATGGAACGACCCTGACGGTGAGCGGCACCAAGAGTGGTGTCCTCCTGGGGGAGGTTGGCGGCGGAAGTCATTACGTCGCCACATACCCAGACTTCTTCACGAGCACGCTGGCTCCGACCCTCGTGGCTTACTGAGCGCGAAGGCGCGGTTGAAGCAGGGTCAGTAAGGGTAATCCCGTATGCGTCTGCGGTCGACGCGTGCGCGTCAGTCTGGAACGCAAAAGACAATCAAGAATGGCGGTGTGCTGGGCCCCGTTCGAGGGGGGCTCCCTGGAAAACACAGCGGCACGAGAGCTGCTTTGTTGTTTGAACGAACCGGACCCGTCCCCGCGTCCTGGTTCCCAACCCGTGGTTGGAAAACCCTCCAACCACCATTTGAAAGGGCGTCAAAGATGACTGCGTATGTCGTTCAGAATCAGTGGGGTGGTTCGGGTGCCCCGTGGAATCCGGGCGGTCTCTGGGTCATCGGCAGCCGGCCCGGCCAGGGCGTCGTCGCGCTCAACGTCACGTCCAGCGACGGCGGCAAGACGCTGACGGGGACCATGACCTACAACGGTGAGGGCCCCATCGGCTTCCGCGGCACCCTGTCCGACGGCAACAACTACACGGTGGAGAACCAGTGGGGCGGCTCCTCCGCGCCCTGGCAGCCCGGCGGTGTCTGGGTCCTCGGCGCTCGGAAGGGCCAGCACATCGTCGCGCTCAACGTCACGTCCAGCGATGGCGGCAACACGCTGCTCGGCACCACGACCTACAACGGCGAGGGCCCCATCGGCTTCCGGAGCGAGCAGTCCAACGGCGGCGCGTACACGGTGGAGAACCAGTGGGGAGGCGCCTCCGCGCCCTGGCAGCCCGGTGGTGTCTGGGTCCTCGGCGCTCGGAAGGGCCAGAACGTCGTCGCGGTCGCGGTCACGTCCAGCGACGGCGGCAAGACGCTGACGGGGACCATGACCTACAACGGTGAGGGCCCCATCGGCTTCCGCGGCACCCTGTCCGACGGCAACAACTACACGGTGGAGAACCAGTGGGGCGGCTCCTCCGCGCCCTGGCAGCCCGGCGGGCTCTGGATCATCGGCGCCCGGCAGAACCAGAACGTCGTGGCCCTCAACTTCACCTCCCCGGATGGTGGGAAGGCCCTGACGGGGACCACGACCTACAACGGTGAAGGCCCCATCGGCTTCCGCGGCAAGTTGAACTGACCCCCACGTATCAAGAGCAGCCCCACCGGGCGGCCCCGCTTCAGGGTCGCCCGGATGCGCGGCGTTCAGCGCGGCGACAGGTACTCGGTGATCGCGTAGGTCCAGAGCTCCGTCGCGAGCGTGAGCGCGGAGACGCCGTGCTCGACCTCGGCGTCGAGCCCATCCCGCGACACGCTGAAGGTGTGTCCGGTGGGCACCGCCGAGGAGAAATACTTCAGGGCGATGCGCTCCGGACTGGGGGCGGTCATGCGAATGCCCGGAGGGACCGCACCCGCATCCGGAACCGGTGGCATCGAGTGGAAGAAGATCTCCACCTGTCGACCCTGGTGCTGGCCACGGATGCTGAAGAGCGCCAGGGAGGTCTCTTGAAGGGGCGCCCACTCACGCTCCGTGAGCGCGGCCAGCTCGGAGGTCTGGAGCCTCGGACGACCGCTCTCGGGAGCGCGCACTTCCAGCCGTGCCGCGACCTCCCGGAGCGCTTCGTGGAGGGCGCGGGCGGCCTCGTACCACCTGCTGAACCGGGTCGGCGTCTCGGCCCGTGACGCTTCCATGTCGGGCTCGAGGACCTCACCGGCCGCTCGTTCGTACTCGTCGAAGCGCCGCTCCACCCCGTCGAGCGTCAGCTCCACCAGCGCGGTGATGTCGCTCGAATGGGAGGACTGGAGCGCCGCGTGATACCGCGCACGGTCCTCGACCCTCAGCGCGATGGGGGGATAGTGCTCCCGCATCAGCAGCAGGTTGGCGAGCAGTCTCCCTGTCCGGCCGTTCCCATCCGTGAAGGGATGAATCGCCGCGAACCACGCATGCGCGATGGAGGAGGCGACCACCGGATGCTCGGTCCTGACTCCCGCCAGCCACGCGCCGAAAGTCCGCATCGCTTCGGGCACGTGGGTCGCTTCGGGAGGCACATGCGGTGTGCCCTCCATCCTCAGGTTGAGCCGCCGGTACACCCCCGCGTCCAGGGGCTCGATGCCGCGCAGGACGATGCCGTGCAGCTCGCGCACGTCCTGCTCACCCGGAGCCGTGTCCTCGCGGGACCGGGTCTCGATGAGGTCGAGCGCATGCGCGAGGTTCACCGCCTCGAAATGGTCCTTCAGGGGCGTGCCCGCGATGACGATGCCATCCTTCAGCACCGCGTGGGTTTCAGGCAGGGTCAGCCGGTTCCCTCCCATCGCATTCGAGTGGTACGCGTGCTCGCTCCGGAACGCGTGCCGCAGACTCTCCAGCGCCGAGGGCGGAGTCCTGGCGCAACGCAGCCGCCGCAGCCGCTCGGTCGCTTGCCGAAGCCTGGGCTCGATGCGCTCGCTCCACCGGTACGGATCCACGGCACGCACCTCCAGTTCCCACGATAAGCACTCGCTTCAACCGGCCCGTCCACCATCGTGGCCTTTCACCCTGCGGACCTCGGCGGCGCCGGTTCGTGCACATTGCAACCCGGGCCCGGGGATGGCTCGCGCAACTCCCCGGAACATCTGGGCTCGACCTGGGGTCGCCCCGGTACGGCGGATGCAAAAGCCCCTCGGGTCATGACCTTCGAATACGCCGCGGGGATCGCGCTCGCGCTCCTGCTGACCGTCTATCTCGTCTACGCCCTGCTCCTGCCAGAGCGCTTCTAGGTGCCCGCCATGACCCTCATTGGCTGGCTTCAGATCCTGTTGTTCTTCGCCGCGGTCCTCGCGTTGACGAAACCCGTGGGCCTCTACCTCTTCCACGTCTTCGAGTCCCCCACCCAGCCCCTGCCCCGAGTGCTCGGCCCCGTCGAGCGCGTCCTCCTGCGCCTGTGCGGCGTGGACCGCGCGCGGGAGCAGACGTGGGGGCGGTACACCGCCGCCCTGCTCGCCTTCAGCGCCATGAGCGTCGTGGGCCTCTACGTCCTCCAGCGGCTCCAGCACGTGCTCCCGTTCAATCCCCAGCACCTGCCCGCGGTGGGCCCGGCGCTCGCGTTCAACACCGCCGCCAGCTTCACCTCCAACACCAACTGGCAGTCGTACGCCGGTGAATCCACGATGAGCTACGCCACCCAGATGGTGGGCCTCACGTGGCAGAACTTCGCCTCCGCCGCCGCGGGCATGGGCGTGGCGCTCGCCCTGGCGCGAGGCCTCACCCGCCGGCCCGGCCCGGACGGCCACAAGACCCTGGGCAACTTCTGGGTCGACCTGGTGCGCGGCACCCTCTACGTGCTCTTGCCCCTGAGCTTCCTGGTCGCCCTGTTCTTCGTGTCCCAGGGCGTGCTCCAGAACCTCTCGCCGTACCACCCGGTCACCACCGTGGAGGGCGTGAAGCAGACGCTCGCCTTCGGGCCCGTGGCGTCGCAGGAGGCCATCAAGATGCTGGGCACCAACGGCGGCGGCTTCTTCAACGCCAACAGCGCCCATCCCTTCGAGAACCCCACCCCCCTCACCAACTTCGTCCAGCTGCTGCTCATCTTCGTCATCCCCGCGGGCCTCACGCACACCTACGGGAAGATGACCGGCGACACGAAGCAGGGCTGGGCCCTCTTCGCCGCCATGTCCGTCCTCTTCCTCGTGGGCGCTGGCGCCAGCTACGCCGCCGAATCCCACGCCAACCCCGCGCTCGCGTCCGCCCACGTCCTCCAGGACGGGAACCTGGAGGGCAAGGAGGCCCGCTTCGGCGTCGCGGCCTCCACCCTGTTCGCCACCGTCACCACCGACGCGTCGTGCGGCGCGGTGAACTCCATGCACGACAGCTTCACCGCGCTGGGCGGACTGGTGCCGCTGGTCAACATGCAGCTGGGCGAGGTCATCTTCGGCGGCGTGGGCGCGGGCCTCTACGGCATCCTGGTGATGGCGGTGCTCGCGGTCTTCATCGCCGGCCTGATGGTGGGCCGCACCCCGGAGTTCCTGGGCAAGAAGATCGAAGCGCGCGAGATGAAGCTCGCGATGCTGTACGTGCTCGTCTTCCCGCTGGTCGCCCTGGGGTTGTCCGCCGTGGGCGCGGTGCTGCCGCAGGGCACGTCGTCGCTCAACAACGCGGGCCCGCACGGCCTGTCGGAGATCCTCTACGCGTACACCAGCGGCGTCGCCAACAACGGCAGCGCCTTCGCCGGCCTCAACGCGAACACGTCGTTCTGGAACATCAGCCTGGGCATGGCGATGCTCGCGGGCCGCTTCCTGATGATGGTGCCGGTGCTGGCGCTGGCGGGGTCGCTCGTGGGCAAGAAGGTCGTGCCCCCCGGCCCCGGCACCTTCCCCACCCAGGGCGTGCTCTTCACCGGCCTGCTCGTGAGCGTCGTCGTCATCGTGGGTGCGCTGACGTTCTTCCCCGCGCTGTCCCTGGGCCCCATCGTCGAGCACTTCCTCGGCGCGGCCGGAAAGGTGTACTGACCATGGCCCCCGCCTCCAAGCCGGCGTCCCTGCTGGACCCCGCGCTGCTCAAGCCCGCCGTCTGGGAGAGCCTCAAGAAGCTCCGCCCGCGCGACGTGGCCCGCAACCCGGTGATGTTCGTGGTGTGGGCCGGCAGCCTCCTCACCACCGTGTTCGTCCTCAAGGACCTGGTGAGCCCCCACGGTGGCAGCGCGCCCCTCTGGTTCACCGTGGGGGTGACGCTGTGGCTGTGGTTCACCGTCCTCTTCGCCAACTTCGCGGAGGCCGTGGCGGAGGGCCGGGGCAAGGCCCAGGCGAGCGCCCTGCGCCGCATGCGGCAGGACACCCAGGCCCGCCGACTCCGCGACGACGGCCGCGAGGAGCGCGTCGGCGCGCCCGCCCTGCGCAAGGGCGACCGCGTGGTGTGCGAGGCCGGCGACGTCATCCCCGGCGACGGAGACGTGGTGGAGGGCATCGCCAGCGTGGACGAGTCCGCCGTCACCGGTGAGTCCGCCCCCGTCATCCGCGAGTCCGGCGGCGACCGCTCCGCCGTCACGGGCGGCACCAAGGTGCTGTCCGACCGCATCGTCATCCGCATCAGCGTGGACCCCGGCGAGTCGTTCCTCGACCGGATGATTGGGCTGGTGGAGGGCGCGGCCCGCAAGAAGACGCCCAATGAGATCGCCCTGCACATCCTGCTGGTGGGCCTCACGCTGGTGTTCCTCATGGCGTGCGTGACGCTGGTGCCGCTGGCGCTCTACTCCGGCGTGCGGCTGTCCGGCACCGCGGTGGTCGCGCTGCTGGTGTGCCTCATCCCCACCACCATTGGCGGACTGCTGAGCGCCATTGGCATCGCGGGCATGGACCGGCTGCTGCGCAAGAACGTGCTCGCGCTCAGCGGGCGCGCGGTGGAGGCGGCGGGCGACGTGGACACGCTGCTGCTGGACAAGACGGGCACCATCACCCTGGGCAACCGCATGGCCACGGAGCTGTTGCCCCTGCCGGGCATCCGCATCGAGGAGCTGGCGGAGGCCGCGCAGCTGGCGAGCCTGGCGGACGAGACCCCGGAGGGGCGCTCCGTCGTCACGCTGGTGAAGGACACCTACAAGATGCGGCCGCGCGAGCTGCGCGCGCATCAGGCCACCTTCGTGCCCTTCACCGCGCAGACGCGCATGAGCGGCTGCGACCTGGTGGATCCGCACCCGCGCAGCATCCGCAAGGGCGCGGTGGACGCCATCATGCGCCACGTGAAGGAGCAGGGCGGCGCCGTGCCGGTGGAGCTGAGCCAGGCGGCGGACCGCATCGGTGACGCGGGCGGCACGCCGCTGGCGGTGGCGGACGGCGCGCGGGTGCTGGGCATCATCCACCTGAAGGACGTGGTGAAGGGCGGCATCCATGAGCGCTTCGACCGCTTCCGCGCCATGGGCATCCGCACGGTGATGATCACCGGCGACAACCCGCGCACCGCGGCGGCCATCGCGCGCGAGGCCGGCGTGGACGACTTCCTGGCGGAGGCGACCCCGGAGGCGAAGCTGGCGCTCATCCGCGCGGAGCAGGGCAAGGGCAAGCTGGTGGCGATGACCGGCGACGGCACCAACGACGCGCCCGCGCTGGCCCAGGCGGACGTGGGCGTGGCCATGAACACCGGCACCCAGGCGGCCAAGGAGGCCGGCAACATGGTGGACCTGGACTCCAACCCCACCAAGCTCCTGGAGGTGGTGGAGGTGGGCAAGCAGCTGCTGATGACGCGCGGCACGCTGACGACGTTCTCCATCGCCAACGACGTGGCCAAGTACTTCGCCATCCTCCCGGCGCTCTTCATGGGCGTCTTCCCCCAGATTGCCCCGCTCAACGTGATGGGGCTGACGTCGCCGTTCAGCGCCATCCTGTCCGCGGTCATCTTCAACGCGCTCATCATCGTGGCGCTCATCCCGCTGGCGCTGAAGGGCGTGCGCTACCGCCCGCTGGGCGCGGCGGCCCTCTTGCGCCGCAGCCTGCTCCTCTACGGCGTGGGCGGCGTCATCGTCCCGTTCCTGGGCATCAAGGTCATCGACGTGCTGCTCACCACCGTGGGCCTGGCCTGAGCCGGAAAGAGGAATCCACACCATGGTCTCCGTGCTGCTCACCGCCCTGCGCGCCAGCGTCGTCACGCTGGTCCTCACGGGCGTGCTGTACCCCCTGGCCGTCACCGGCGTGGCGCAGGGGCTCTTTCCCCATGAAGCCAACGGGTCGCTGGTGAAGGACGGCCAGGGCCGCGAGGTGGGCAGCGCGCTCATCGGTCAGGGCTTCACCCGGCCCGCCTACTTCCAGCCGCGCCCCTCCGCCGCGGGCACGGGCTGGGACGCGACGGCCTCTGGCGGCAGCAACCTGGGCCCCACCTCCCAGAAGCTCCAGGAGCGCGCGGTGACGGACGCGGAGCGGCTGCGCCGGGAGAACCCGGAGGCCCCTGGCCCCGTGCCCGGCGAGCTGGTGACGGCGTCCGCGTCCGGCCTGGACCCGCATGTGTCGCCGGAGGCCGCGCTGTGGCAGGTTCCCCGCGTGGCGCGGGCGCGCGGCGTGGAGCCCGCGCGGGTGCGGACGTTGGTGATGTCACAGGTGGAGGGCCGGACGTTCGGCGTGCTGGGCGAACCCCGGGTGAACGTGCTCACGTTGAACCTCGCGATGGATCGACAGTTCGGCGGACCCCTCCCCCCTCCCTCGTCGCCCGTGCCCACCCCCGCGGGAGGCGCGTCCCCGTGAGCCCCGCTGGCGCCGCGCCGCGAGGGAGTTTCCAGCAATGACGACGCGACGCCCTCGCGCGGAGGACTTCCTGGAGCTGGTGGAGCGCGGCCGGCGAGGCCGGCTGAAGCTCTACATCGGCTTCGCGGCGGGCGTGGGCAAGACGTTCCGCATGCTGGAGGAGGCACACGCGCTCAAGGCGCGCGGCGTGGACGTGGTGCTGGGGTTCATCGAGACGCATGGCCGCCCGGAGACGGAGGCGCTGGTGACGGGGCTGGAGGTCGTGCCCCGGATGCGCCTCACCTACCGCGACGTCTCCGTGGAGGAGATGGACCTGGACGCCATCCTCGCGCGCCGGCCGCAGGTGGCCATCGTGGATGAGCTGGCCCACACCAACCTGCCGGTGTGCCGCCACCGCAAGCGCTACCAGGACGTGCAGGAGCTGATGGCCGCGGGCATCAACGTCATCGGGGCCTTCAACGTGCAGCACCTGGAGAGCCTCAACGACCTGGTGGAGCGCAACACCGGCGTCACCGTGCGGGAGACCCTGCCCGACAGCTTCCTCAAGACGGCGGATCAGGTGGTGAACCTGGACCTCGCGGTGGAGGACCTCCAGGAGCGGCTCAAGGCGGGAAAAATCTACGCGCCCGACAAGGTGGCGAGCGCGCTGGAGCGCTTCTTCACGGGCGACAACCTCTCCACCCTGCGCGAGCTGGCGCTGCGCGAGGTGGCGGAGAGCCTGGACCGCGCCACCACCGGACGGCAGGCGCTCGCCGGCGAGGAGCCCTCCCCGAAGGGCGGTGGCGCCTGGGGCCGCGTGCTGGTGGCCCTCTCCAGTCACCCGCCGCACGCGGCGACGCTGCTGCGCCGGGGCTCGCGCATGGCGGGCCGGCTCAACACGGACTGGTTCGTGGTGTACGTGGAGACGCCCCGCGAGGCGCCGCACCTCATCGACGCGGAGGCGCAGCGCCACCTGCTGTCGAACATCGAGAAGGCGAAGGAGCTGGGCGCGGAGGTGGTGCGCCTGCGCTCCGGCGACCCCGTGGCGGCGCTGCTGGACTTCGCGTGCTCGCACGGCGTGGGCCACATCATCATCGGTCGCTCCAACCAGCCGAAGTGGCGCCAGCGGCTGGGGTTGACCACGGACGCGCGCCTCCTGCGCGAAGGGGAGGGCTTCGACATCCACATCGTGTCCTTCGAGCCCCACGAGGAGAAGCGCCCATGACGCTGCGCTCCCGACTGCTGCTGGCCCAGGCGCCGCTGGTGCTGGCGCTCCTGCTGCTGGGGGCCATGGCCGTCGTCACCCTGGCGCGCGTGGGCGAGTCCGGCCAGCGGGTGCTGGAGGACAACTATCGCAGCGTGCTCGCCACCCAGCGCATCACCGAACAGCTGGAGCGCATGGACAGCGCGGCGCTCTTCATCATCGCGGGAGAGCGCGAGCGGGGCGTGACCCAGCAGGCCGCGCAGAGGCCGTCGCTGGAGGCGGAGCTGGCCATCCAGAAGGGCAACATCACCGAGCCGGGCGAGGGGGAGGCGACGCAGCGGCTCCAGGCCGCCTGGGCGAACTACCAGTCCACGTTCGATGCCTTCCTCCAGGAGAAGACTCCGGAGGACGCGCGGACGCGCTACTTCGCCTCGCTCGCGCCCGCCTTCCAGGAGGCGAAGTCCGCCGCGTCGTCCATCCTCGCGCTGAACCAGGACGCGATGGTGCGCAAGAGCGACGGGCTGCGGAAGCAGAGCGAGCGGGTGAACACGCTGATGGCGCTGGCGATGGTGGCGGCGCTGGGCTTCGGCCTGTTCTTCACCACGTCGCTGGTGCAGCGCGCGATCCGTCCGATATCGGTGCTGTCTCAGGCGGTGCGCCGGCTGGGGCAGGGCGACGTGGAGGCGCGCGCGGTGGTGGAGGGGCGGGATGAGATCGCGCAGCTCGCCCGCGACTTCAACACCATGGCGGAGCGGCTGGGGCAGTACCGCAAGAGCAGCCTGGGCGAGCTGCTCCAGGCGCAGGCGGTGTCCCAGGCGGCCATCGACAGCCTGCCGGACCCGGTGCTGGTGCTGGGCGCGGACGGCGGCCTGCTCAACGTGAACGCCGCGGCGGAGGACACCTTGCATCTGCGGCTGGACGAGGGCGGGGATGCCCTGGGGCGCGTGGAGCCGGAGGTGCGCGCCGTGCTGGAGCGCGTGCGCGCGTACGTCGTGGGCGGGCGCGGCGCGTACCAGCCCCGGGGCTACGAGGAGGCGGTGCGGGTGGAGGCGTCCGCGGAGGGAGGCCGCTGGCTGCTGCCGCGCGGCAGCCCCGTGCACGGGGAGACGGGGGAGGTGGTGGGCGCCACGCTCATCCTCCAGGACGTGACGCGGCTGCGGCGCTTCGACGAGCTGAAGAACGACCTGGTGGCCACGGTGGCGCATGAGTTCCGCACGCCGCTCACGTCGCTGCGCATGGCCATCCACCTGGTCGCGGAGGGCGTCGTGGGGGAGGTGACGGAGAAGCAGGCGGACCTGCTCTTCGCGGCGCGCGAGGACTGCGAGCGCTTGCAGGGCATCGTGGACGACCTGCTGGACCTGTCGCGCATCCAGTCCGGGCAGCTGCAGCTGGACGTGCGCGAGGTGTCCACGGAGGAGCTGGTGGCGCACGCGCTGTCCGCCCAGCGCACGGTGGCGGAGGACCGGGGCGTGCGCCTGTCGCAGACCCTGTCACCGGACGTGGAGACGGTGCGGGTGGATCCAGACCGGCTCCAGCTGGTGCTGGGCAACCTGGTGGGCAACGGCGTGAAGCACACGCCCCGGGGCGGCGAGGTGTCGGTGCACGTCCGGCGCGACGGCATCCACGCGCGCTTCGAGGTGCGCGACACCGGCGAGGGCATCCCCGCGCAGGAGCAGGCGCGCATCTTCGAGAAGTTCTACCGGGCTCCGGGCGCCACGGGCGGCGGCGCGGGTCTGGGGCTGTCCATCGCCCGGGACGTCGTCCAGGCGCATGGCGGCGAGCTGGGCGTGGTGAGCACCCCGGGCCAGGGCAGCACCTTCTGGTTCACGCTGCCTCAGCCCGAGCAGGCCTGAGGTTCACCGCGGGGCGGAGGCATCCAGCTGGCGCATGGCCTCGCGGCGCGCGTCGGACGCGGAGCGGACGATCTCCGAGCTGGACAGGCCGAACGCGCCCGCGTCCACCTGGCGCAGCCGGGGCAGCACCTCGCGCTCCTCCTCCGCCATGTGGTTCGCCACCACCGCCTCCAGCTCCCGCACCGTGGCCTCCCTGCGGGGCACGTCGCGGCGCGCGCGCAGCAGCTCGGCGAGCAGCTGGGTCATCTCCCCGTGCTCCTCCACCGCGAAGTCGATGCGGGACCCGTCGACGACGCTTCGCGCGACCGGATACACCCAGCGCTCCTCGATGGTGCTGTGCATCGTGAGCGCCTCGGCCAGGCGCACGCACAGCTCAGGCTTCTCTTCGTCCGGGGCGTTGCGGTAGGCCTCGAAGAGGGCCTCGGCATCCCGGTGCTGCTGGATGAGCACGTCGATGAGGTTCATGAGGTATCCGTGGAGGGACACGCCAGGCGGCGGCAGCGGCGGTCCGTCCGCAGGGTTCTCACGCGCGCGCAAGGGCGCAATCCACGCTCCGGGACGAGCGCCCTTGGACGCCCCGGGCCCCGGGGTCATGCCGCCATGCACTGGCGCACAGGCCTTCGCCTCACGCGTCCGGCTTCGCGTCCGCCTCGTACTTCTTGCGCTTGCGCCACAGCGTCGACGCGTCGATGCCGAGCAGGCGGGCCGCCTCGTCCAGCGTCGGCGCGGAGGCCATCACCCGCAGGATGTGTTCGCGCTCCACCTCTTCCAGCGTGTGCGGACCGCCCAGGCTCACCCCTGGCCCCGCGGCGGACGCGATGCGCTCCGGGAAGGCCTGCGGCTCCACCACGCCCGAGGCCCCCACGATGAGCGCCCGCTCCAGGGCGTTGCGCAGCTCGCGCACGTTGCCCGGCCAGGGGTAGGCCCGCAGCATCGCCTCCGTGGCGGGTGACAGCTCCGGCGCCGGGCGCTGCGCGGCCCTGGCGAAGAAGGCGATGAAGCGGCGTGCCAGCGGGAGGAGGTCCTCGGGGCGCTCGCGCAGGGCGGGGAGCTTCAGCTCCAGGACGTTCAACCGGTACATCAGGTCCTCGCGGAAGCGCCCCTCCGCCACGTCCTTCTCCAGGTCGCGGTGCGTGGCCGCCACCACCCGCACGTCCGCCTTGCGCGTGCGGCCCTCTCCCAGCCGCTCGAACTGCTTCTCCTGGAGGAAGCGCAGCAGCTGCGCCTGGAGGGACGGGCTCATCTCCGCCACCTCGTCCAGGAAGAGCGTGCCCCCTTCCGCCTGCTCCACGCGCCCCGGCTGGTCCTTCACCGCGCCGGTGAAGGCGCCGCGCGCGTGGCCGAACAGCTCGCTCGCCAGCAGTTGTTCGGACAGGGTGGGGCAGTTGATGGTGACGAAGGGCCGCTTGCGCCGGGCGCTCATCGAATGCAGCGCCCGAGCGAGGACGCCCTTCCCGGTGCCGCTCTCCCCGCGCAGCAGCACCGCCGCGTCGGACGTGGCCGCGCGCGTGATGAAGCCAAGGGCCGCGTGCATGGCGGGCGACGCCGTCTCCAGCGTGGCCTCTGGCACCGCCTGCGCGAGCTGCCCCTCCAGGTCGCCCAGGTGCGAGGTCAGCTCGCGCTGGGCCCTCGCGCGCTCCAGCACGTGGCGGATCTGCGCGGGGGTGAAGGGCTTGGGCAGGTAGTCGCGCGCGCCCCGCTTCACCGCCTCCACGGCGGTGTCGAAGGTCGCGTACGCGGTGATGAGGATGACGTCCAGGGCGGGCGACTCGGCGAGCAGGCGGGGCAGCAGCTCCAGGCCGGAGGCGTTGCCCAACCGCAGGTCCACGAAGGCCAGGTCCGCCGGCCCCTGCGCGAGCGCCGCCAGCGCGGCCTCCGGCGTCGCGGCCTCGCGCACCTCGCAGCCCAGGCCCTCCAGGCACACCCGCAGGGTGTGGCGGATGTTTCGCTCGTCATCCACCACGAGCACCCGCATGGGGCGCTCCTGTGCTTCCGGGCCGGCACGGACTTCCATGAGGCGAGTCTAAGAGCATGCCGTGTGCCGGGCCCCATCTGTTGGATGCCAGGCGCCCGGGAGTGCCGGCGCGCACCGCGAGCCGCAAGGTCGGCCCCGGATGGCGGTTGCAAGGTGCAACCCAGGGCCGGCTGGTGTCTGCTGGGGTACGGCCGTGCGGCTGGCACGCGCCATGGATGGAATGGAGCCCATGGGCAACGACGGGACGCCCCCGGAAGAAGGGGGTGAGGACGGCAACATCTTCGCGAAGGAGCTGGCCCCCCCGCCCGACCGCTGGCTGCGCCGGGGCACGTGGCTGGGCGTGCTGCTGCTGGTGCTGGTGGGCGTCTTCCTCTGGCTCCAGGGCGGGGAGAACCGCGCGCTGCAGGCCCTGTCGCCCTCGCAGCGCGAGGCCCTGTTCCAGGAGACACAAGAGGAGTTCCGCCTGCTGTGCCTGCCTGACGGTGGCGGCACGCGCTTTCCCAAGAAGTGCGCGCGGCACGCGGACTTCCTCATCCGCTTCTCCGAGTGCGACGACGTCTGCAGGCGCGAGGTGGAGCCCTTCGTCACCAGGCCCACGCGCTGAAGTCCGCGGCATGTGTCTTGCCCAGGAGCCGGGGCATGGACTCTTCAACCCCGCGTCCCACCGCCGTGAAGGGCGGGCTGTCCCGCCCCGGGTGGAGGGACCTGCCCGGCTGGTTGCTGCTCTGGGGCCTGGCGGCCGTGGCGCTCGCCAGCACGTGCTCCGACCGGCGCGGCCTCCAGGGCTTGCCCGCTGGAGAGCGGGCCGCCCTCTTCCAGCAGACCTCCGAGAGCTTCCGGGCCTTGTGCGAGGGACCGCGCGCCGGGGACTTCCTTCCGCGCTGCCGCGAGCAGGCCCGCTTCCTCTTGGGGTTCCCCGAGTGTGACGGCGTGTGCCGCGCCCGGCTGGGGCCGTGGCGCTGAGGCGAGGCGGCACCGCGTCCTGCATGGCGCCAGCGTGCAGGATGAAACCGCGCGCGAAGCAGGGGGAGGGAAACCCCTGGAAGAACGCGGGGATGGAGTGCCGCCGCCCCGGCACGCGGGGTGCTCCTGGGGGTGGGCGGCCCGGTGGAGGAACCCGGGCAGCCAGGAGTGGAATGCCATGGGAAGCGTCGCCATGTTGAACGCGTGGGCCGCCGTGAGGCGGCCCTGGGAGCACCGCGCAGGCACCCTCGAGGAGGGCTCGCTCAAGGCGGTGCGGATGCTGGGGGCCCGCGGCCTGGGGGACGCCCGACGCCGCGCCGGACGCGCGCTGGAGAAGGCGTGGCGCTGCACCTGCTGCCGCGGCCTGCTGGCCCATGTCTTCGAGCGCGTGGGCTCCACGCTGTTCCTGGACGACGACCCGGAGGTGCTGGCGCAGGCGTTCGACGACAGCGAGCGTGACGGCTTCAGCGCGCGAGTGCTCGCCGCCTGCATCGTGATGGTGGGGCGCGAGCGCGTCGCCGTCGCCACCTGAAGTGGGGGAGTGCTTCAAGACGACATTCGCGGCCACGAGGGCCGGGAGGCATGGACATGCGGTGGATGGATTTCCTGTCGTTGGAGGCGATCCGCCCGGCCTTACGGGCGCACGACCGCGACTCGCTGTTGGACGAGCTGGCGGGGCTGATGGCCCCGGAGTCGGGCGTGGCGCCGGAGGTGATTGCCTCCCAGCTCCGGGCGCGGGAGGCGCTGGGCGCCACGGTGATGGCGGGGGGCGTGGCCATCCCTCACTGCCGCGTGGAGGGGGCACGGGGCATCGTCACCTGCCTGGGAATGAGCCGCCGCGGCCTGGTCTTTGGCGCTCCCGAGGACGGGCGGGTGCGCATCTTCGTCGGCCTGGTGGCGCCGACCGACACCGCGGGCCTGCACCTCAACGTGCTCTCGCGCATCGCGACGCTGCTGCGCGCCCCGTCCCTGCGGGACGCGCTGCTCGCCACGACCACCGCCCGCGAGGCCTACGCCCTGCTGTCCTGGGCGGAGTCCCTCCACCCCCAGCCAGTGGAGTCACCGCTCCCGGACAGCCTCCACGGGTGAGGTCCGCCGGGTCACTCGCGCCCGGGCTCCTCCCGGAGCGCTGGGATGATCGCCCCACGGGGCGCCCGCGTGTCTCCTGGCTGACGTGAGGCGTCCTCTTTCGCCTGTCCCACCTGACAGGACGAAGTGTCGCGCCTGACCCTGAGGGGTCGGGCGGACCCGTTTCGAGGATATTTCAAGGGACGCGGGCTTGAGTCGGGGGGAGAGGTGTTGTCTATCCTACGCGTCCAGGCGGAGCCTCGGCCGTCGGGGGGTCCGTCCGGGCCGCGGAAGGATGAGCGACAATGAGCTGGCGCTGCAGGCCCCGCGCGGATGCACGTCCGCGCTTCATCGGGATGTGTGACGTGGGCCCGCGAGGGGGTGTGTGATGGCGTTGAGGCTCAAGCAGAAGATGATGGTGCTGCCCGTGGTGGCCGCGGGGTTCCTGGTGGCCATCGTGGCGGTGACGGTGGTGCTGGGGTCGCGCACGCGGCAGGCCGCGGAGCGCATTGGAACCAGCCTGGCCCCGTCGGTGAGTCTGGCGCAGACGGCGCGGGCGGGCTTCGCCGCGTTGCACCAGGACGTGGGCGACGCGGTGGCGTTGCACGCGGTGCAGCAGCAGACGCTGGACGCGGAGGTGGCGGAGTTCACGAAGGGGCTCACGGCGCTGGTCGCCCTGCCGGACGTGGACGCGGGCCGGGTGGAGGCGGTGCGCAAGGACTTCACGCGCTACTGGCAGGAGGCGTCCGCGGTGGTGGCGCTGGCGGCCCGGAGCGACGCGACCGCGGAGGCCGCGCTCGCGAAGCTGGAGCCCGCGTACAAGGCGGTGCATGGCGGGCTGGAGGCGGTGACGGCGCAGCAGGAGGCGTCGCAGCAGGAGGCCTTCACGGAGGTGTCGTCGCTGCACGGCACGACGCTGACGTGGGTGTTGGTGCTGGCGGTGGGCTGCATCCTGGCGCTCGCGGTGGCGACGCTGTGGCTGCTGCGCGAGGTGACGACGCCGCTGGCGCGGCTGACGGTGACGGCGACGCGCATCGCGCGGGAAGGCGACCTGTCGCTGAGCATCGACACCAGCGCCCAGGACGAGGTGGGCGAGCTGGCGCGCAGCATCCAGACGCTGATGACGCGGCTGAGCGCGGTGCCGGGCACGCTGCACGCGGTGGTGACGGAGCTGACGGCGGCGGCGGCGCGGCTGAACTCCGCGAGCCACGAGCAGCTCAACTTCCTGACCAGCCAGTCGCGCAGCCTGACGGAGGCCAGCTCCACCATCGCGGAGATCGCGCAGACGTCGGGCATGGCGGCCAGCCGCGCGGAGATGGTGTTGAAGGTGGCGGCGCAGGCGGACGCGTTCAGTTCATCCGGGCAGCTGTCCATCGAGCGGAGCGCGGAGGGGTTGCAGCAGATCCGCGCGCGGGTGGGCGCGCTGGTGGGGAGCATCGGGCACCTGTCGGAGCAGGCGGTGCACGCGGGTGAAATCATCGGCAGCGTGAAGGACCTGGCGGACCAGTCCAACGTGCTGGCGTTGAACGCGGCCATCGAGGCGGCGCGGGCGGGGGAGGAGGGGCGGGGCTTCGCGGTGGTGGCCAAGGAGATGCGGGCGCTCAGCGGGCAGTCGCTGCAGAGCACGCAGCGCATCGGGAAGATCCTCCTGGAGATCAACCAGGCCATCCGCCAGACGGTGGGCATCGCCGAGGGGGACAGCCAGAAGATGGAGGAGGGCATCGAGCAGGTGCTCGCGTCCGCGACGACGCTGAAGGACATCACCCAGGTGGTGCAGGAGAGCAGCCAGGCCGCGAGGCAGATCGTCGCGTCGGTGACCCAGCAGAACGCGGGCATCACGCAGATGACGGAGGTGGTGACGCAGCTGTCGGAGATGATGAGCGACGTGGTGATGGCCACCACCAACGCCGAACAGGCGGTGGGGCAGATCAACACGTCCCTGGGCAAGCTCCAGGAGCTGTCCACCACCTTCCGCGTCTAGCCGCGGTCCGCCCGGCGGACGCCGCGGGCCCACGGGCCGTCCCGGAATGCACCGGGGCGGCCCGTTTTCGTTGGGGGGCTATTCGCCCTGCATCAAGCCCGTGATGCGGCCGTCCGGGTGGACGGTGACGCGCCGGGCGGCGGGCTCACGGGGGAGGCCCGGCATGGTGAGCAGCTCTCCGGTGAGCGCCACCAGGAAGCCCGCTCCCGCGGACAGGCGCACCTCGCGCACCGTCAACGTGAAGCCCCGGGGCCGCCCTGTCTTCGTCGGGTCGTCCGACAGCGACAGGTGCGTCTTGGCCATGCACACCGGCAGCCCCGCGCCTCCCAGCGCCCGCGCCGTCTCCAGGTCCTTGCGCGCCCCTGGCGTGAACGCCACGTCGTCCGCGCCGTACACCGTGCGCGCGATGGCGCGGATCTTCTCCTCCGGCGTCTGCTCCAGCGCGTACAGGAAGCGCGGCTTCGGCGGCGCCGCGTCCGTCGCGTCCAGCATCGCCAGCACCGTGTCCGCCAGCTCCAGCGCGCCTTCGCCGCCCCGGCCGAAGCCGTCGCACACCGCGATGCCCACGCCCCGCGCCTTCGCGAACGCGCGCAGCTCTTCCAGCTCCGACTCCGTGTCCTGCGGGAACTTGTTCACGCACAGCACCGCCGGCAGGCCGAACGCCGCCACCGACTCCAGGTGCTTCTCCAGGTGGTCGAAGCCCTTCAGCAGCGCCTCGCGGTTCGGATCCGCGACCTGCGCGGGACTCGCGCCGCCGTGGTGCTTGAGCGCTCGCAGCGTCACCACCAGCATCACGCCCCGGGGCCACACGCCCGCGCTCCGGCACTTGATGTCCAGGAACTTCTCCGCGCCCAGGTCGAAGCCGAAGCCCGCCTCCGTCACCACCTCGTCCGCGTACGCCAGCGCCAGCCGCGTGCCCATCACCGACGAGCACCCGTGCGCGATGTTGCCGAACGGCCCCGCGTGCACGATGGCCGGGCCCCCCTCGCGCGTCTGCGCCAGGTTGGGCATCAGCGCGTCCTTGAGCAGCGCCACCATGGACGCCGCCGCGTTCACGTCGTTCGCGCGCACCGGCGAGCCGTCCGGCGCCTGCCCCACCACGATGCGCCCCAGCCGCGCCTCCAGGTCCTGGAGGCTCTCCGCGAGCGCGAGGATGGCCATCACCTCGCTGGCGGCCGTGATGTCGAAGGACGTCTCGCGCGGAACGCCGTGCGCCTTGCCGCCCAGCCCCACGATGACGTTGCGCAGGAACCGGTCGTTCATGTCCAGCGCGCGTCGCCACCGCACCCGCGTGCCCTCCAGCGCCACCGGGTGGCCGTAGTACAGGGCGTTGTCCACCAGCGCCGCCAGCAGGTTGTGCGCGCTGGTGATGGCGTGCAGGTCCCCCGTGAAGTGCAGGTTGATGTCCGCCGCCGGCTCCAGGCTGGCCTGCCCGCCCCCCGTGCCGCCGCCCTTCACCCCGAAGACGGGCCCCAGGGACGGCTCGCGCAGCGCCGCCACCGCCTTGCGGCCCCGCTTGCGCAGGCCCATGGCCAGCGCCACCGACATGGTCGTCTTGCCCTCTCCCGGCGGCGTGGGGTTGATGGCCGAGACCAACACCATGCGGCCCTGGCCCGAGCGGCGGCCCAGGGCGTCCAGCGACACCTTGGCGCGGTCGCGGCCCCAGGGGAGGACATCTTCCGGCGCGAGGCCCAGCTCGGCGCCGACTTCTGCGATGGGACGGAGCGTCATGGCGGGGGACTCTCGGTGTCCCGACCGGAGAGGTCAACGCTCACGGCACGGGGAGCGGGCAGGCACGCGCGCCAGGCCGTTTCCCCGTGAGGCGGGCGGGTGGGAGGATGCCGGCGCTGGACGAACCCCGGGGACGCGATGGAATAGGCGGCGGGGAGTTCCGTCAGGGAGAGCATCATGAATCGGATTCTCGGCATCGCATCGGTGGGGTTGGCTTCGCTGGCGCTCGGGGTGTCCCTGTGGGGGCCGGGGAAGTCGGAGGCTCCCGTGACGCAGGAGTCGCCCCGCGTGCAGGACTCGGCGGCGGACGTCCGGGCGCTCCAGACGCGCATGAAGGCCCTGGAGGAGACGGTGCAGCTCCTGTCCCGGCGGCTGATGGCCTTCGAGCAGCAGGGCGGCACGGTCGCGACCGGCACCGGCACGGGCCCCGCGCCCGTGGGCCTGGAGGCCGAGGTGGCGAGGCTCCGCGAGGAGGTGCGCGGCGTGATGGTGGGCGAAGCGCTGAACACCGACAGCGGGCGGCAGTCGCTGAAGGACATGATGCGCTCGGTGCAGGAGGAGCAGCGCAACGAGCAGCGCCAGCAGTGGCAGCAGCAGATCGACCAGATGCGGACGCAGGCGGTGGCCGAGCAGGCCGAGCGCGTCAAGGCGTTCGTCACCGACGCCCGGCTCAGCTACAGCCAGGAGCAGGAGCTGACGAAGCGCCTCCAGGCGGAGGAGGCGAAGCGCCAGGAGCTGATGGCGGGCCTGGCGGGCGCGGGCAACGGCCGGCCGGGGCGCGAGGTCCAGCGCGAGATGCGCGACCTGCGCGCGCAGAACGACCAGGAGATGCAGAAGGTCCTCAGCGCGGATCAGCAGGCCAAGTACCAGGAGATGCGCCGCCAGGAGATGAGCCCGCGAGGCGGCGGTCTCCGGGGCGGTCCGGTGGGCGCGGGCGGCTGGGAAGCGCGCGGTGGGCCCGGGCAGTAGCGCTCAGGGGTCGCCGGACTCCTTCCGGTCCAGCAGCGGCCGGAAGGAGGAGGTGCCGTCGGAGGTGCTCACGCGCAGGACGTCCTCGGGGTCGAAGGCGTCCGCCAGGGCCACCGACGGGGTGCACAGCAGCACGGGGACCCGTGAGGACGCCGCGCGAGCGGACTGGCTCCGGTCCCAGACGGCGTTCCCGGGCAGGGCTTCGTCGGGTTCCTCCAGAACGAGGAACGACACTCCCTCCACGTCGAAGCCGCTGGCGGGCTGGGCGCGGAAGCCACGCAGGAACCCGTTCGTGTCCCGAGACACCCGGTCCGCGACTTCTCCCAGCCACTCCGCCTCGCCTCCGCCCTCGCTGCTGGGGGTGGGCCCGGGTGGGAAGGTGGAGAGCCGGGCCTCCTCGCACGGGGGATGGGAAGGGGGCTCGACGAAGGGGAGCGACATTCCCGCGAGCAGGTGCAGCTCCTCGCGGAAGATGCGCCAGCCCTCCGGGAGGTGTCGCAGCTCCACCTGGTAGTCATCGTGGTGGACGCCAAGCCCCAGCTTCACGGGGCCGCGCAGCCCGTCCATCACGGCCGGCTGGGACAGGTGCTGCTGGAGCCGTCCGTGCGCCAGCTCCCGCAGCAGCGTGAAGAAGGCCACCAGGTCCCGGGTGGCCTCTCCGCGTGGATCCAGGACGACCTGCAACGGGCGGGGACGCAGCTCGACCTCGCGCAGGGAGCGGAAGCCGGCGGCCTCGATGCGCGTGAGCCGGAGGAGCATGGGCGGCGAGCCTATGCCACTCCGTGGAAGCGCGAACGCCGCGAGGCTCCCCTGGGAACCCCGCGGCGCGCGCGTCACTCCCGGACCTTCGGGCGGCTACTTCCCGCCGAAGAGGCCCTTGAGCTTCTTCTTCGCTTCCTCGGACGCGCGCTGCTTCGCCTTCTCCTGCTCCGCGCGGGCCTGCTCCTCCAGCTTCTTGCGCTCCTCGTTGGCGCGCGCCTCCAGCTCCTGGCGCTTCGCCTCCGCTTCGGCCTTGGCCTTGTCCTGGCCGCCCGTGATGACGTCCTGGACGATCTTCCCCTTCTCACCCAGCAGGCTGCCCGCGAGCGCCGCGCCCGCCAGCTTCGCGAGGGTCGTCGCCGCCGGCTTCACGTCCACGCCCGTCACGTCCGGGCTCCACGCCTTGCCCGCGAGCTTCAGGCCCACCGGGATGGCCTCCGTCGTCGTCACCTTTCCCAGCGTCAGCGCGTGGATGGTCGCGGGCGTCAGCGACACGCCGCCCGTCAGGTCCAGCGTGCCGTCCAGCTTGATGCCGCCGTCGAAGCTCATCGCCGCTTCCGGCCGCGTCCAGGTGATGGGCTTGCTCAGCTGCGCCACGCCGTTCTTGATGGTCACGCTGAAGGGCAGGTCCCCGCCCAGGGACGTCACGTCGCCGCCCTTGAGCGCCTTCGACGCGAACGGCAGGGCCTTGGACAGCGGCCCCGTCACCGACGACACCAGGTCCTTGCCCAGGAACGTGCCCTCCAGCAGGTTGCCGCTGATGCCGCCCAGCAGCGTCTGCTGCAGCTTGTCCGGCGTGTAGCCCACGCCCTGCACGTCCACGTTGCCGTTGAACTTGCCCGTCAGCACCTGCTTCGGCGTGCGCGCCGCCAGGGCCTGCGCGACCTCCAGCCCCTGCACCTGCACCTTCGCGGAGAAGGGCCGCGCCTCCGGCACGGGGCCCAGGCGGATCGTCGTCCCGTCCGCCACCACCTTGCCGCCGTAGATGCCCGTCGAGAACTTCTCCACCGTGATGAGGTCGTCCACCATCTTCACCACGCCCGTCACGTTGGACAGGTCCATCGCCGTGTAGCGCAGCGACGCGATGGCGAACTGGATGTCACCCCGGTAGCCGTTGAAGCGCGCGGCGTCCACCGGCGGCTCCGGCGGCGGCTTGCCGCCCGTGCGCGCCAGCACCTGCTCCTCGCTCATCAACAACTTCTCCGCGTCCAGCCGGGCGCTCTTCACGTTCGCCTTGAACGTGGTCGTCGCCTTCTTGCCCGTGCCGGCCAGGGCCACCGTGGCGGTGCCCGTCATCGTGTCCTCCAGCGCGTTCAGGGTCATGCTGGTGACGTTCACCGTCATCCCGCTGCCCGTCTTCGCCGGCGCGTACGTGCCCGCCGCCGCGACCTCCAGCCGCTGCCCCGGCGCCTTGTTCACCAGCAGGCCCGGCCGCAGGTCCACGCCGTCCAGGTCCGCCTTCGCGTCGAAGCGCAGCGCGCCGCCGCTCGCCGCCGCGCCCGTCAGCTTCGCGTGCAGCTTCATCGCGCCGCCCGCGTCCTTCGTCAGCTGCTCCGGCACCCGCAGCCGCACCGGCGTCAGGTCCACCGCGATGTTCAGCGCCTGCTCCGCCTGCGTCCCGCTGCCGCGCACGTCCAGGCCAATGGGGCCGGCCACCATGCCGTTGAGCTGCTTGCGCAGGGGCGGGTAGTACTCGGCGAGCACCGCGGGATCCAGGTTGCGCCCCACCAACTCGAAGCCCTCCACCGCGGGCTTGTCCGTGAGCAGCCCCTTCACCTTGCCCTTGCCGGAGAGGGTCGCGGGGCCCAGGTCCAGCTTCAGCTTGTCCAGCGCCAGGTCGCCCGTGGCCAGGTCGCCCGTCACGTCTGTGTCGAGCACCACGTCCAGCGCCTTGCCGCCCTCCGAACCCGCGAACTTCATCCCCAGCGCCTTGATGACGCCCACGAGCTTCGTGGGGCCCTTGCCGCCGGGCACCGCGCCGCCCAGGTCCGCCTTCCAGTCCGCGTCCAGCGTGCCCGCCTGCAGACCCACGTCCGGCGGCAGGAACGGCCCCAGCGGGGACAGGTCGATGTGCTCCGCCTTCAGCGTCACCTGCTCCGGCGTGGGCACCAGCGTCGCCGGCAGCGGCGCCGCCTGGAGCGTCATCTTCAGGTTCTGCTGCTCCGCCAGCACCGCCGCCGCCAGGTCCACCTTCAGGGGCTGGCCCACGCGCAGGTCCTTCACCTCGATGTCCAGGTCGCGCACCGCCAGCTCGCGCGCCTGCTGCCCCGCCGCGCGGTCCACGAAGCGGATGGTGCCGTCGGTGAGCGCCGCGCGCTCCACGTGCACGCCCGACAGGTCCGTGGGCGGCGACTCCTCCTCCGGCGCCTCCTCCTTCGGCTGCTGCTGGGCCAGCTTCTCCTGGAGGCGCTGCACGTTGGTGGTGCCATCCGCCAGCCGCAGGACGTTCACGGTGAGCCCGGACACCTCCGCGTTCTGGACCTGGATGTCCTTGCCCTTCGACGTGAGCAGCGGCATCGCCGCCACGCTCACGTCCACGGACTTCAGCTCCACGAGCGGCAGGTCCTCGCCCTCGGCGGCGCCGACGGTGACGTTCTCAATCTGCGCGCCCACGTGGGGGAACAGCTTCGTGGAGATGTCGCCAATCTCGATGGGACGCCCGAGCTTCTGGGAGTACGTCGCCGCCTGGTCCCGCGCCGTCTTCAACAGGAGGGCGTCCAGGCGCGACAGCACCACCGCCACGATGGCGACCAGGAGGACGAGGACGCCTCCCACCACATAGGGCCAACGCTTCTTCTTCACAGCCGCCACGGTTCCTCCTCCGTCGGAGAGCGGTCGAACGCTTAGCGCAGCGCCGAGAGTGCCGCACCTCCCTTGGAGACAGGGAGGTTGCCAGCGTGACGCTCAACAGCCGGAGGAAGGTCATACTCCCGCGAGCTTCCGCGGCCATGCACGGCCGCCCTCCCACGGAAGGGGCGGCGCATGGGTCCTGAAAACCCATGGATTCTTGGAATTCAACCGGGCCTGGGCGGGGTTGGGCGGAGGCGAGGCCCTGGGAGCGCCTACAGGTCGATGACCTCCGGCTCCGTCCCTGTCGGGGGCGGCGCGTCCCCCTGGCCGTCCAGCAGGAAGCCCCAGGGCGCGTACACGCTGCCTCCGGTGAAGGCGTCCACGTAGAGGACCACCGGCGTATCCAGGCCTTCGTAGGTCACCTCGAAGATGGTCAGGCGGCCCTGTTCATGGGCCTGACCATCCACCTGGGTGAACTCGCAGCAGTCCCCCATGCGGCGCCACGCCACGGCCTGGCCCTGGGGCCCACGCAGCAGCTTGAAGTACGCCATCACGCCCTTGTCCCCCCAGCCCACCCGCACCGGGTTCTCCGGCCGGGTGCCGTAGGTCAGCGGATCCGGCCGCGCCGGCGTCGGCAGCTGGGGCTTCGTGCGGCGCATCACGTCCTCGAAGGACGTGCCCGGGGAAGCGCACGCCGCCATGAGGAGCAGCACCGCGGGACAGGTGAATCGGAACAGGGACATCGGGCCTCCAGCTTCTGCCTGGGAAAACCCCCCAAGCTGGCGTCCGCTCCGTTCCCGGCGCATCCCCTCCACCCGGAGGCACCGTCGTGCGGTAGACGCACCCCGGGGCCAGCGCACACGCGCAAGGGCCCAGGGGGAAGGACGGCCAGGCATGCGCTGTCAGCGGAGCGACTTCAGCTCCAGGCCCAGCTCCCGGCGGTAGCGCTCGAAGCACCGCGCCCCCGCGTCCAGCCGCAGCAGCGCGCCCTCCGCCAGGGGCCGCGCGCAGGCGGGGTTCGCGGCCACCAGCGGGTGGAGCACCTCCCGGTTCCACGTCGCGGAGTGCTTCACGTCCAGCGTCGAGTGCACCGCGTAGTAGCGCCGCACCCGCATGTCGAACCCCAGACGCTTCAGGCCCTCGTTGACGCAGGCCGTGCGGCCCGGCGCCGTCTCCTCCACGATGCCCAGCGCGCCCACCGCGTGGAACGCGTAGCGGCGGTTGAAGGCGAAGGCGCAGAGCAGGTTCGCCTGCGCGTGCGCTTCCCACACGGTGTCCGCGTCGGTGGGCTTCAGCCCCAGCCTCGCGGCCATCTCCGCGAGCATCGGCCCGTGCATCGCGTCCTCGCGCCCGCGGCCCATCTCGTCCCAGTAGTTGCGCGCCAGCTCCAGCTTCGCCCGCGTGGGGAGCTGAAGCTGGGTCAGCGCCACCAGGTCGTCGAAGCCCGCCTCGCCCGCGAGCTCCTGCGTGAGGAACCAGCGCAGCTGCTCCAGCGATGCCTGCGTCGCCAGCCAGGGGAACAGCGGATCCCTCTGGCCGGGTCCTGACACCCTCAGGTCCTCGAACCAGGCGAGGAACCCGTCCGCGTCCTCCGGCGCCTCGGCGGCCCAGGCGGCCACGCGCTGCCGCTCGGCCTCCACGTAGCCGCCTTCCAGCAGGCGCAGGCGCGCCTCCGCTTGCACGGTCACCTGCCAGCCGTCGGTGGGAAACCCCGGCGCCAGTCGGGACTGGTTGAAGCGCAAGAGGGCCCGGTGAAGGCGCTCAGACAGGCGTGCGTCCTCCGTCTCCGCGCCCTCCGCCACCTCGCCAAGCCCGCTCATGGTGCGCACCCTCTCCCCACGTCTTCGGAAGGCGGGAGTGCCTTCCGACCACATGTATGGGGATGACCTTGCACACAGGCCACATCGCTCCCGCCACCTTCGCCGTCAGTCAGGTGCGCTGCGAGAAAGACCATGTCCGCTCTCGCGACTGCGCGTATCAGGTCGCCTGGAACATCAACCCGCACATGAAGCCCGGCGCGGTCGCGTGGCGGCGCGCCTGCCGCCAGCACCGGGCCTTCCTGCGCGCGCTGCGCGACGCGGGGGCGGGCTTCTTCGAGCTGCCCTTCGTGCACGGCGCGTTCGACTCCGTCTTCGCCAAGGACAACGCGGTGCTCGTGTCGCAGGAAGGCGAGCTGCGCGCGCTGCTGGCCACCATGCGCCACGGACAGCGCCGGAGCGAGCAGTGCGCCCGCGCCCGGTGGCTGTCCGCGCGCGGCTTCGACGTCATCGAGCCGCCGCGCGCGCACATCGAAGGCGGGGACGTGGCCATGCTGCCCGCGGGCCGGGGCGCCCTGCTGGGCTTCGGCCCGCGCTCCACGCAGCGGGCCGCGGGCGTGCTGGAGGCCTTCCTCGCCGTGCCCGTCACGCCGCTGGAGCTGTGCGACCCGTACCTCTTCCACCTGGACACCGCGCTCACCGTCCTGTCCGACGGCACCGCGCTCGTGTGCCTCGAGGCCTTCACCCCCGAGGCGCTGCGCACGCTGTCGCGCACGGAGGGCATCCAGCAGCTGGTGCCCGTCCGCCGCGAGGACGCGCTCGCGTTCGGGCTCAACCTGGTGGAGGTGGGAGACACCGTCATCATCGGCGCGCGCTCGCCCCGCGTGGAGGCGCTGCTGCGCGGCCTGGGCCGCTGGCCCGTCTGCGTGCGGTTGGATCAATTCCACCTGGCCGGGGGCAGCGCGGCGTGTCTCGCGGCGCGCGTGCACCCCCTGCCGCCCCTGTCCGCCAGGCTCTTGCGCGAGGGGCGCGAGCGCGACCGGACCGGGTCGCTCTCCGCCTGACGCTGGACAAACGAAGACCTCCCCGGCGGCGGGCGCGCGGGGAGGTCCGGGTGAAGCGGGGCGGGGCGCTACGGCTGTTCGCCGGAGGCGTCCGGCGCGCTCAGCCCTTCGGCCTGCCAGAAGCGGCGCGGGTGTCCGTCCCCGCGGGTGCCGCCGGAGAGCTTGTCCACCCAGGGGTACTTCTGGGCCTCCTCGGCGGTGTAGCCCAGGTTGAAGACGGTGGCGCTCTTGGGCTTGTCCGCCGCCTTCTCGTACAGCGTGCCGAACACGCGGTCCCAGAAGTAGTTGGTGATGCCGTAGTTGCCCTGCTCGTTGTGGAAGTGGTGGGACATGTGCAGCCGCTTGATGTCCTTCAGCCACTTCTGCTGGGGCGCGTAGTTGAGGTGCTGGATGCAGTGGCAGAACTCATAGAAGCACGTCGTCACCATGCCCCAGCCCAGCGCCGCCGCCGCGCCCGAGCGCCCGCCGATGAGGTAGCCAATCGGCGTGAGCACCAGCGCGATGGTGGGCAGGGTGGTGTGCAGCGCGCCGAAGAGCACGCGCAGGTCGTGCGGGTCCTGGTGGTGGTCGAAGTGGATGCGCTTCCACGTCACCGCCGTCGCCGCGGACTTGTAGAGGAACCGGCCGTGCAGGATGTACCGGTGGATGAGGTACCAGCCGAACGGGTACGCCACCGTGGCCACCGCCACCGCCGCCGCCATGCGCGCCGGGTGGTCGAACCACTTCACCGACAGCACGATGCAGGTGATGCCGATGAGGATGTAGGCAACGACGGCGTAGTAGGTGAAGAACGAATAGACCAGGTCGCGCAGCGACATCCGGTCGAGGTTGTGCTTCCGGTTCAGGAAAGAGACCGCCACGGGTATCCCCTCACGATGGCTCCGGCGTGAAATCCCATCCGCCGGAGGTGCACAGGGCACGAAGGCTCGCTCGCATCCCGGCCCTGGGGCGATGCGGCGGTTCCTGAGCTATCAGCCCGGAGGGCCCTTGGCTCAAGAACGGCGAGGCACCTCTTAGCGTCTTCCTGGAAGCATTGAGAAGCCCCACTGCTGACGCAACCGTACTTTGTCGGGCGGTTCGGGCGTCTGGCAGGCCGGACTCCCTCCGACCCGGGGCCAGACTTCCGTGCCGGGAGCCCACACCCCACCTTTCCGCTCACAGACGCGAGCGATCGCACGAGGGGGCGGGACAGATGGCGCGCAAGGCACAGGAGCATCCGGGCGGTGGGACCCAGGCGGCGGGGCGCCCGGCGCGGCGCAAGAGCGCCCCCAGGAAGACGGCGAGCGCCCCGGCCCTCAACGAGGGCCGCCGCGTCGTGCGCCCGGACATCGCCGAGTACCGCGCCGCCGCGGAGGCCCAGGCCGAAATCGTGCGCGAGCGCATCAACGCCGCGCTGGAGGTCAGCCGGCGCACGCGCGAGGACATCGAGCAGCGCATCGCCGACCAGCTGCACACGCCCCACGTCGCGAGGAAGGCCGCCGTCCCAGCGCGCAAGCGCACGCGCGCCTCCCCGCGCCCTCCCGCGAAGTGACCGGCGGCGCACCCGGGGGCGGGAGCGAAACCAGAGGTCGCGATTCCTGGACGTCCGGTCGGTCGCCGGGGCCGAGTTTTCGGCCTCGGACGCCACCTGCCGAGCGAGAACCGTGAGCCGTCGTCTAGGCCCGGCTCGCGGGGACGCGCGGGGCGGCCTGCGGCACCCCCTCCGCGCCGGAGGACTCCAGGTCCAGGGCGGAGAGCTTGTCGGCCAGGGCCTGCGCTGTGTCGCCCGCGCCCGGCAGGGACGTGGCCCGGGCCCCGATGAAGCACACGCGGGCCCGCTCCAGCAGGGCCACCTGGGCATGCAGCTGGGCGAAGAGGCGCTCCTGCCGCCGCGACAGCGCGTCCAGGTGGTTGAGCTCCTCTCCCAGGGAGGCGGCGGCGCGCTCCAGCTGGCGCCGGGCCACGCCGTCCTGTGCGTCCTGGGCGCGCTTCTTCAGCTCCTGCACCTGCGAATCCACGCTGCCCTGGGCCGCGGCGGACAGCTGGGCTTCCAGTTCGGCGTGGGACTCCGCGAGCGTGAAGGCGCCCCGGGCCAGCTTCCTCAGCACGGCCTGGAGCTTCGCGCCGCCCGGACCCGTGGCCAGCTTGCGCGACTCCGCCAGGCTCTGGCGGTAGAGGGTGAGCGCGCGGGTCACCAGGCCGCGCACCTCGCCGGTGAGCGTGGCCTCCAGTCGCATGCCCCACGTGGCCACCGGGTCCAGGTCGATGGCCAGGTTCACCGGCAGCGTGCCGATGCTCCAGAAGAGCGCCACCACGGCGTAGTCCACGAGCAGCGGGAAGTAGCCCAGGTTCGGGAGGAAGCGCGCGTTGAGCACGTCCTGGACGTACAGCCCCAGCACCGTGGTGACGGCGGCGGCCCCGGCGCCGAGCGCGAGCTGGGCGGGGGTTCCCACGCCGTCGCGCCCGTGGCCGCGCCACGCGAGCAGGCCCGCGGCGATGGCGCCCGCCGCCGCGTGCCGCCAGGGCGACGGCGCGCCCAGCACGTAGGGCAGGGCCGGCAGCAGCACCACCGCCGCGCGCACCAGGAAGCTGTACGCCGCCTGGGGCCTCACGGCGGTGACGGCCGCCGCCATCAGCGCGAAGTAGCCGGGCTCCACCGGGACGCGCAGCACCTGCCGCGCGACGCCGGCCACCAGGGCCATGGCCCCGGCCCCCACGAGCGCGTACAGGCAGCGCGACTCGAAGTCCTCCCGCCGGATGAGTTGGATGGAGAGCGACATGGCGCACCGTTCCGTACGGCTGGAGTGACTAGTAGGTGTTGTTCTGTCCGAAGTTCTTCATCGTCTTCTTCTTGAGGCTGAAGACCTCGCGCCGGACGTCATCGTCGCTCTGGGCGTTGCGATAGGCTGCCTGGGTCTGGTCCAGGTCCGCAAGCTCCCCCGCGAGCGCGTCCGCCGAGCTGCCGAAGAGTCGACGCGCGCTGCCCAGCAGGTCGAGCGCTCCGCTGCGGTTTCCACTCTTCATCGCCTCCGCGGCCGCGTGCAGTTGCTGCGTGCCCAGCGCGCGGATGGCGTGCACCCGAACGTCCCGGTCCAGGTTGGCGTGCACCACCTGGTCGTCGTTCGTCACCTTCGCGCCCAGCGCCAGCTTCACCTGGGCGGGCAGGTCCGCCGTCACGTCCACGTACGACAGCGCCGCGTCCAGCACGGTCAGGTCGGTCGCGTCCGAGGGCGCGGCCAGCGTCACCTTGGCCACCACGCGCGCGGACTGGCCGCCCGTCAGGTCGTACAGGGGCACGTGCACGGTGTTGCCCGTGCGCGTGGAGGGCAGGCCCATCACCTCCAGGCCGCTCACGCCCGGCGGCAGGGTCAGCGTGAGGCTCACGTCGCGGGCGACGGTGCTGGCGGCCTGGTCCAGCTCGCGCGTGAAGATGGCGGCCAGCTCCGCCGAATCGTTGATGAAGCCGGAGAAGCCGCCGCCGCGCTCGGCCATGCCGCGCATCAGCACGTCGTCGAAGCCCGCGCCCACGCCCAGCGCGCTCACGGTGATGCCCGCCTCGCGCATCTTGCCCACCACGGAGAAGAGGCCCTCGCGGGAGGTCACGCCGTCGGTGGGCTGGCCGTCGCTCAGCAGGATGGTGCGCGTCACCCGGTACTGCTTCGCGTACGGACGCAGCGCCTCCGCCGCCGCCGTCAGGCCGCCGCTCATGTGGGTGGAGCCGTTCACCTGGATGGCGTCGATGGTCTTCAGCAGCGTGGCGCGCGTGGCGTCGTTGATCTCCACGCTGGGCGCCACCGTCACGTCGGAGCCGAAGTGCACCAGGGCCAGCCGGTCCCCCGTCTTGAGCTGCTTCACCAGCGCCTGGGAGGCGCGCTTCGCGTCGGCCAGCTTGCCACCCTCCATGGAGCCGGAGCGGTCCACCACCAGCGCCAGGTTCACCGGCACGCGCTGGGGGTTCTCCGGAGAGCGCGCCGACAGCTCGAACCACGCGAACGCCTCACCCGGCCCCGCCTTCACGTACGCGCCGGACAGCTTGCCCGTGAGCTCCACCGGCCCGGCCCTGCCGGACGCCGGCTGGCCCACGGTCACGGGCAGCACCAGCTGGATGGGCGCCTCGCCCGGCTGCACCACCGTGTGGGTCTGGTCCACAGGGGACGGGGCCGCCGCTGGCGCGGGGGTCGTATAGCGCCGGCGCAGGTGCCCGTTGGGGAGCCGGTCGAATTCGTATCCGGAGTCCGTGGGCTGGGTCGCCGGGGCCTGCCGGAAGGTGGAGAACGCGTCGAGCGCCAGCGCGCCCACGAACAGCAAGCCAGCGAGGGACAGCAGCAGTTTGGTGCGGTTCATGCGCGGCACGACCTTGTGATGGGAGCGGGCGGACGAGCACACGCTCGCAGAGCCCCTCCCCCAGCGCATCGGTCAGCGGGAGGACCCTCCTCCCGATGACCGATGGAGCGGATCCGCGCCGCTTCGCCTCCGCGTCAGGCCGCGTCCGGCGGGCCGTGGCGCACGAGCTCCTCCACGGCGCCGCGCACGCGGGCCTCGTCGAAGGGCTTCTCCAGGAGCGGGTTGGGGATGCGCTCCAGGAACTCGCGCGCGCCCGCGGTGAAGGCCCCGCCGGACACGAAGACGAAGCGGCGCTCCAGCCCCGGGTGGTCGCGCCGCACGGCCTCGTACACGTCCCGGCCGGCCAGGTCCGGCATCATCACGTCGCACAGCACCGCGTCGAAGTCCGGCGCCCGCGCCATGCGCTCCAGGGCCTGCCGGCCGCTGGTGGCCACCTCCACGTCGTGGCCGCGCAAGAGCCGCTGCAGCACGCGGCCCACCGCGGGCTCGTCATCCACCACCAGCACGCGGCCCCGGGGCACCGCGGGCGTGGCCGGCGCGGGGGCCTCCGGTGCCTGGGGCGCGGGGGTGGGCGGCGGCGCGGGCAGCACCACGCGGAAGGTGCTGCCCTGGCCCACGGTGCTGTCCACGGCGATCTCCCCGCCCAGCCCGCTGATGATGCCGTGGCAGATGGACAGCCCCAGGCCGGTGCCCACGCCCACGGGCTTGGTGGTGAAGAACGGATCGAAGATGCGGCCCAGCACCTCCGGCGCGATGCCGCTGCCCGTGTCGCGCACCTCCACCACCACGTGTCCGCCCTCCGCGCGCGTGGCGAGCACCACCTCGTGCGCGTGCGCGGAGCCCTCCGGGATGGCCTGCGCCGCGTTCACCACCAGGTTGAGGAACACCTGGCACAGCCGGCCCTCGTTGGCCATCACCTGGGGCACCGTGCCGTAGTCGCGCCGCAGCCGCGCGCGGTGGCGGATCTCATTGGCGGCCATCATCACCACCGAGTCCAGCACCGCGTGCACGTCCACCGGCGTCATGCGCTCTTCGTCCGGCCGCGAGAACGTCTTCAGCTGGCGGACGATCTGCCGCACGCGCTCGGCGCCCTCGCACGCCTCGCCCAGCACCTCCTGCCACTCCGTCACGTCCGGCGGGCGCACCCCGCGCGAGGACGGGTGGGGCGACAGGTGGTGGCGGAACTCATCCGACAGGAAGGCCAGGTTGGAGAGCACGAACGCCAGCGGGTTGTTGATTTCGTGCGCGATGCCCGCCGCCAGCGTGCCCACCGACGCCAGCCGGTCCGCCAGCGTCAGCCTCGCCTGCATCTGGCGCTGCTCCGTCACGTCGCGCGCGATGGACACCACCGCCGGCTGACCGTCGAAGCGCAGGGGCAGCGACGCCAGCTCCACCACGCGCGTGCGCCCGTCGCGCAGCACCAGCCGGCGCTCGCTGGTGAGCGTCGGCGTGTCGGTGGAGGGCGTGCCCGGGCCCGGCACGTCCGCCAGGAACTCCGACAGCCGGCGGCCCACCAGCTCCTCCGCGCGCTCGAAGCCCAGCGTGGTGACGAGCACCGCGTTGGCGTAGACGATGTGGCCGTCGCGCTCGATGGCCGCGGGGTCGGGGAAGCCCTCCATCAGCGCGCGCAGGCTGGCCTCGGAGCGCTTCAGGGCCTCCTCCACCTGGCGCCGCTCGGTGATGTCGCGCGCCAGGCCCTCCACCGCCACCACCCGGCCCGACGCGTCCGTCACCGGCGCCACCACGTGCTCCAGCCACAACAGGCGCCCGTCGGGCCTGAGGAAGCGCAGCTCCACCGTCGCGCCGTCCACCGTCTGGGGCGACTCCAGCAGGCGCTCCAGCGCGCCGCGGTCCTCCGGGTGCACCTGGCGGTACCACAGCTCTGGATCCGCGTAGTGCGCCTCCGGGCCCAGGCCCAGCTTGGCGTGCGCCACGCGGCTGACGTACGCGAAGCCGCGCGGCGGCTCGCGGCGGTAGAGGTACAGCACGTCGGACGCGTTCTCCGCGAGCTGGCGGAAGCGGTGCTCGTGCTCGCGCAGCGCCCGCTCCGACGCGCGCCGCTCCAGCGACACGGAGATGGCGCCGCTGGCCGCGGACAGGAGGTCCACCTCCAGCCGGTCCCACTCGCGCGCCTCGAAGCAGTTGTCGAACCCCACGAAGCCCACCAGCCGGCCCTGCATGCGCAGGGGCAGCACCAGCAGCGACAGCACGCCCTGTGGATCCAACAGCGCCCGTTCGCTGGCGGGGAAGGTGGCCACGCGGCCGGTGACGACCTCGCCGCGCTCCAGGATGGGCACCCAGCGCTCCAGGTCCGGCTTCACCGGCAGCTCCTGGAGGAGCGGGTTGTCGATTTCGGGCGTCACGCCGGGCGCGCACCACTCCGCGCGCTGGCTGCACACGAGCGTGCCCTGCGCGTTGGTGTGCGTCTCGAAGACGTAGACGCGGCTCGCGCCCGCGGCCTGTCCCAGCGGCGCCAGCGCGGTGGCGTACAGGTCCCCGCCCCCGGGCACCGACAGCAGGCGCTGCTGCATGTCCACCAGCGCGGTGAGGTAGCGCTCACGCCGGGCCAGCGCGTCGTCCGTGCGCTTGCGCTCGGTGATGTCGTTGAGGGTGCCCGCCATGCCCCGCAGCGTGCCGTCGTCGTCCACCGTCACCCGCGCGAACACCTCCACCCAGCGGAAGCCCCCGTCGCGCGTGAGGTAGCGCACCTCGTGCTGGACGTACTCGCGCTCGCGCGTGAACAGGGCCTGGCACACCGCCAGGGCGCGCTCCCGGTCATCCGGGTGCACGAAGTCCAGCGCGGGCCGGCCCAGGCACTCCTCCACGGGGAAGCCCGTCACCTCCGTCCACGCGGGATTGAGGAAGGCCCAGGTCCGCTCCGCGTCCGTCTGGAAGACGACCTCCTGGAGCGTGTCGATGACCTGCCGGAAGCGGCGCTCGGTGGGAGTGGTGCCGTCAGGCCGGGTGAACGGCGTCTGCATGCGGAGGGCTCGCGGTGGAAGAACTTGGCCGTGCGGACGGAACGTCCCGGGACGCGGACGTGGACAGGCGAACGATTGAGGATCGCCGCCATGCAGGCAAGGGGCCTATGGGAAGAGCGTGAGGATGCAAAGCATTCCCTGTGATTGAAGGTGAAGCGGGCTTTGGGATCCGTCTTCCTTCCCGGGAGGCGGAGATGACACCATGATGCGTGCGGAGAGCCTCGGCATGTCTTCTGGCGCCACGTCCAAAGCCTCCCGCCCGGAGTCGGATCCCCGCATGACGGACGCGGACGCACCCACCCTGTCGGCGCGCGTCATGGACGGAGGGAGCCCCGGGGGCTCCGACGAAGGCTTCGTCCTCGTGGACCGCACGGGCCGCGTCATGGCCTTCAACGCGCAAGCCACGGTGCACTTCGGCATTCCGGCGCCCCCGCACCTGGACCAGGCCCGTCTGCCTGGGTGCGAATGGGTGCGGGATGACGGCACACCGCTGCCTCCGCACGAAGCGCCGCTGGCGCGGGCCCTGGCGGGTGAGGCGGTGGCCGCGGCGGTGTGGCGGGTGCGCCGCCCGGACGGGGCGCACGCCCTGCTGAAGGCCGAGGCGGTGCCGGTGATGGGGGGAGATGGACAAGCCGCCGCGGCGCTCCTGCGCACCCGCGCGGTGGAGGTGCTGCCCGCTCCGATGCGGGACGCCTCGCGCCTGCTGGCGGAGGCGGGCGCGCTCCTGGGCGCGTCGGTGGACGCGGAGGCGCCGTTGGAGCCGCTGCTCCAACTGCTGGTGCCCGCGCTGGGCGATGGTGCCGTGTTCATCCTGAGGGCTCCGGGCGCCACCCCGCTGGAGGAGGGCCTGCGCGTGGCGGCGTCGCTGCACCGGGACTCGGGCCGGCACGGGCTCTTGCGCGAGCTGCTCGGCCGCCATCTGCCGGATCCCTCCGTGTCGGGCGACCTGCCCGCGGTCTTCTCCTCCGGGGCGGTGGGGCGCCTGCCCATCCTCTCCGAGGAGCACGTGGCCGCCGCCGCGCGGGACGCGGAGCACGCGCGGCTGATGCGCGAGGTGGGCCCGCACGGATGCCTGAGCGTTCCTTTGGGCGCGCGCGGCGGCGTGCTGGGCGCGCTGCTGGTGCTGCGCTCGGACGTACGGCATGCCTTCGGCGCGGACGAGGAGTCCTTCCTGGTGGAGCTGGCCCACCGCACCGCGCTCTTCCTGGAGAACGCGCGGCTGTTGCGCGAGGCGCGCGAGGCGGTGCGCCAGCGCGACGAGTTCCTGGGCATCGCGAGCCACGAACTCAAGACGCCGCTCACGCCGTTGAGCCTCAAGGTGCAGTTGCTCCAGAAGCAGGTGGTGGTGCTGGCGCGCGAGGGCAGGGAGGTGCCCACCGAGCGCGTCGCGGAGGCCCTGGACGTGGTGCAGCGTCAGGTGCGCCGGCTGTCGGGGCTGGTGGACAGCCTGCTGGACGTGTCGCGCATCACCGCGGGCCGGCTGCGGCTGGAGCTGGAGGAGCTGGACCTGGCGAGCGTGGCGGCGGAGATCCTCTACCGCTTCTCCGCCGCGGCGGCGCAGAGCGGCACGGAGCTGGGCCTGGAGGCGCCGGTGCCGGTGGTGGGCCGGTGGGACCGGCTGCGGCTGGAGCAGGTGGTGACGAACCTGGTGTCCAACGCGCTCAAGTACGGCGCGGGCCAGCCGGTGGTGGTGGGCGTGGAGGCGCGGGGCACGCTGGCGCGGCTCACCGTGAAGGACCACGGCATCGGCATCGCGCCGGACGACCTGACGCGCATCTTCGAGCGCTTCGAGCGCGCGGTGAGCGACCGGCACTACGGCGGTTTGGGGCTGGGGCTCTACATCACCCGCCAGATTGTCGAGGCGTTCGGCGGCACGGTGCGCGCCGCCAGCGCTCCCGGCGAGGGCTCCACGTTCACCCTGGAGCTGCCCCGGGGCGACATCCCGGAGGAGTGGCTCACCGCGCAGGCGGCGCCGGGGCCCACCGGGGAGTAGCGGGCGCCTTCAGGCGACCTCCAGCACGGTCCATTCGCGCACCTCTCCCGCGAGCGTCACCTCCACGGTGTCGCCCGCGCGGCGGCCCAGCAGGGCGCGGCCCACGGGAGAGCTGGGGGTGATGACGGAGAGGAAGCCGTCGCCGCCGGGGCCGGTGAGCTCCGTGCCCGCGCCGGCGGGGAGGACGAAGAAGGTGCGCTCGGCGAAGCCGTCCTCGTCCTCGGTGCTGACGTCCACCAGCGCGCCCAGGCCCACGGGTCCCTGGCGCGGGAAGCGGGGCAGCTCCTTCTGGCCGAAGGCGGTGAGCGCCTGAAGCTCCTCCTGGAGGCGGCGGGCGCGCTGGGCCTGCCCCGTGGCCAGGCTGCCGTACTCGATGGCGGCGCGGCCGTCCTCCTTTTTCTCGGACTCGGTGGCGAGGCTGCGCGCGGCCTCGCGGGCGTCGGCTTCCGCGCGGTGGGCCAGCCGGTCGCTCTGCTGAAGCCGGTCGGCCAGTTGGTGGAGCAGGGTGTGCTTGTCGAGTCGCATGGGTGTCGTTACAGGACTGTAGCGTCCAGGGAAGGGGGCTCCAGTTTTCGGCCCGGCCGGGCCGGGGGCTTGGGGTTACGATGAAGGCATGACGCCTCAGGAACGCTCGCAGAAGGCCCACGAACTGGTCGCCCACGGCGCCGTGCTGCTGGACGTGCGCACCCCGGAGGAGTTCCAGCAGGGACACCCGGACGCCGCCCGCAACATCCCCGTGCAGGTGCTGGCCCAGCGCCTGTCGGAGGTGGGCCCGGTGGGCACGCCCGTGGTGGTGTACTGCGCGGCGGGCGGCCGCAGCGCGGTGGCCGCGGAGCTCCTGCGCAAGGGCGGCTTCCCGGACGTGTTCGACCTCCAATCCGTGAAGAACTGGTAGCCAAGGGCCCTCGGCCGGGGCCCGCGTGACAGCGGGCCCGGTCTGGGTCAGCGTGCGCCCCGCGCGCCATGCAGACCCGCACCACTGGCTTCCTCCTCGTCGCTCTCTCCGGCGCCTCCTTTGGCGCGCTGGGGCTGTTCGCGCGGCTCGCCTACGCGGCGGGCGCGGACATGCCCACGCTGCTGTTCCTGCGCTTCACGCTGGCGGGCCTGGTGCTCGCCGGGGTGATGGTGGCCAGGGGCGGGCGCTGGCCCCGGGGCCGGGTGCTGGGCGGCCTGGTGCTGCTGGGCGCGCTGGGCTACTTCGCGGAAGGCAGCGCCTACTTCATCGCGCTCCAGCACGCGTCCGCGGGGCTGGTGGCGCTGCTGCTGTACCTGTTCCCCGCGCTGGTGGCGGTGCTCCAGGTGGCCCTGGGCCGCGAACACCTGAGCCGTCCGCGCTGGCTGGCGGTGGGGCTGGCCCTGTGCGGCACGGCGCTCACGGTGGATCCCGGCCCGGACGCGGAGCCGCTGGGCATCGCCCTGGGCGTGCTGTCGGCGGTCATCTACGCGCTCTACGTCCTGTCCAGCGCGCGCGTGGTGGGCCCGGCGGGGCCGCTCGCGGCGAGCACCGTCGTCCCGCTGTCGGCGGGGCTCGCGTTCGGCCTGCTGATGCTGGTGAAGGGCCCGTCCTTCCCCCGGACGCCGGGGGGATGGGGCGCGGTGATGGGCCTGTCGCTGCTGTCCACGGTGGTGGCCATGCTCACCTTCTTCGCGGGCCTCAAGCGCATCGGGCCGGTGAACACGTCGCTGCTCTCCACGCTGGAGCCGGTGATGGCCGTGGTGCTGGGCGCGCTCTTCCTGGGCGAGCGCCTGTCGCTCCGTCAGGGCCTGGGCGGCCTGCTCATCCTCGTGGCGGTGGCGGTGCTGGCCCGGTCCGACCCGGGCCCGCAGACCTCCGCGTCACAGGCAGCCGGGGCCTGAGCGCGGGGGGCGCCCTCCCGTCAGGCCGCGGCTACAGGCGCTCCAGGAAGTGGCGCACGTCGTCCACGAAGCGCCGCGGGCGCTCGGCGTGCGGGGCGTGGCCGGTGTCCGGATAGAGCAGGTACTTCGAGCCACGGATGGCGCGGGCCAGGGCGCGCTGCTCGTCCACGGAGAAGAAGCCATCGTGGTCGCCGCTGATGATGAGCGTGGGCACGCGCAGGCGTCCCAGGCGCGCGGCGTGGTCCTCCGCGATGAGGCCGTCCAGCGCGTCCTGCCACACGCGCGCGGGCAGCTTGGAGCTCTCCGCCACCAGCGTGTCCAGGTAGGACGCCGGTACCGGCGCGTGGAAGGTGCTGGCCTGGAAGTCGCGGATGAACGCCGGGTCCACGGGGTCCGTCAGCGTGTCGACGAACTCCTTCAACCCCAGCGCCACTTCGTTGCCCGCCACCGTGGGCGCGGAGCCCACGAGCACCAGCGCCTTCACGCGGCCCGGGGAGTCCAGCGCCACCTGCTGCGCGATGAAGCTGCCCATGGAGTGGCCCACCAGCACGGCGCGCGAGAGGCGCTTCGCGTCCAGGAAGGCCACCACGTCCTTCGCGAACGCCTGCTGCGTGTAGCAACACGCCGGGCGGGACGAATCGCCGTGGCCCCGCTGGTCCAGCGCGTAGACATGCACGTCGCGCGGGAAGTGGGGCAGGTCCAGGTCCCAGGTGTGGTGTGAATCCGTGTAGCCGTGCAGGAAGACGACGGCGGGCCCGTCGCCGCGGCCCTGCTCCACGTAGCGGAGCGTGACGCCGGTGGGCAGCCGCACGGAGCCCTCGCGCGGGGTGGTGCCTCCCTGGCGGTCGGAGTCCTCCAGGGCCTCGGAGGCTCTCGCGAGTCCAGGCTCGGCGCCCGGGGCCGCGTCGGGTCCACAGCCGGCGAGCAGCAGCAGTGCGAGGAGTGAGGGAAGAGTGCGCGTCATGCGTCAGGGCCTCGGGGATGGGACGCGGTGGGTCGGTCCACCGCGACGCACGCCATCCTAAAGTGACCTCTGACATCGCTTCCGGAAACCTGCCCTGGCAGGTCACTTCCGACCTGTCAGGACGGGTCGGTTCCACCCAGGGGCTTCAGGGCCGGCGCGCGAAGATGAACTCGCCCACGCCGCCCAGGCGCTGCTCGCGCTTGAGGATGCGGAAGCCCGCGCTCTCCACCAGCCGGAAGGTGTCGCGGTTGAGGCGGCAGCCGCCGGACAGCTTCCGCCACGCGGGCGTCAGCAGGTCCTGCGCGGTGGCCAGGGCCCCTTGGGGCGCGCGCACGTGCTCCAGCAGGCGCAGCTCGCCGCCCGGCCGCAGCACCCGCATCACCTCCGCGAGCGCGGTGGCCGGCGCGTCCACGCAACAGAACACCAGGCTGGACACCACCGCGTCGAAGGACGCCTCCGTGAACGGCAGCGCCTGCGCATCCGCCTGGAGCAGCGCGACGCCGCTCCTGCGCGCCCGCGCCCGGGCCAGCGCCCCCAGGTCCACGTCCACCGCCGTCACCGACGCCACCGTGGCCGGGTAGCCCGGGAGGGCCAGGCCCGTGCCCGCGCCCACCTCCAGCACCTTGCCGGCAAGCCCCTCCACCAGGTGCCGCCGGGCGGCGTTGAGCCCCACCCACCCCAGCGGCGCCATCAGCGCGTCGTACGCCAGTGCCTTCACGTGGAAACCCCCTCCGTCACGAAGCCAAACGCCAGACGCCCGGACCTAGCGCGCGGTCTCCACCCGTCCCTGCGGCGCCGGCGGCTTGTGCGAAGGCGCGCTCGCGGTCTGCTTGCGCAGCAGCCCCCACACGCCGTACGCCACCAGCAGCAGGCTGCCGTACTGCGCGGGCGTCAGGCCGAAGTAGCGCGCGTCCACGTACGACAGGTCCGTGGCCCGGAGGAAGTCCAGGCAGAAGCGGGACACCGCGTACAGCAGCGCCAGGAGCGGCAGCAGCCGCCCCTTCATCCGAGGCATGTCGCGCACCGCGTAGAGGATGCCGGTGAGGGTGAACAGCACGATGGCGTCGTAGAAGCCCAGGTCGTGCCGGTTTCCGTTGGGGAACTGCACGGCCAGGAAGAAGTCCGTCAGCTTGCCCGGATGGTCGTGCACCGCGAAGCACCCCAGCCGCGCCACCGCCCACCCCGGCGCCACGCCCAGCGCGAAGCTGTCCGCGTAGTCGCCGAAGCGCAGCTTCTTCATCCGGAAGAACACCACCGCCGCCAGGATGCCGCCCAACAGGCCGCCAAAGGACGACAGGCCATCCCAGAACTTCAGAATCTGGAACGGGCTCTTGGACAGCTCCTCCGGGTGGTAGAAGAACAGGTGCACCCAGTGGCCGAAGAGCATTCCGGCCGCCACCCCCCACATCGCGAAGTCCGCCAGCGGGTTGGGATCCAACCCCTCGCGCTCCGCCTGCTTCGTCAGCAGCTTCGCGGCCAGCAGGATGCCCGCCGCCACGAAGACGTTGAAGGGGTTCAGCTCCAGGGGCCCCAGCTTGAACGAGGGGGCATGCCAATAGGGAATCAAGGGGGCTCCAGAAAGGCCAGGGACCCGCCCGGGCAAAGGCCCGGAGGATGGAACGCGAACAATCGGCGCATCCCGGGCTTCCCTCCACCTCTTTTTCCACCCCACGCCCGCTGGATTCGCAAGCCCCACGCGAACGCCCCCTCGCGCCCACGCCCCTCCTGCCTGCCCCTTCCCCACATCCGCTGGCGGACAGACCCCCTGTGCGACCCCAGGCATTGCCCTCGTTCCACGGGGGGAATCCGTTGTCTTTCCGGAGGTTCAGGGAAGCCGAGCGAGGACCGAGACACCAGACAAGAGGTGTCTATTACGGAAATCCCGTGATTTTTTGTCAGGGGGCCGCGGTCAAATCACACGGTTGGGCCCCGCGAGCGGGGAGAGGGGAGGGCAGGCGATGACATGGCTCCGGGCGACGCCCGCGAGCCCAACCCACCGGAACCCGAAGGGGCTTGTCAGGGTCCCCAGGTGGGCGCGGTCTTCACGCGGGTGCTCCCCCTTCGGGGCCCTGCGCGGATTGGTGGTTCAAGGAGCACACCTCATGAAGTCTTTCTTGTTGGTACCCAAGGAGTCCATCGAGACGCAGGCCCGGGCCGGAGTGCGTGGCACGGCACGGGGCGAGCGCGTCCTCAGCCGCAGCACCGCGCTGCGCTTCAGCTCCGCCGAGAAGGCCCCCGAAGCCCTCACCGCCCTCGGTTTGAGGTCGGCCACGTTGCCGGGCGAGAAGCCCGCCAGCGGCGGCAAGGAGGCCCGCGGCCGCAAGCGCGCGAGCAGCAAGGTCGCGCGCGACGTCGACGCCACGCCCATGCCGGGCGCGCCCGTGACGGAGCCGACCGGCGCGGAAGCCGGCAGCTATCGCTTCATGCCGCTCATCGGCGCCACCATGGCGCACTTCTACTCCCAGGACGCGGAAGCGGCGGCCCGGGGAGAGCTGGCGAAGGAGTTCGAGTTCATCCCGGACGTGGTGCCCCTGTCCTTCCCGGGCCCGGTGTCGGCCGGACAGACGGGGCCGCGCAACCGCGGCATGAGCTCGCTCGCGCAGCGCGAATGGCCCGACGAGTCCGGAGTCCCCCTGGCGCACGCCCAGGGCATCCGGGGCGCCGGCGTGATGCTGGGCATCCTGGACACCGGCGTGGACGCGGACCACCCGGAGCACGCGAGCAAGACCATCCAGTTCCGCTACGTCTCGCTCTTCCCCAACTCGCCTCACAACCCGGCGCGCGACGTGCGCGGGTTCGATCCGGACGGCCACGGCACCCACGTGTGCGGCATCGCCGCGGGCGTGCACCACGGCGTCGCCCCGGAAGTGGACCTGTACGCCGCGTCCGTCATCGAGTCGGAGACCATCCGCACCAGCCTGGGCCGCGTGGCCGCCGGCATGGAGTGGCTGCTGCACCAGTTCAGCCGTCCGGAGAACGCCTCGCGTCCCGCCGTGGTCAACCTCTCGCTGGGGTTCCCCCTCCAGCCGCCGCCGGGCATCTCCGAAGCGGACTACCTGCTGAATCAACGCGCGCTGCAGGCCATGCTGCGTCGGCTGTTGGACAGCAACATCCTGCCCATTGTCGCCGCGGGCAACAGTGGACCCGACACGGTTGGTTACCCAGCGGCCTTTCCCGAGGCACTGGCTGTAGGGGCAGTCGACTTCGAGCGCAACGTGGCCACTTTCTCCGCGAGCGGCGCCGTGGGGCGGCGCGTCGTGCCTGACGTCATGGGCTACGGGGTGAATGTGTATTCGTCTACTGAACGCCGCTGCAACAATCAGGCGTTCTATGAACGAATGAGTGGCACAAGCATGGCGGCGCCGTATGTCGCAGGTATCGCCGCGCTGTATCGTTGCCGTGCCCCTGACTTGACGGCGTTGGAAGTGAAGGATTTGATTCTGGGCAATGCCATCAAGCTTCCTCGCTCGGCCAACCACCGGACGGGGAAGGGCCTGGCTGTGTTCAGGTGACGCGGTAGTTGCCAGGGCCGGTGCCAGGTGAGCACCGGACCTGGGGGAGGATGTAGGCCATGCGCAGGAAGAATGGCGTGCCGGGCGGATCTCAAGACTTATCGGCCCGGATGTCCTCCGTCGCCGTCGTGCGCGCGCTGCCGGGCTCCGGTGCCCAGGAGCGCGACGCACAGCCAGGGGGCGACATCGACGTCACGGTGATGCCCCGGGAAACGGCCGCGCCGAAGCGTGGCTCCGCGTCCTCACGGGCTCCCTTGCGTTCGCGCGCGGAGGTCTATCAGGCGGGCCTCGCCGAAAACGCCCGCTTCCGCGAGAGCTTCATGCTCTGGCTGGAGGCTCACCAACTCGTGGGCTCCGTGCGCGCCATGAGCGAGCCGGGCGGTTCCCTGCCCATGCTGCACCTGAGATGCGCCCCGCGCGTCCTGGACCAGCTGCGCCGCGCGCCGGAGTTCGAGGCAGGCACCATGATGCCGCTCGAACGGCAGTACTAACGTCATTCCACCGCAAACAACCTCCCGTCACAGGCCCCGCGCCCACCCTGGGCACGGCTGGCGTGCCTCCGTCAGCCTCCGGGCCCCGCTTTCCTTGTCAACGGAAGGCGGCCCCCGGCGGTCTAAACCACCCGTCGGAAGGAGCGCCCTCGTTGGGGGGCGCTCTGGCTTCCGAACCCGGGAGAACCGCCCTCACCGAGGTCCACCGGTGGAACCGACGGAGGAGGCCGCTTCTTCCTGATTAACCTAGAAACTCGGGATTGCTGAGCCCGAAAGCCACTGCACGGGGGACCCATTCATCTGTCTGGGATTGAACACGTTCAGTCCACCCGGCAGGCGTCCTCGAAAGCCAGACGGGGGTTGCGCGGGAAGAGCTTCGCCGGGTCGCCGTAGCCCAGGTTGATGAGGAAGTTCGACTTCCAGCCGGTGCCCTGGAGGAAGGCCTCGTCCACCTTCGCCTTGTCGAAGCCGCCCATGGGGCCGCAGTCGAGCCCCAGGGAGCGCGCGGCGAGGATGACGTAGGCGCCCTGCAGGGAGCCGTTCATCAGCGCGAGCTGCTCGCGGGCCTCCGGCGTCATCGCCGTGAAGACGCCCTTCATGTCGCGCGCGGGGAAGAGCTTCGGCATCTGTTCGTGGAACGCGGTGTCGTACGCCACGATGGCCGTCACCGGCGCCTGCATCGTCTTGTCCACGTTGCCGGGGTTGAGCGCGGGCTTGAGCCGCTCCTTGGCCTCGCGGCTCTTCACGAACACCAGGCGCACCGGCTGGGTGTTGACCGCGGTGGGCGCCATGCGCGCCAACTCGTAGACGCGGCGCAGGGTCTCGTCCGTCACCGGCCGGTCCTGCCAGCCGTTGTGCGTGCGGGCCGAGGTGAAGAGCTGCTCCAGCGCGCCCGCGTCCAGGGCCGTGTTCGTCGGTGCCATCCGTGTCCTCCTGTCGTCGTGACACCGCATGGGTACCGGTGAAGCTTTTATTTTGCAAGTTACTTCCTAAGAGTAAGCAAATGGCCTCGTCCCTGACGTGGGAGAGGGGCGGCGCTATACTCAGGTGGGAGGCCACGTGATGCATGACGACCTGAAGCCGATGTGCGCGCGGTTCCTGGCGGCGTCCGAGCTGCTGGGCCGGCGGTGGACGGGCGTCATCCTGCGCATCCTGCTGGACGGGCCGTGCCGCTTCGGGGAGCTGACGGAGCGCATCGGCACCATCAGCGAGCGCGTCCTGTCGGAGCGGCTCAAGGAGCTGGAGGCCGAAGGGGTCATCGAGCGCCACGTCGACCCGGGCCCGCCCATCCGCTCCGAGTACCGCCTGACGGAGAAGGGTCAGGCGTTCTGGAAGGTCATCGACGAGCTGGGCAAGTGGGCGCAGCGCTGGGCGGACGTGAAGCCCTCCGCGCCCAGGGCCGTGGCGGCGAAGGCCCCTCGGGCCGCGACCCGGAAGCGCAAGGCGGGCTAAGCGCTTCCGGACGTCCTGCTTCGCGGGACTAGAAGTTGAGGCCGCCGTCCACGTCGATGGTGCGGCCGTTGAAGTAGTCGCACTCGATGACGAACTTCACGGCCACCCAGATGTCCTCCGGCAGGCCGATGCGGGCCACCGGGATGGAGGCCACCAGCGCGTCGCGGGCCTTCTGGTTCATCCCCTGCGTCATGGGCGTTTCAATCATGCCCGGGGCGATGGCGCCCACGCGGATGCCGAACGGGGCGAACTCGCGCGACCAGGTGACGGTGTTGGCGGCGAGCGCGGCCTTGGCGGACACGTAGTTGGACTGGCCGCGGTTGCCGTGCCGCGCGATGGACGACATGTTGACGATGACGCCGGGGCGCTGGTCCGTCTCCACCATCTTCGTCACCACCTCGCGCACCATCAGCGTGGCGCCGGTGAGGTTGACGCCGATGACGGCGTTCCAGTCCGCGGTGGACAGCTTCTTCACCTGGCCGGTGGTGCGGTCCTTCTTCACGAGCAGCGCGTCGCGCAGGATGCCCGCGTTGTTGATGAGGCCGTTGAGGCCGCCCATGGCGCCGTGGGCCCACTGCACGAAGTCCGTGACGTCCTGCTCGTTGGACACGTCCAGCTTGCGCCGGTGGATGCCCGCCGGCAGCTCCGCCAGCCGCTCCTCGTTGACGTCGCCGACGGCCACCTGCCCGCCCGCCTCGTGGATGCGCTGGGCGAAGTGCGCGCCCATGCCCTGCGCGCCACCCGTCACGATGATCTTCAGGTCCTTCAGCTGCATGTGCCTCTCCTTGGGCGTGTCCGAAAAAACGCGCGCAGGGTACGCACACCGCCCCGGCCCTGGCCAGCGCCGTGGAGCCTGAAACCTGAATCGCCCTTCAACTTTTTCGGGACCCGACCCCCGACGCGGTGCGTTGGGGGCGGGGAGGGGCGGCCGCGGCGCGTCGGCTACAGCGCGTCGGAGATGACGGCGCCCAGCCGGCGCATGCCCTCGGCGATGAGGTCCGGCGGGCGGTTGGAGTAGTTCAGGCGCATGAACTGGGGCTGCTGCGCGTTGGCGAAGAAGGGCGCGCCGGGCACGAAGGCGACCTTCTGGTCGATGGCGCGGGGCAGCAGCGTGGCGGCGTCCAGGCCCTTGGGCAGCTCCACCCAGAGGAACATGCCGCCGTCCGGCCGGGTCCACTGGGTGCCCTGGGGCATGTGGGCCTCCAGGGCGGCGAGCATCGCGTTGGCGCGCTCGGCGTAGATGGGCATCAGCGCCGCGATGTGGCCCGCGTAGTCGAAGGTCGACAGCAGCCGCGCGGTGGCGCGCTGGGCGAGCGTGGCGGTGTGCAGGTCGGTGGCCTGCTTGGCGATGGTGAGCGACTTGAGCAGCGCGCGCGGCCCCGTCACCCAGCCCAGGCGCAGGCCGGGGGCCAGCGTCTTGGAGAAGGTGGACAGCGACAGCACGACGCCCTGGTCATCCAGCGACGCCAGCGACGGCAGGTGCTCGCCGCGGAAGCGCAGCTCGCCGTACGGGTCGTCCTCCAGGATGAGGAAGCGGTGCTCCTGCGCCAGCCGCACCAGCGCCTTGCGGCGCTCCAGGGACAGGGTGGTGCCCTTGGGGTTCTGGAAGTTGGGGATGACGTAGAGCAGCTTCGGCTGGCGCTTCTTCACCAGGGCCGCCAGGTCGTCCGTGTCCATGCCCGCGTCGTCGCTGCGCACGGTGGCGAAGTCCACCTCGTAGCCGCCGAAGGTCTGGAGCGCCGCCAGGTAGCTGGGGTCCTCCACCACCACGAGGTCGCCGGGGTCGAGCAGCACCTTGCCCACCAGGTCCAGGCCCTGCTGCGACCCGCTGGTGATGAGCACCTGGTCGCTGGCGGTGTGCTGGCCCTTGCGCGCCAGGTGCGCGCTGATCCACTCGCGCAGCGGGCCGAAGCCCTCCGTGGTGCTGTACTGGAGCGCCGGGCGGCCCTCCGTGGCGAAGGTGTCCTCGAACGCCTTCGCGATGGCGTCCAGCGGGAAGAGCTCCGGGGCGGGCAGGCCGCCCGCGAAGGACAGGATGTCGGGGCGCTCCGCGACCTTGAGGATCTCACGCACCGCGGACGTCTTCATCCGGGACATGCGCTGGGACAGCCGGTAGGCCGGAGGAGGGGGCAGGGGTGCACTCATAGCGTCCGCGCTCATGTTCATTCTCCGTTCAGCAGCTCATCGGGGACACGCACATGCGTGTCTTCCTTCAGGGTCGACAGGACGATGGTGGTGCTCGTGCGCGTCACGCCCGGGATGGTGCGCAGCGTCTCCACCAGCAAGGTGTCCAGCGTCCGCGTATTGGCCGTCTTCACCTTCAGGACGTACGAGTCCTGTCCGGCGACGCGGTGGGCCTCCAGCACGTCCGGCAGCTCCGCCACCTTCCGAGCGAAGCCCTCGAAGTGCTTCGGGTGTTCGATGCTCACCCCGATGAAGGCGGTGATGTCCTTGCCCAGCTGCGTCGCGTCCACTCGCGCCGTGTAGCCGGTGATGACGCCCTTCTCCTCCAGCTTGCGGATCCGCTCCGCGACCGCTGGCTGGGACAACTTCACCCCGCGTGACAGCTCCAGCTGCGTGGCCCGGCCATCGCGCTGAAGCATGTCCACGATTCGATAATCCAGGGCGTCCATGGGGCGCTGAACCTTATTTTTATAGGCAGTTCTGGCGAACGACGGTGAAGTTATATGCAATCGCCAGGGAGTGCAAGGCCGTTTGTACGCAAAATTGTCGAAGGTGGCGAACGGTTTTCTTCCTGACCGTTCACGTCCCCTGAAAGGGCCTTCATGGGTGCCTGCCCGCCAGGTCTCCGGGGCCGGAGCGCCCCGGCGGAAGGTGGCATCGCGCAAGCGCCATGGCAGTCCCCCCGTGGGGAGGGGTGGCCCGGGTGGACACTTCGCGAGAGGGGGCGCGCGTGGTCCGGAGTGTTGACGCCCCGCGTTCATGTCTGTCGTTGACGCAGGGAGCCATCCGTCCGCTTTTGACAGGGCGGTCTTACGGGTGTTACCCGTCCTGAAAGATGAATCGCCCTTCAACTTCAGAACGCGTTCCGGTCACCCCTCGCGGCCAGCGGACGCGGCAGAAGCTGTTGAAGGCCGCGGAGGCGGTGTTCGGGGACAAGGGCTACGAGCGCGCGTCCATCGCGGACCTCACGCGCAAGGCCAGCGTCGCGCTGGGCACCTTCTACGTGTACTTCCCGGACAAGCAGTCCATCTTCGTGGAGGTGGTGGACGAGCTGGGCGCGCGCCTGCGCCGCCTCATCGCGGAGTCCACGGTGTCGTGCGCCACGCGGCTGGAGGTGGAGCGCGAGGGCCTGCGCGCCTTCTTCCAGTTCGTGCGCCAGCACCCCAACCTCTACCGCGTGGTGCGGCAGGCGGAGTTCGTGGACGCGGACTGCTACCGCCGCTACTACGACCGCTTCGCCAAGGGCTACGTGCGCGGCCTCACCCAGGCCATGGACGCCGGCGAGGTGCGCCGCATGGACCCGGAGGCGCTGGCCTACTGCCTGATGGGCATTGGCGACTTCCTGGGCATGCGCTGGGTGCTCTGGGAGGAGGACCCGGGCCTGGAGCGCGTGCTGGACACGGCGATGACGCTCCTGTCCCACGGCCTGCCCCCGGACGCCTCCGCCGCGCGGCCCCACCTGCACGCCGTGCGCGCCCCGAAGCCGGCGTCGAAGTCTCCGAAGTCCCCGAAGCCCACCCCCCCGAAGTCGTCCCGCCGTCCGTCACGCGGTCCCCGGAGCTGAAACACCGTCATGCGTTACGCGAACATCCTGTCCACCGGCCGCTACGTCCCCGAGAAGCTGCTCACCAACGCCGACGTGGAGAACATCCTGGGCGAGAAGGTGGACGAGTGGCTCCAGCAGAACGTGGGCATCAAGCAGCGCCACGTGATGGCGGACGACCAGGCCACCAGTGACCTGGCCGTGGCCGCCGCGAAGGAGGCGCTCGCCCGCGCGAAGGTGGATCCGAAGGAGCTGGACCTGGTGCTGGTGGCCAGCGACACGCCGGACTACCTGAGCCCCGGCACGTCGTCCGTGGTGCAGGCGAAGCTGGGCGCGGTCAACGCGGGCACCTACGACATCAACGCGGCGTGCGCGGGCTGGGTGACGGCGCTGGACGTGGCGTCGAAGACGATCTCCTCGGACGACAGCTACCAGCGCATCCTGGTGGTGGGCGCCTACGGGATGACCCGGTACGTGAACTGGAAGGACAAGAAGACCTGCACCCTGTTCGCGGACGGCGCGGGCGCGGTGGTGCTGGGCGCGTCCGACAAGCCGGGCTTCCTGGGCGCGAAGCTGCTCGCCAACGGCGAGTACCACGACGCGCTGGGCATCTACACGGGCGGCACGAACCGGCCCGCCACGGCGGAGACGCTGAAGCTCACCGACGGCAAGCCCGCGGTGCAGTTCGTGCGCAAGTTCCCCTCCACGTTCAACACCGAGCGCTGGCCCATCCTGCTGGACACGCTGCTCAAGCGCGCGGACCAGACGCTGGACGACGTGAAGCTGTTCGTCTTCACGCAGCTGAACCTGCGCACCATCGAGGCGACGATGAAGGCGCTCAACCAGCCCATGGAGAAGGCGCACTACACGATGGACAAGTGGGGCTACACGGGCTCCGCCTGCATCCCGATGACGCTCGATGACGCGGTGATGCAGGGCAAGGTGAAGAGGGGCGACCTCGTGGCCTTCTGCGCCAGCGGCGGTGGCCTCGCGATGGCGTCCGCCCTCTACCGCTGGACGGCCTAGGCGGTTCCACCCCACGGGTCCGCCAGGAGGTACGCAGATGTTCATCGGTGACTGGATGGGCCGGGGTGCCCTCTACTGGCCGGACCAGGTGGCCGTGGTGGACGTGGCCCGCAAGGACGCGGGCCGCTTCACCTACCGGCAGATGGACGCGCGCGCCACGGCGCTCGCGGGCTGGCTGCGGGACGTGGCCGGCGTGCGGCGTGGCGACCGGGTGGCCATCGTCGCGCACAACGGCGTGGAGTACCTGGACACGCTGTTCGCGTGCGGGAAGCTGGGCGCCGTCTTCGTGCCCTACAACTGGCGGCTGCACGCGGCGGAGCTCGCGGACGGCGTGCGCGCCATCCGCCCGCGCGTGCTGCTCTTCGGGGACGACTTCAAGGACGCGGTGGCCCAGGTGCGCGAGCACGTGGGCGAGGGCCTGCGCCTGGTGTCGCTGGAGGAGCAGGGCCTGCCGGGCGCGGAGGCGTACGCGACGGCCATGGCGCACGTGCCCTCATCGCCCGTCACCAACGACGCGGTCAGCGAGGAGGACATCCTCTGCCTGCTCTTCACCGGCGGCACCACCGGCCGGTCCAAGGGCGCGAAGGTGTCGTACCGCATGGTGGCGTGGAACACGCTCAACACGCTGGTGCATGAAATCCGCCAGGGCGACGTGACGGTGACGCACACGCCGCTGTTCCACACCGGCGGCCTGCTCGTCTACACGCTGCCGCTGCTCACCGTGGGCGGCACCGTGGTGCTGATGCGGCGGTGGGACCCGGAGGAGATGCTGGGGCTGGTCGCGAAGGAGAAGGTGACGCTCTTCTTCGCCGTGCCCACGCAGTACCAGCAGCTGATGGACTCGCCACGCTGGCGCGGGACGGACTTCTCCTCCGTGCGCTTCGTCACCAGCGGCGGGGCGCCGCTGCCGGTGACGCTGCTCCAGGCGTGGCAGGCGGTGCACCCGGTGCCCTTCAAGCAGGGCTTCGGGATGACGGAGTTCGGCCCGGGCATCTTCAGCATGGGGCCGGAGTTCGCGGTGTCCAAGGCGGGCTCCATCGGCCGGCCCAACTACTTCATCGACGCGAAGCTGGTGGATGACGCCGGCCAGCCGGTGCCGCCGGGCGGGGTGGGGGAGCTGGTGCTGAAGGGGCCCTCCATGTGCTCCGGCTACTTCGAGGACGAGGCCGGCACGCGCGAGGCCATCGACGCGGACGGCTGGTTCCACACCGGGGACCTGGCGCGCGTGGACGCGGACGGGTTCTTCACCATCGCGGGCCGCAAGAAGGACATGTTCATCTCCGGCGGGGAGAACGTGTACCCGCTGGAGCTGGAGTCGGTCCTCTACGAACACCCGGCCGTGCACCAGTGCGCGGTGGTGGGCGTGCCGGACGCGAAGTGGGGCGAGGCGGGCCGGGCCTTCGTGGTGCTCAAGCCGGGCGCCGAGGCCTCGGCGGACGCGCTGCTGGAGCACCTGCGAGGCCGGGTGGCCCGCTTCAAGGTGCCCAAGCGGGTGGAGCTGGTGAAGGCCCTGCCGGTGTCCGCGGCCGGCAAGATTCTCAAGCGGGACCTGCGCGAGGCGGCCATCGCCGCGGACGCGCGGGCCGCTTCGTGACGCACGGTTTTTCTCTTTCCCTCAACGCAACCAGGAGCGGCGCACATGGCTGACACTTCCAGGAAGGTCGAGATCCGGGACATCCCCACGACGCGGCTCCGGGTGCGTGCGCGGCTCGTGGGCGAGGAGGGATTTCCGGTCATCTTCGTGCACGGCAACTGTTCCTCGTCCGCGTTCTTCGAGTCGCTGATGAAGACGCTGCCCCAGGGCTTCCGCGGCATCGCGCCGGACATGCGCGGCTATGGCCACACGGAGGCGAAGGCCATCGACGCGACGCGCGGCATGCGCGACTTCAGCGACGACCTGGTGTCGCTGATGGACGCGCTGTCGCTGAAGCGGGCGGTGTTCGTGGCGCACTCGGCGGGCGCGGGCATGGTGATGCAGCTGTCCATCGAGCACCCGGAGCGCGTGGCGGGGCTGGTGGTGGAGGCCCCCCTGTCTCCGTATGGCTTTGGCGGCACGCGCGACACGGACGGCACGCCGTGCTGGGCGGACTTCGCGGGCTCCGGCGGCGGCACGGCCAACCCGGACTTCGTGCAGCGGCTGAAGACGAAGGACCGCTCCACGGAGTCGCAGACGTCGCCGCGCAACGTGATGAACGGCTGCTACGTGAAGCCGCCGTTCCGCCACCCGGACGAGGAGATGCTCCTGGACTCCGTGCTGGACACGCACGTGTCGGACGAGCTCTACCCGGGCAACTTCGCGAAGTCGGCCAACTGGCCGGGCGTGGCGCCGGGCACCACGGGCATGAACAACGCCATGGCGCCCAGCTACTACAACACCTCCTCCTTCGCGGCGCTGAGGAACGGGCCGGACGTGCTGTGGATCCGCGGCGCGGACGACGCCATCGTCTCCGACACGTCGCTGTTCGACTTCGGCTTCCTGGGCAAGCTGGGCGCGGTGCCGGGCTGGCCCGGCGATGAGAAGTACCCGCCGCAGCCCATGGTGTCGCAGATGCGCGCCGTGATGGAGCGCTACGCCGCCAACGGGGGCCGCTACCGCGAGGTCGTCCTGCCGGAGACGGGCCACAGCCCGCACCTGGAGAAGACGGCGGAGTTCCACGGGCTGCTCGTCCCGTTCATCCAGGAGCACGCCCGCTAGCGGTTCCTGACGCACGGTGAGTGAGGGAGGGCCCCGCCGGGACGCCCCGGGGGCCCTTCGTGTGTCCCGTGCCTGCCCTGTCGTTGTCGCACGTCTGCTGTCGCCGCACCCCTTCACCCATCGGAGGTAAGCATGCGAAGCACCTGGACGTTGTCGCTCACGGCCGCATTGCTCATGGCAGGTTGCGGGGCTGAACCGCCCGCGGAGGCGCCTCCGGCAGCGGAGGCCGTCGGGACGGCGGAGGCCCCGCTGGACGCGGACCTGGCGCCGTACTTCGACGCGGTCACCACGCCCACGAACAGCTACCGCGTGGTGGGCACGCTGACGCCGCCCTCGTGGTCCTGGGGGCAGATTGAGCTGCTGGAGGGCTACCAGCGCTTCCGCAGTGAGTACTACAACCCGCGCACGCTGAAGCTGCGCTCGCAGGACACGTACCAGTCCAGCGACTACCCGGTGGCGACGTACTTCGGTTCGCTCAACCAGCAGCTGGTGGACGGCTTCAACCTCTACTACGGGAACAGCTGTGCCACGGCGGCCGGGTCCACCTGTCCCACGCCCGGTCCCACCAAGCCGGAGGCGCGCTTCGTCCTGCTCCACAAGGGCCGGGCCACCGCGGCGCGCACCTGCAACGTGAACCTGACGCCGACGCTGCTGGTGCACGGCGCCATCCAGGACGCGAACGTGTGGCTGTTCCCCAACGGCAACAACGGCTCGGGCGGCACCTACGGCGGCGCGGCGCAGCTGACGGGCCTGGTGCAGGACCTGGAGTCGAAGGGCCGCTGCGTGTACGCGGTGACGTTCGGCTCGTTCCACGGCGACAACTTCAACCACGCCATCCACGTGGCCAACGCGGTGAAGCGCGTCAAGGCGCTGCACCCGGGCGTGGCGCGGGTGGACATCGTGGCGTGGAGCAAGGGCGTGCTGGCGGTGGACCCGTGGATGGAGAACGCGGCGACGTGGGGCGGCTTCAGCGCCACGCGGTTCTTCGAGCGGCTGGCGAAGGAGCAGGCGTCGCAGGTGCCGGCGTATGACGACTCCGTGCGCGTGTACGTGCCGCTGTCCGGGCCGCACAAGGGCATCGACCTGAACTTCCGCCACCCCATCCACACGCTGACCATCGCGAGCACTGCCTCCAACGCGCCGGTGGGCCGTGGCCCGATGCCGTGGACGTACTTCTCCGCGTTCCAGTGCGTGACGTTCGGGTATGACGTGCCCTGGTTCAAGAACCCCTACGCGGAGAGCGTCTGCGCGGGGTCCGGCGGCACGTGGCCGGACTACTTCCGCCGCATCTACCTGTCGAACATCACGGGCCTGTCCAGCACGGGCACGCCGGTGTCCGCGAGCACGCTGCAGACGCTGAACACGAACCAGGGCCTGTCCGCGTCGTCGTTCAACTTCGACGATTACAACATGAGCCTCTTCGGCGCCGTGAACAACAGCGGCAAGTACGTGACGGCGTACGCGGGCCAGCTCCAGGCGGCGTATGACCTGCGCGCCACGTACCCCATTCCGGACCGCAGCGCGACCGCGTGGGACAACATCGACCCCGACGAGAACCGCTACTTCCCCTGGATGGACACCAAGCTCATCTACAACCCGCTCAACCCGTTCATCGCCGCGGGCTACATGGCCGCGAGCGACCACCGCGTGTGCCGCACGACGGCGTTCGACCCCACGGGTTCGCCGTGCTTCGCGTACCACGCGTACAACACGAACCAGAACCGGGAGGCGTACGACTCGCTGGGCTACGGGAAGTACCGCATCATGGAAGGCCTGGGCATGGCCGCGGCGATGGAGATGGGCGGCAAATTCATCACCCGTCTGGCCGAGCACGGCCTGGATTCGCGCCTGCCGTCGCTCTACGTGCTGTACGGCACGACGGGCGGCTCGCAGCCCTTCGAGACGGACGGCATGACGTCCACCACGTCCGCGCTGCGCGGTGACGGCGTGCTCTTCGAGGCGAGCATCGCGGCGATGACCCAGCTCACCCAGGGCTGGACGACCGCGAAGAAGACCGCCGACGCGAAGCAGGAGGGCATGGCCTACGACCACCTGAGCATGGGCATCACGCCCGCGGTGTGGAACAAGATCTCCGCGCACTTCGTTTCGCGGGATTGATGAAGGAGCCGCCGGGCATGCCCATCGTCCACGACTGGCTGGCCCGGCGGGCTTCGCTCGCCCCGGAGCGCACGGCGCTCATCGACTCGCTCCGGGGCGGGCGGTGCATCTCATGGCATGAGTGGAACACGGCGGCGCACCAGACCGCGCTGCTGCTGCGGGACCTGGGCGTGGGCCTGGGGGACCGCGTCGCGGTCCTGGCCTTCAACGGCGTGGAGACGCTGGACCTGGTGTTCGCCTGCGCCAAGCTGGGCGCGGTGCTCCAGCCCCTCAACTGGCGCCTGGGCACCGAGGAGCTGCACGGCCTGCTCTCCGACGTCGCCCCCCGCGTCGTCTGCTTCGGGCCGGAGTTCCGCGAGCAGGCAGGGGCGCTGCGCCCCCGGCTCCCGGCGCTCGCGCACTGGGTCCCCTTCGCGGAGCCGCTCCCGCACGAGCGCCCCTTCTTCTCCCGCGAGGTCCTGTCCGGAGCGCTGCCCGCCATCGAACTGGAGCCGGACGCGCCCTGGGTGCTGTGCTCCACCGGAGGCAGCACCGGCCTCCCGAAGTCCGCCGTGCTCACGCATGGCTCCCTGACCGCCAACGCCGTGAACACCGTGGTGAGCTGGGGCCTGTCCCAGGACGACATCGCGCTGCTCAACGCGCCCCTGTTCCACACCGGCGGCCTCAACGTCTTCACCCTGCCCCTGGTGTACGTGGGCGGCGCCTCCGTCGTGTGCCGCGGCTTCGACGTGGAGCAGTGCCTCGACCTCATCCACTCGGGCGCGGTCAACGCCGTGTTCGGCGTGCCCACCATGTTCATCGAGCTGCAGCGGCACCCCCGCTTCGACTCCGTGGACTTCTCCCGCATCAAGCTGCTCATCAGCGGCGGCGCGCCCTGTCCCGCGCCCGTCTTCGAGCGCTTCTTCGCCCGAGGCATCCCGTTCCGCACGGGCTACGGGCTCACCGAGGCCGGCCCCAACAACTTCTTCCTCCCCGTCTCCGCCATGCACTCGCACGCCGGCTTCGTCGGCGTGCCCCTGTTCCAGGTCGAAGCGCGCGTCGACGGGGAGCAGCGCCCCGGCGACGTGGGCGAGCTGCTCCTGCGCGGCCCGCACCTGTGCGCCGGCTACTGGGGCCGCCCGGAGGAGACCGCCCGCGCCTTCGTGGACGGCTGGCTGCGCACCGGCGACCTGGCCTCGCGCGACGCCCAGGGCTACTTCCGCATCGAGGGCCGGCGCAAGGACCTGATCATCTCCGGCGGAGAGAACATCCACCCCTCCGAAGTGGAGAGCGTCTTCGCCGGCCACCCCGACGTCGCCGAGGTCGCCGTCATCGGCGTGCCCGACCCGAAGTGGGGGGAGACGCCCCGCGCCCTCGTCGTTCCCCGGCCCGGGGCGGCGCCCACGCTCGAGGCGCTGGTGGAGTTCTGCTCGGGGCGGCTCGCCCGCTACAAGCTGCCCCGCTCCCTGCGGCTCCTCACCGCCCTGCCCCGCACCCCCGCGGGCAAGGTGGACCGGCTGGCGCTCGCCCGGCTGCACGGCGACGCCTGAATTTCCAAGCGTTGCGGCCGTCCCCCTGGAGCGGACAAGACACCGCTGGGAGGCCGTCTGGGTGTCCGGTCGGACATGGATTCGTAATATTTCGTCATGAGCCCGAAGCCCGATGGAAATGTGGGGGTGACAGGGTGCAGGTCGCGGCCGGAGGCGGACCGCGGGGTCCCGGCTTGGGAGAGAAGCCTGGGCCCCTCCCGCCGCCGGTCCGCGTTCCGAGCGGAGACCCGACCATGGAGATGCCCCCCCGCCCCACGACCTCCGAGGAAGCCACCATCCAGGTGCTGCTCGTCGAGGACGACGAACGCCTGGCCCGGCTCACCGCCCGCTACCTCCAGGAGCACGGCATCATCGTCACGGTGTCCGCGTCCGGCACCGACGCGCTGCTTCAGACGTCCCGCCACACCTTCGACGTCATCCTGCTGGACCTGATGCTCCCCGGCCGGGACGGCCTGGAGGTCTGCCGCGAGCTGAGGACGCGCACGGACGTGCCCATCATCATGCTCACCGCGCGCGGCGAGGAGGCGGACCGCGTCCTGGGCCTGGAGTCCGGCGCGGATGACTACCTGCCCAAGCCCTACTCGTCGCGCGAGCTGCTGGCCCGCATCCGCGCCCAGGTGCGCCGGGCCCGGGGCAAGGTGGGCCCCACCAGCCACCCCGTGCACGCGGGCCGCCTGGTGCTGGACCCCCGCAGCCTGAGCGCGTCCCTGGACGGCAAGCCGCTGTCCCTCACCACCTATGAGTTCAGCCTGCTGCGCGTGCTCGCGGAGCGGGCCGGCCGCGTGCTCAGCCGCGAGCAGCTCCTGGACCTGGTGAAGGGCAGCGCGGACGAGGTCTTCGACCGCTCCGTGGACGTGCACATCTTCCGCCTGCGCCAGAAGCTGGAGGTGGATCCCCGCAACCCGCGCCTGCTCAAGACGGTCCGCGGGGCCGGCTACATGCTGGCCACCGAGACCGAGGCGGACGCGTGAAGGGGGTCCGCCGCTTCTTCCGCCTGCCCATGGGCCTGCTCCCCCGCATCTACCTGGTGGGGGTCATCCAGATCGTCCTCGTGGGCATCGCGCTCACGCTCGCGCGCGACCTGCTGCGCAACGAGTCCTGGCGCAACCGCTTCGACGACGAGCTGTCCTACTTCGTGGACGAGTGGGCCAACCTGCGCGACGACCCCGCCGCGCTCCATGCGTCGCTCGACCGCGCGCAGCAGCGCATGGGCATGCGCGTCACCCTGCGCGCCGCGGACGGCACGCTGCTGGGCAACACCCGCCCGGAGCCCGCGCCCGCGCTGAGTCCCGAGGAGCTGCACGTCAGCACGCGCGTCACCCGCCGCGGCCCCTCGGGGCCCTTCCCCGGCCCCGGCGGCCCGGGGCGCCTCCTGGTGGTGAGCCCCTACCCGGGCCCCATCCAGGTCTACGCCTCCGTGTCCCTGCCCCCGCCGCCCCCGCCGCCCGACGGCGACCGCCAGACGGCCATCATCGTGGGGCTGGTGCTGGCGTGCACCGCCATCACCTCCGTCGCCTTCGCGCGCACGCTCGCGGGGCCGCTGGAGAAGCTGGCCTCCGCGGCGCGGGCCTTCGGCGCGGGGCGGCTGGACGTGCGCGCGGGCCTGCGGCGCAAGGATGAGCTGGGCCTCGTGTCGGAGGCCTTCGACGAGATGGCGGGCCGCATCACCCAGCTCTTGCGCTCGCAGAAGGAGCTGCTGGCCAACGTGTCGCACGAGCTGCGCACGCCCCTGTCGCGCATCCGCGTGGCGCTGGACCTGGCCGCGGAGGGCGACGCGCAGACGGCGCGCGAGCTGCTGCCGGATATCACCGAGGACCTGTCGGAGCTGGAGCGCCTGGTGGAGGACGTGCTCACCACGTCCCGCCTGGAGCTGGTGACGGAGGGGGCGAGCGGCGGCGTGCCTCCCCTGCGCCTGGAGCGCGTGGACGCGAACGCGCTGGTGGACAAGGCCGCCGCCCGCTTCCGCACCGCCCGGCCGAAGCACCGGCTGGAGGTCCAGGTGGACGGAGCGCTGCCATCGCTGGAAGCGGACCCCGTGCTGCTGAGGCGCGTGTTGGACAACCTGCTCGACAACGCGGGGAAATATTCGGAGGTCGGCACCACCGTGCGGCTGCGCGCCCGGGCGGAGGGCGACAGCCTCCAGGTGGAGATCCGCGACGAGGGCATCGGCATCGAGGCGGACGACCTGGCGCGCGTGGGCACGCCCTTCTTCCGCACCGACCGCAGCCGCGCCCGCACCACCGGTGGAGTGGGGCTGGGACTGGCGCTGGTGCGCCGCATCCTGGACGCGCACCACGGCCGCCTCACCCTGGAGAGCCAGCCCGGCCAGGGCACCACGGCGTGCGTCGTGCTCCCTGGAGCGGGGGCGGTGGACACACCGGACGGCCGCCTCGCCGCCGGTCATCTTTCGTAATAGAGACGAGATTCGCCGAAACATTCCGGAACATACAAAAGGGGCATGAAGGCCTTGAGCGAGATGCCGCGAGAAGCGCCGGCCCTGGCGCCGGTGGAGCTGGACGAGGACGAGGGTCGCAAGCGCGGCGTGCCGCGCTGGGCCTGGGTGGTGGGCCTGCTGGTGGTGGTCGGGCTGGTCGCGTTCTGGCGGGTGCGCGCCAGCAACCAGGCGGACGCCATCACCTATGAGACGACGCCCGCGGAGGCGCGGAAGCTCACGGCCAAGGTGACGGCCACGGGCAGCGTGGCGGCGCTGGTGACGGTGCAGGTGGGCAGCCAGGTCTCCGGGCGCATCCAGGAGTTGATGGTCGACTACAACTCCCAGGTGAAGAAGGGGCAGGTCATCGCCCGCATCGACCCGCAGCTGGTGCAGGCCGCGCTGGACCGGGCGAAGGCGAACATGATGGCCTCGCGCGCGAACCTCCAGAAGGCGCGCGTCAACGCGGACGTGGCGAAGAAGCAGGCCGAGCGTTCGCGCGAGCTGCGCGCCCAGCAGTTCATCTCTCAGTCGGAGCTGGAGACCGCGGAGTCCGCCGCCTCCAGCGGGCAGGCGGAGGTGACGGCCGCGGAGGGCTCCGTGGCCCAGGCGCAGGCCGCGCTGAACGAGGCGGAGGTGAACCTCAAGTACACGACCATCGTGTCGCCCACCGACGGCATCGTCATCTCGCGCAGCGTGGACGTGGGCCAGACGGTGGCCGCGTCGCTCCAGGCGCCGGTGCTCTTCACCATCGCGGAGGACCTGCGCAAGATGCAGGTCAACACCAGCATCGCGGAAGCGGACGTGGGCAAGCTCCAGCCCGGCATGAAGGCGACGTTCACCGTGGACGCCTTCCCGGGTGAGACGTTCGAGGGCGTCATCCGGCAGATCCGCAACGAGGCCATCACGGTGCAGAACGTGGTGACGTACCTGGCCGTCCTCGACGTGCCGAACCCGGACCTGAAGTTGAAGCCGGGCATGACGGCGAACGTCACCATCGTTACGCAGCAGAAGGACCAGGCGCTCTCCGTGCCCAACACGGCGCTGCGCTACCGTCCCGCGCCCGCGCCGGGGGCTCCCGCGCAGGCCGTGGCCCCGGCCACGAAGGGCATGCGCACCGTCTACGTGCTGCGCCGCCAGCCGGAGCAGAAGCCGGAGCCCGTGGCCGTGAGCGTGCGCACCGGGATGACGGACGGCACGTACACGGAGGTGGTGGAGGGGGAGCTGAAGGCCGGCGACCGCGTCATCACCGCCGCGAACTCAGCGGCCGGCGCGACGACGTCCGCGCCTCCGGCGGGGGGCCCAGGCGCGGGCCCTGGCGGCGGTGGCCGGGGAATGGGCGGCGGCATGCGCCGCGGCCCGTTCTAGGCGCCCGTTCCAATCACTTTCATCGAGGGCAGGGGAAGGGAGAGAGGCAGAAAGATGGACGCGGAAACGAAGCAGGCGCCCCCCGTCGTACAGCTGCGGAACGTGACGAAGGTGTACCGCACCGGCGACGTGGAGGTGCGGGCCCTGCGCGGCGTGGACTTCACGGTGGAGCCGGGCGAGTTCGTCTCCATCATGGGCTCCAGCGGTTCGGGCAAGTCCACGCTGATGAACATCCTGGGCTGCCTGGACCGCCCTTCGTCGGGGGAGTACCTGCTGAACGGCCGCGAGGTGGCGCGGCTGGACCGGGACGGCCTGGCGCGCGTGCGCAACCGCACCCTGGGCTTCGTCTTCCAGAGCTTCAACCTGCTGGCGCGCACCACGGCGCTGGAGAACGTGGAGCTGCCCATGCTGTACGCGGGCGTGCCGTCGAAGGAGCGGCGCGCGCGCGCGAAGGAGGCGCTGGAGCGCGTGGGGCTGGGGGCCCGGTTGGATCACCATCCCAAGCAGCTCTCCGGCGGCCAGCAGCAGCGCGTGGCCATCGCTCGGGCGCTGGTGGGGCGGCCTCGCGTCATCCTCGCGGACGAGCCCACGGGCAACCTGGACTCGCGCACCACGGTGGAGGTGATGGCGTTGTTCCAGCAGTTGCAGAAGGAGGGCCTGACGCTGGTGCTGGTGACGCACGAGCCGGACGTGGCCGAGTACACCCAGCGCGTGGTGGTGGTGAAGGACGGGCGCATCGTGAACGACAGGCGCCAGACGCCGCACCCGGCGGTGGTGCCCGCCGAGGAGGTGGGGTCATGAACCTGCTGGAGACGGTCGTCCTGGCGCTGCGGGCGCTGCTGCGCTCCAAGACGCGCTCGGTGCTCACCGCGCTGGGCATCATCATCGGCGTGGGCGCGGTCATCGCCATGGTGGCCATCGGCGACGGCGCGAAGGCCAGCGTGCAGAAGGTCTTCGACGCCATGGGCACCAACATGCTCATCATCCTGCCGGGCTCGTCGAAGTCCGGTGGCGCGCGCGGCGGCTTCGGCAGCCAGCCCACCATCACCTGGGACGACCTGGAGGCGGTGCGCACGCAGCTGGCCACGGTGCGCGGCGCCGCGCCGGAGATGCGCTCCAACGCGCAGGTGTTCTCCGAGGACCAGAACTGGAACACCAGCATCATCGGCACGACGACGGACTACTTCATCGTGCGCAGCTGGACCATGGCGCAGGGCGCGCGCTTCACGGACGCGGACAACGAGGCGGGCGCGAAGGTGGCCGTGCTGGGCCAGACGGTGGTGGACAACCTCTACGGCAAGGGCTTCAACCCGGTGGGGCAGGTCATCCGCATCAACAAGACGCCCTTCACCGTGGTGGGCGTGACGGCGCCCAAGGGCCAGTCGCCCGTGGGCCAGGACTTCGACAACACGGTGTTCGTGCCGGCCACCACGTTCCGCCGGCAGGTGCAGGCGCAGAGCCTGGGCACCTTCATCACCGGCGCGGTGTTCGTGCAGGCGGCGAGCGCGGACCTCACCGCCAAGGCGCAGGCGGACGTGACGCAGCTGCTGCGCGAGCGCCACCGGCTGGGGGAGAACGACGCGGACGACTTCGACGTGCGCAACCTGGCGGAGGTGGCCAGCGGCCAGCAGCAGAGCACGGAGACGTTGAGCCTGCTGCTCGCGGCCATCGCGGCGGTGTCGCTGGTGGTGGGCGGCATCGGCATCATGAACATCATGCTGGTGAGCGTCACCGAGAGGACGCGCGAGATTGGCGTGCGCGTGGCGGTGGGCGCCCGGCCGCGCGACATCCTGGCGCAGTTCCTCATCGAGGCGCTGACGCTGGCGGTGCTGGGCGGCATCATCGGCGCGGCCGTGGGCCTGGGCGTGGCGAAGCTGCTGGCCGCGCAGTTCGGCTGGCCCATGCTGGTGCGCCCGGACGTGGCGGTGCTGGCCATCGTGTTCAGCGGTTTGGTTGGAGTCGTCTTCGGGCTGTACCCGGCGCGCAAGGCGAGCCTGTTGGATCCCATCGATGCACTGAGGTACGAGTGATGCGCGCGCTTCCCTTGACGCTTTCGTTGTGTGTCCTGCCCGTGGTCGCGGGGGCCCAGGGGGCCTCGGCCCCGCGAGCGCAGGCCCCAGCGGGCGCGCAGCCGACGGCCCCACAGCTCCAGCCGAAGCAGCCGGAGTCGACGCCGGCGACGCCCCCCGCGGTGAAGGAGTCCCTGTCGCTGTCCACCTCCGCCGAGGGGCCCGTCATCTCGCTGGCGGACGCGGAGGCCGCGACGCGCGAGCACCTGCCGCTCCTGCGCTCGGCGCAGGCGACCACCGACGCGGCGCGGGCCCGCGTGGATCAGGCCTTCTCCAGCTTCCTGCCGCAGGTGAGCGCCAGCGCCAGCTACACGCTGGGCACCAGCAACCGCGACGTCATCCAGTCGGTGCCGGGCGGAGGCATTGGCGTGGTGTCCAACACCACGCGGCGCTTCAGCGGCGGCCTCTCCGCCAGCCAGCTCATCTACGACTTCGGCCGGACGTCCGGCCGCTACGACGCGTCCAAGCAGAGCGCGGGGGCGCAGGAGGACTCGCAGCAGCAGGTGCTCCAGGACGCGCTTCGCAACGTGCGCGCCGCGTACTTCACCGTCCTCACGCAGAAGGCCCTGCTGGGCGTGGCGCGCGAGACGCTCCAGAGCGAGGAGGCGCGGCTGGGCCAGGTGAACGCGTCCGTGCAGGTGGGCACGCGGCCGGAGATCGACCTGCTCCAGCAGCGCACCGCGAAGGCCAACGCGCAGGTGCAGCTCATCCGCGCGCAGAACGCCTACGCCAGCGCGAAGGCGCAGCTCAACCAGACGATGGGCGTGGAGACGTCCACGGCCTACACCGTGCAGGACGTGACGGTGGTGGCCGTGGCGGGTGAGGACGAGGCGCTGGACGCGCTGGTGACGCGCGCGCTGGAGTCCCGCCCGGATGTCGCGGCGCGGGAGCGGCAGATCCTGGCGCAGGAGTCCCAGGTGAGGGTGGCCAAGAGCGGCCACTGGCCGACCCTGAGCGCCACGGGCAACCTGTCCGACGTGGGGGAGAACCCGTTCAACGGCGCCACGCTGAGCGCGCAGGGAGGCCTGTCGCTGAGCTGGGCGTTGTTCCAGGGCGGGCTGGTCAACGCGCAGACGCGCGAGGCCAACGCCAACCTGCGGGACCTGCAGGCGCAGAAGGACACGCTCCGGCAGCAGGTGCGGCTCCAGGTGGAGCAGGCCCGGTTGAACGTGGTGGCCACGCGCGAGGCGCTCTCCGCCGCGGACGAGGCCCAGGTCAACGCCCGGGAGCGGCTGCGGCTGGCGGAAGGGCGCTACCGCGCGGGCGTGGGCAACATCATCGAGGTCAGCGACGCGCAGGTGGCCTACACCAACGCCTCCGCCCAGCAGGTGCAGGCGACGTATGACCTGGCCACCTCCCGCGCGGAGCTGGCGCGGGCGCTGGGCTCGCTGGAGCTGAACACCGTGGCGTCGCGGTAGCCGCGGGCGCCCCCCGCACGCTGCGTCGTGCGGAGGGGCGAGCCGCTACAGCGTCACCAGGAAGCGCGTGGCGGCGTTCACCGGGTCGTGGTCCAGCACGTCCACCCTGGCGTGCACGGCCCCCGCGTCCTGGAACGCGAACGTGAGCAGTCCCTGCGCGAAGCGGGGCGGCTCCGCGGACAGCCAGGCGCTGCCCACGAACTCCGCGCGCGGTCGGATGACCAGCTCCCACGCCTCCCCTCCCGGGCGCGGCACCACCGTGGCGTCCAGGAAGGTGTGCCCCCACTGGACGTTGTGGGCCATGCGCTGGAGCATCCGCTCCGCCCCCACCACGCGCGCGAAGTCATGCAGCGACGCGCCCATGCGGGACACCTTCACGCTGGCGCCGTAGCGCTCGCCCAGCAGGTAGAGCGCTCGCGCCTCCCCCAGGCCCGGGTTCAGCACGCGCGCCATCCCATGGACGAGCCGGGGCCACAGCCGCGCGGGGTAGGCCGCCTGTGACGGCGCTCCCTCCGGCAACCCCAGGGACCGCAGCAGCTCTGGGAGCCCGGGCGTCCCCACGTCCGCGCAAGCAAGCATCGCCTCCACCGCCTGCCCCAGCACGAGCGGCACCGGTGTCTCCTCGGGGAACGTCGTCCAATCCATTCCCATGGCGATAACGCCCCTCCGCGTTTCGCTGCATCACCCTTGCGTGAAGACATGTTTCGGCCGCGCTTGGACGGTGCTCGCTCCGTGCGTATTTCGCCCGTTCATCCACCAGAACCCCTCGGTCATCGCCCGTTCATCTTCGGCCGCTATTCCCAGGGCTCCACGGTCGTCACCGGAGCGGACATGGACGCGAACACGGCAACCGACAGGGAATCCGACGCGCGGGTCCGCAAGGGACTCCTGGCGTTCCTGGTGCTGATGGGAGGCCTGTGCGGGGGCTGCCCCGAACCGCCGCTGTCGGGCGCGCCGGACGCGCGCTTCAGCACCCCCATGTTCGCGGAGCAGGTGGCGCCGGACGGCGGGTGCGACCTCGACGGTGACGGCCATGGAGAGACGGTCACCGTGGACGCGCCGGTGCCCGTGACGGTGCGCTGCCTGGGGGACTGGGATGGTGACGGCTACGCGGACGTGGCCGTGCTCCCGCGCGACGACACGCGCGCCGTGTATCTCTTCCGCGGGGGGCCCACGCGCACCGGAGCCCTGTCGCTGGACGCACCCGACGCGGTGTATCTGGGCGGCACCGACAACATGAACCAACCCTGAAGGGTGGCAGCGGCGGCAGGACGCCGGGATACCGTAGGAAATCGTGGCTCCAACCCGCTGAGTCACCTCCGGACAAGCCGGAAAATGAGCGGGGATGCATTCCACGGAGGTCATTTTCAGAGGGCGTTCCGTCTCAGAAGTGGCCTGGGTGTCGGGGTTGCCCGGACTCCGAAAGTCCACCTTCCGCGCAGCGACCCTATGGGTGAACAATGGGAGACTGACCCGGCAAGTTCTGTCTGTCTGCCTCTATACGTCCTATGCCGTCGGCCAAACGTTTCGGGTCGGCAAGCAAAGGCATGGACAAGAAACTCGCAACCACCATCGGCGCATCAGCAAGGGTCGCCCGGGGTCGCATGGAGCTTACGCAGGCCGACGTGGCCGAGCGAATCGACGTGGCCACGGAAGTGTACGGCCGCCTGGAGCGAGGCGGCATGCTCCCCAGCGTCCAGACCCTGATGAAGCTTTGCCACGAGCTGCACGTCTCCGCGGACGAGTTGCTGGGACTCGCCGCGCAAGGCGTCACCCCGTCGCGCTCCAGTGAAGCCCCACCGCCCACGCCAGAGCGTCCGGAAGTGCGTCGGCTGCTGCGAAGCGTGCGGCAGTTGGATCCGGCCCAGGTGAAGCTGCTGGGATTGGTGGCCAACGCGCTGACGCGGCGGTGACGGGGCGCTCATCCACCGGGGCTCCCCGCCCCCCTTTCACAGGTCCGACAGGACACGCTCCAGGTCGGTGGGCCGCACCGGCCGGGTGAGGTGCAGGTCGAAGCCGGCCTTCAGCGCCCGCAGGTAGTCATCCGCGTCGCCGTCACCGCTGAGCGCCACGAGGCGCAGGTCCTGTCCCATCCGGGTGCGCAGGGCCCGCGCCACCTGGTAGCCGTCCAGCCCCGGCAGGCCCAGCTCCACGAGCACCAGCTCTGGCGACTGCTCCATCGCCAGCGCCACGCCTTGCGCGCCGTCCGGGGCCACCGTCACCTGGTGCCCCCACAGCTCCAGCAGGTCGCGCAGCGACTGGCGCGCGTCCGGGTGGCCCTCCATCAGGAGGATGCGCCGCGCGCGGCGCGCGTCCGCGTCGCCCACTCCATCCAGCCGGCGGAGGCGGTCCTCGCGCAAGAGGGGCAGCCTCACCACGAACTCGCTGCCCTGCCCCAGCCCTCCGCTGGTGGCCTCCACGCTGCCGCCGTGCATCCGCACCAGGGTGCGCACCAGCGTGAGCCCGATGCCCAGGCCCCCGCGGGAGCGCTCCAGGGACGTGTCCGCCTGCGCGAACAGGTCGAACATCGCGGGCAGCTTCTCCTGCGGGATGCCGATGCCGGTGTCCTTCACCCGCAGCACCGCCTGCGCGGAGCCGTCCACGCCCTCCTGGAACAGCTCCACCGTGATGGTGCCCTGGTCGGTGTACTTGGCCGCGTTGTCCAGCAGGTTGGTGAAGATCTGCTCCAGCCGGGTGGCGTCCCCCTGGAGCCACAGCGGCGCGGACGGCAGGTGGGCCTCCAGCTTCAGCCCGCGCTCCTCCACGCGGGGGCGCAGGATGGAGAGCACCTGCTGGAAGCTGTCCGTGAGGTTCACCGGCTCCTGACGCAGCTCCACCTTGCCCCGGGTGATGCGGCTGACGTCCAGCAGGTCATCCACCAGCCGCGCCAGGTGGTGCGTCTGGCGGTGGATGATGCCGTGCATCCGCGCTTCCTTGTCGTCCGTGGAGCCCCTGCGCTCCAGGATGCCAATGGCCGTCATGATGGCGGCCAGCGGGTTGCGCAGCTCGTGGCCCAGCATGGCCAGGAACTCGTCCTTGCGCCGGTCCATCTCGATGAGCTGGTCCGTGCGCAGCCGGGCCTGCTGCTCCGCGTGGCGCAGGCGCAGGAGCGAGCGCACCGTGGCGACGAGCTCCGACGGCTCATAGGGCTGGGTGAGGTACGCGTCCGCGCCGCCCTCCAGGCCCTGCACCTTCTTGTCCGGCGTGACGAACGTCGCGGACGTGTGCATCACCGCGATGGAGGCCGTGGCCGCGTTGGCGCGCAGGCGGGCGCAGACTTCATAGCCGCTGATGTCCGGCAGCTTCACGTCCAGGACGATGACGTCCGGGCGGTGCTGCTCCGCCAGCAGGATGGCCGCCATGCCGGTGGCGGCCTCCAGCACGTGGTAGCCGGACATCCTGAGGACGCGGTTGACGAGGTAGCGGTTGGCCTCATCGTCGTTGACGTTGAGGACCGTGGCCAGGCGGGGTTCTTCAGCCACGGGGGTTCACCTCCCGCAGGTCCCGGTGCCCCAGGCCCGCCTTGGTCAGCGCGTCGCGGATGCGCGTGATGGCCACCTCCCGGCTGAGCGTGTGCTTGGCGAGGATGGCGGAGGTCTCGCGCGCGAGCCGCGCCCGCTCCGGCTCCTGGAGCTGGTGGGAGGTGTGCAGGATGATGGGGATGTCGCGCGTGCGTGGATCCGCCTTCAGTTCGTCCAGCACGTCGAAGGCGGTGATGTCTGGCAGCACGAAGTCCAGGAAGACGAGGTGCGGGGCGCTCTCGCGGGCGATGCGCACGCCCTCGCGGCCGCCGGAGGCCTCCAGCAGTTGGTAGGACGTGTCCTTGAGCAGCTGCTTGAGCAGGTAGCGGTGCACGTCGTCGTCGTCGATGATGAGCAGCCGCTCCACCGGCCCGGTGCGCGCGAGCGACGTCAGCTTCTTCTGCAGGCGCAGCTCGTCCACGGGCTTGAGCCAGAACTCGTCGGCGCCCAGGGCGCGGGCCTTCTGCTCGCGGTCCGTCACGGTGACGACGAGGATGGGGATGTCGCGCGTCTGTTCGCCGTTCTTCATCTCCGCGAGGAAGCTCCAGCTCGTCTCGCCCTCCAGCATCACGTCCAGCACCATGGCGGCGGGCCGCACGCGCTGCATCACCTTGCGCGCGTCCTCCACGGTGCGCACCGGCAGCACCTGGAAGCCGGAGCGCGCCAGGTACTTCTCGTAGAGGAACAGCGTCTGGCGGTCGTCCTCCAGCACCAGCACCGGCGAGCGCCCGGGGTCCAGCGCCTGGCTGCGCTGGGTGAGGCCCGTCATCTCCGACACCTCCGGGTGGACGCGCGGCAGGGTGATGACGAAGGTGGAGCCCTCGCCCAGGGTGCTCCGCACGGTGAGCGCGCCGCCCAGGAGCTCCGTCAGCTTGCGCGCCAGCGTCAGGCCCAGGCCGGTGCCCTTCACGCGCCGCTGCAGGTGGCTGTCCACCTGGATGAACTCCTCGAAGACGCGCTCGTGGTTCTCCGGGGCGATGCCGATGCCCGTGTCCTTCACGGTGAACACCACCGTGTCCTTGGGCCCGGGGGCCACGGACACCGTGATGGCGCCGGACTCGGTGAACTTCACCGCGTTGGAGACCAGGTTGCGCACCACCTGGCTGAGCTTGGCTTCGTCCGTCTCCAGCTCCAGCGGCTCGGCGGGGCCCTCGAAGTCGAGCGCCACCTGGGACTCCGGTGGCAGGAGCGGCCGCGTCATGCCGCGCAGCGCGCTCATGAAGTCGGACACGACGAAGCGGCTGTGGCGCAGCGCCGTCTTGCCGGACTCCACCTTGGACAGGTCCAGCAGGTCGTTGACCAGCTCGAAGAGGGCCTCCGCGGAGCCGCGGATGAACTGGACCTGCTTCTCCTGCTCCGGCGCGAGGCTGCCGTTGAGCGGATTGAGCAGCACCTTGGACAGCCCGAGGATGGAGTGCAACGGCGTGCGGAACTCGTGGCTCACGTTGGCCACCACGCGGCTCTTGATTTCAGACGCGCGCTGAAGGCTCTCCGCCTTCTCGTCCAGGGCGGCGTGCAGGCTCCGGACGCCCCGGTTGGACTCCTCCAGCTCCCGGTTGAGGCGGGCGAGCTCCTCCGCGCGGCGCTTGAGCTCGTGCTGCTGGCGCTCCGTCTCGCGGTGGAGCGCGGCCAGCTCTCCCAAGGTGGTGCCCACCTGGATGAGCGCGGTGCCGTAGTCCTCCGGCACCAGGCTGCCGACCAGGACGACGCCCCCCTCATGGGGCCGGGCGCGGAAGGCGAAGGTGGTGGGCTTGTGGTCGCGCTGGAGGATGAGCTCCCAGCCGTCCACGGCTTCGTCGCGCGCCTGCACGAGCAGCTTCTCCACCTTGCCCTCGCTGCCGGCGCTGGCCAGGCTCCGCAGCGACTGACCCGGCGTGATGCCCAGCAGGCGGGCGGCGCGCTCGTCGCGCCAGACGACGGTCCCATGCGCGTCGCAGGCCAGGGCCAGCTCGCGGCTGAGCGCGTCGACCATCCCAGAGGCGCGGTCATCCAAGGGCGTCATGAGTGCGTCTCCTCCCCAGCGTCGGGGATCCGCGCGAACACCGTCCGCGCTTCCGGGTGGCCTGTCCCCAGCCCTGCCCGCAGCGCCTCCAGGAGGTGCGGGAAGGTCAGGGGGGAGAGCCCCCGGCGGGGCCAGAAGCTTGAGTACCACTGGATGTGCGCGTCCCACAGGTCGGCGCGGTCCAGGGCGAGCGCATCCGACAGATAGGACAGGTGGAGGCGCGCCTCTTGTTCCAGGCGGAGGGGATTTCCCGGAGGGAGTGTCCGCTCCAAGGCAGGAATGACAGCGGCGATGAGCGCGGGTGTGTGCGCCTCCAGGAGGTGGGCGGGCCCTTCGGTGTAGCGCAGGGCCCCTCGGGCGGCCTGGACGTAGGTGAAGGGGAGGGTGTCCGGGCCGAAGCCCTCCGCCTGGAGGGCGTGGGCGAGCCCATCGAAGTTCTGGTCCAGGTGCAGGGAGCACATGCCGCGCGTGACGAGCAGGGTGCGCAGCCAGCGCGCGTAGGTCTCCAGCAGGGCGGGGTGGGCCGCGTCGAGCGCCTGGACCAGATAGCGGACATGGTGGACGGCGTCCTCGTCACCGAAACGGCGGGCGCGCTGGGGCCCGTAGCGGGCGTCCCAGAACGGATCCGCGTACATCGGCTGGACGGAGGCGGAGGCGAGGGACGCGGCTCGGGCCTCTACCTCGCGGCTGACGGTGGGCATGGCGTCACACTCCCAGGGTTCGACAGGTGGAGGCGACCAGTTCCCGGGCGCTCTTGCCGAAGAAAGACACTTTCAGCTCCTCCTCGATGACGGGCGTCCAGTCGAAGGCGAGTCCCCCCACGGCGATGGGGAGCGCCGGGGCGACTTCGCGCACCTTGCGCACGGACTCGCGCACCTGGGGCAGGTGGAAGGGCATGGTGACGGAGAGGGCCAGCAGGTCCGGCGGCGCTTCGCGCACCATCCGGGCCAGGTGATCCGCGGGCACGTTGGCGCCGATGAAGCGCACGTCGAAGCCGGCCATCTCCAGGAAGTCGCTGGCCATGCGCGCGCCCACCTCGTGCAGTTCGCCCTCCACGCACGCCATCATCACGACCTTGCCGTTGGACGGGTCGCGGGGCAGGTGGCGGTACAGGTGGGCCAGGACGAACTGGGAGATGGCGGTGGCCATGTGCTCCTGGGCCACGGAGATGTGGTTCTCCTGCCAGAGCCGGCCAATCTCGTACTGGGCGGCCTGGATGATGCTCAGGTGCAGGTCCTGGAGCGGCACGCCGCACAGCAGCCCTTCATCCACGAGCAGGCGCAGGGCCTCCTGGCGGTTTCCGGAGAGCTGCGCGGTGAGGTACCGCGTCCGCAGCGATTCGATGACGGAGGGAGATGGGTGCAAGGGAGCCGTACGAAGGGCGGAGGGGGCAGGGTAGGGAGGTTTCGGTGGGGGATAAACCCTGGAGACGAGGCTCGCATCCGTGAGTGAACATTCACCGGGCAGGCCGCCGCGGCGGCGGCTTTTCCGCTTGCAGGGCAGGCGGGCGGTGGGGAAGGGCGCGCTCCTTTCAATCGTGCTACGTGAAATGCATGATTGGCCGCTTTTCCCTTCTTGTGTGGCTCGGGATGGGCGCGCTGGGGTGTTCAGCTCCGCGACCCGTGGAGGGCGTCTGGCAGCCAGGGCCTGATGCAACGTTGGAGGCCATTCCCGGGCCCCTGAAGAACTTCGGGCCCTATGACCTCGCCGCTGACGCGTTATCGGCCGCGTGTCCGCTCATCCTCTCCAAGCCGAACGCGACCGTGGTCGCACTCCAGGAGACGCAGCCCGAGGTGGCCCTCCGCACCGCGACGGAGTACTGCGCATGGCTCTACGCCACGCCCGAGGGGCGCTACGAGATGAGCATGCTGTCGGACTCGTCCCGCCCCGGAGACGCGGTGCGCGGCTTGAAGAGTTGTTCGCTTCCCCCGTTCGTGGACGATCCCCGCTATGCACGCGGCAGCCTCAAGCAGATCTTCGCGCTGCACAACCATCCCTTCGGGACGCGCCTCTCACCGAGGGACCTGCGCTTCATCGAGTCGATGGCCACGGTCCACGACTGGGAGGTCCTGACGCGAGAGGGCCGCATCCGCCTGTCCATCATCGCGTTCTTCTCCCGGTCACGGGATGCGAGCGCGCCCACGTGCGACGGCTTCTATCAATACGTTCCGGCGACCCGGGAGATGATGCTCTGGACGCATTCGGATGGCAGGTGGAGGCAGGAGTCCCATGGCATCGTCACCTGGCTCGATGAGCGCACCTATCGTCTGGATGCGCGGTAGGAGGGCCGCATGCGAACGCAGATCATCTCGCTGAGGACGGTCGCGCTGGTGCTGGGGCTGCTCGGGTGCGCCCGGCGGCACGACCCTCTTTCGACGCCGGTCCTCGATGACCGGTCCATCCGCTTCCCGGTCTCCTCCGACGCGAGCGTCATCCCGGCGGGTACCCCCGTCGTGCTGGACGGCGAAACGCTGCGCGCCTTGATGATCGTCTCACGGGACCTGTTCCCCCTGGGGAGCGCGGCGACGTCCTGTGACAGCCGTCCCGAGTCCTACTCGTACCGGGTCCTCCGGCAGGAGGGCCTTCTCTTCGTCTACGTGGAGGAGAACCCCACCGCCTGTGGCCGGCGGTTTCCGTCGCTCGATTCTGGTGCGAAGTACGCCCTGCGTTCGGATGGACACATCCTCCGGCGCATCGTCGACGGCGTGGACGAGGAGGACGACCTGCGGGGTGTGATGCTGCCGGACGGCGGGGTGGAGACCGTCCTCGTGCCTCCCAGCCAGGGCGTCCTTCCGGAGGATGCGGGTGTCGCGAGCCCGCTGGACGCGGGGGCGTCTCCCGTCGTGCGATGAGCTTCTCGGGTGGGCACGTGTGCTCCGCGTGCTCATCCTGGCGACCGGCCGGGCGGTGCTCCACTGCTCAGGGGTGGCCGGGCCGGTGGGAAACAGGGTAGGCACGCCACTTCGGAAAGCAGCCGGTGACAGATTTCCAGGGCACGGGTGTTCCCTGCTCCAACCGGGAGGCGCGTGCGGTGTCCGTCGATGTGGAGGCCTATTACCGGCGCTATGGCCCCCAGGTGCTCCGGCGCTGTCGCTTCCTGCTGCGCGACGAGGAACAGGCCGTGGACGCCATGCATGACGTGTTCGTGCAGCTGCTGCGCTACCAGTCCGCCCTGAAGGACGCGGGGCCCTCCAGCCTGCTGCATCAGATCGCCACCCGCGTGTGTCTCAACCGCCTGCGCGGCGCGAAGCGACGCCCGGAGGACCGGGAGGATGAGCTGGTGTTGCGCATCGCCGCGTCCGGCGACGTCGAGGCCCGCACCGCCGCTCGGGGCCTGCTGGACCGCCTCTTCGGGCGCGTGCCCGCGTCCAGCCGCGACATCGCCGTGCTCCACCTGGTGGATGGCATGACGCTGGAGGAAACGGCCCGCGAGGTGGGCCTGTCCGTGTCCGGAGTGCGCAAGCGCCTCCGGGCCCTGTCCGCTGTCCTGCAGGAGCTGGAGGCCGCATGATGTCCCCCCACCGCACCCCGGATTGGCTGCTGGAGCGCATCGCGCTGGGAGAGCTGCCCCCGGACGAGCTCGCCGCCGCCCGCGACCGCCTGGCCCACGAACCGGACGGCCCCGCGCGCCTCGCCGCCCTGGAGGCCGACTCACGCGCCACCCTGGAGGCCCTGCCCCCCGACCGCGTCGCCCGCGAGGTGAAGGCCCGCGCCGCCCGCAAGCTCCAGCTCGTGCCCCCCCACGCGGAGGCGCCGCCGTCGCGCCCTTCGTGGCGCTTCCTGCCCGCCCTGGTGCCGGTGCTCGCCGCCGCCGCCGTGGTCGTCCTCGCGAGGCCGGGCTCCTCGCCGGAGGGACAGGAGGCGCCGCACTCGCCCTGGCCGGGCACCGAGGCCCCCCCGGGTGTCCTGGAGGCCACGCGCAGCAAGGGGCTCCAGCCTCGGCTCGACGTGCACCGCCAGGTCGCCTCCCGCACCGAGCGCCTCACCGACGGCGCCCCCGCCCAGGCCGGTGACGTGGTGCAGCTGTCGTACACCGCCGCCGGCAGGGTCCAGGGCGTCATCGTCTCCGTGGACGGCCGGGGCGCCGTCACCGCGCACCTGCCGGATCAGGGCGACACGTCCGTGCCGCTGGCGCGCTCCGGCACGCACCTGCTGCCCCGCGCCTATGAGCTGGACGACGCCCCCGGCTTCGAGCGCTTCTTCCTCATCACCGCCGACGCCCCCTTCGACCGGGAGGACGTGATGGCCGCCGCGCGCGTGCTCGCCGCATCCCCCGACGCCCGCACCGCGCCGCTGGCCCTGCCCTCGGGCCTGGGCCAGACATCCTTCCTGCTGGAGAAGCCCTCGCGATGAGAGTGCTCGTCATCCTCCTCTTCGCGCTGGGCCTCGCGACGTCCGCGCGCGCCGCGGAGCCGTCCGCCGTGCGCCGGCTGGCCCTGCTCGTGGGCGTCAACGACGGCGGCCCGGAGCGCGTGAAGCTGCGCTACGCGGACACCGACGCGAAGGCCTTCTCCCAGGTGCTGTCGGAGCTGGGCGGCGTGCTGCCCCAGGACCGCGTGCTCCTCACGGACGTGGACCGCGCGGGCGTCCTCGCGGGCTTCGACCGGCTGCGCCACCTGGCCGAAGGCGCCCGCGCCACCGGGGCCCGCCGCGTGGAGGTGCTGCTGTACTACTCCGGCCACTCGGATGACGAGGGCCTGCTCCTCAAGGGCCAGCGCCTGGACTACGGCGAGCTGCGCCGCGCGCTGGAGGGCCTGCCCGCGGACGTGCGCATCGCGGTGCTGGACTCCTGCGCGTCCGGCGCGTTCGCGCGGCGCAAGGGCGGCGTCGCGCGGCCCGCGTTCCTCGTGGACTCCGGCATCCAGGTGAAGGGCCACGCCATCCTCACCTCGTCCAGCGCGGACGAGGCGTCGCAGGAGTCGGACCGGCTGGGCGGCTCGTTCTTCACCCACCACCTGGTCTCCGGCCTGCGCGGCGCGGCGGACGTCACCCACGACGGCCGCGTCACCCTCACGGAGGCCTACCAGTTCGCCTTCCACGAAACGCTCGCGCGCACGGAGCGCACGCAGGGCGGCGCGCAGCACCCCAACTACGACATCGAGCTCGCGGGCACCGGCGACCTGGTGATGACGGACCTGCGCGCCACCACCGCGGGCCTGGTCCTCGCCGAGCCGCTGGAGGGCCGCCTGTACGTGCGCGACGCGGTGGGCACGCTGGTGGTGGAGGTGCAGAAGCTGTCCGGCCGCGCCACCGAGCTGGGGCTCGCCCCCGGCGCCTACCGGGCGCGGCGCGAGCTGGACGGCGGCGTGTCCGAGGCGACCTTCACGCTGAAGGAGGGCGTGCGCACGTCGCTGGCCCCCGGGGACTTCCTGGGCGTGGGCCACGAGGCCACGGTGATGCGCGGCGGTGGCGCGCTCACGGGCGCCTCGCAGGAGCGGCGGATGTTCCCGGTGAACCTGAGCCTGGTGCCCGGCGTGAGCACCAACACGCTCCGCGCGGGCCGCGCGCCGGTGGAGAACCGGTTCGCGCTGGGCGTCGTCAACGGCGGCACGGCGTTGGGGGGCGGGCTGGCGTTGGGGCTCGTGGGCAACGTGTACGACGCGGAGGTGGTGGGCGCGGCGATGGCGCTGGGCTTCAACACGGCGGGCCGGGAGGTGTCCGGCGTGCAGCTGTCGCTCGTGACCAACGTGGCGGGCGGCGCGGTGAGCGGCGCCCAGGCGTCGCTGGGGCTCAATGTCGCCAACGGGGACGTGGACGGCGTGGGGCAGCTGGCCCTGGGCGCCAACGTCGCGCGCGGCGCGCTGGGCGGTGTGCAGGCCGCGCTGGGCGCCAACATCACCACCTCGGATGCCACCGGCATGCAGCTGTCCCTGGGCGTCAACCACGCCAACGGGACGATGCGCGGCGTGCAGCTGTCGGTGGGCGTCAACTCCGTGGCCACGGAGGCGCGAGGCATCCAGGGGTCGGTGCTGCTCAACCGCGCCCCCTCCCTCACCGGCATGCAGCTGGGGTTGATCAACGTGGGCGGCGACGTCACCGGCATGCAGCTGGGGTTGCTCAACGTCGCGGGCGTGGTGCACGGCATGCAGCTGGGGCTCGTCAACGTCTCCGAGGAGGTGCACGGCGCGCCGGTGGGCCTGGTCACCTACGAGAAGAAGGGCCAGCTGCACCTGGAGGTGTTCGGCAGCGACGTGCAGCTCACGAACGTGGCGCTGAAGTTCGGCGGCAAGTTCTTCTACACCACGCTGCTGGCCGGCCTGGGGCCGGACGACCGCTTCGAGCGCTTCAGCCTGGGCCTGGGTCTGGGCGGTCACATCCCGCTGGGCTCGCGCTTCTGGGTGGACGTGGACGTCGCGAGCAGCCAGGTGCTGTCCACGCGCAAGCCCTTCTCCGGCGACACCGGGAACCTGCTGGGGCAGCTGCGCGCCATGCTGGGCTTCCAGGTGATGCCGCGGCTGGCCGTGTTCGGCGGCCCCACCTACAACGCCTGGATAACCTGGGACGAGCCGCGGTTCGCGAAGCTGTCCACGCTGTCCGTGCGCACGCACGACATCAACGCCACCACGCGGGTGCAGCACTGGCCGGGCTTCCAGCTGGGCGTGCGGCTCTGAGGCGCCGGGACCGCCCGCGAGGCGGTCCCGGGAGCGGCGGGACTCAGCCGACGACGCGGGTGGCGCGCAGCACGGTGGCGTCGCCACCGGGGCCCGCCTTGAGCTTCTTGTCCAGCGAGCCCTCCAGCTTGAGGCCGCCGGGGGCGAAGGCCCGCTGCATCAGCTCGCCCGCCTTCGCGTCGTCCCCGCCGGTGACGGCGCTCAGGTCGATTTCATGGAAGGACTGGAGCTTCTTGTCCGGCGCGTCCGCGCTGAACAGGTCGTAGTGGTCGCAGGGCGGCGCGAAGCAGCGCTTTCCGTTGTCCTTGACGATGTAGACGGTGTTGGCGGTCATGGTGGCGTCTCCGGGTGAAGGGGTGGGGGCGGCCGTGCCCGGCTCGTTGGCGGCGCCAGCGGGCGGGTCCACTTCGGTCCGCTTCAGGTCGGCGGGGGCCGCCGCGCCGGACTCGTCGCTGGACGGCTGAGCGGTGGGGGAAGGCGGCTTGCTGCACGCCACCGGGCCCAGCACGAGCACGGCGGACAGGAGCAGGGAGCGGGCGTTCATGGCGACTCCGGAAGGGGGCGGGTGTCCTCCTTCAACGCGGGAGGGGCGCGGCCGGGTCCACTCTGCCCGGCCGTGCGCCCGCCGGCCAGGGTGACGCGGGCGATTTTTCCCGGTGTCCCACCTGGACGCCCGGGCAGTCCGCTCCCAGGGCCTCCGAAGGGGTCCGCAAGAGGGAACATGGGCGATTCCCTTCGTTGACGCTCCTGCATGCGCAGGCTACATCCGCCCCGTCGCACCGGCTTTCAGGGCCGTGACCTGTAAGGACGCCCACGATGGAATTCCGCATCGCCTCCGACGAGCTGAAGAAGGCCCTCTATCGCGCCCAGGGCATCGTGGAGCGCAAGACGACGATGCCCATCCTCGCCAACGTGCTCCTCACGGCGAACAAGGGCAGCATCACGGTCACGGCCTTCGACCTGGACATCGGCATCGTGTCCGAGCACTCGGCGGACGTGTCCAAGCCGGGCGCGGTCACCCTGAGCGCGAAGTACGTCTTCGACATCGTGCAGAACCTCCCGGACGCGGAGGTGACGCTCAAGAAGCTGGCGAACAACTACGTCGACATCTCCTCCGGCTCCGCGCACTTCAAGATCGTCGGCATGGCCGCCGAGGAGTACCCGAAGCTGCCCAAGGAGGAGAACGCGCCGCTGGTGCAGATCTCCGGCAACACGCTGCTGGAGATGATCAAGAAGACCCAGTTCGCCATCTCCAGCGACGAGACGCGCTACATCCTCAACGGCGTCTTCTTCGAGCCCCAGGCCAGCGGCAAGGTGCGCATGGTGGCCACGGACGGTCACCGGCTGTCGCTCATCGAGCGGGAGATGAACGGCGACTTCAAGTTGAAGAGCGGCGTCATCATCCCGCGCAAGGGCCTGATGGAGCTCAAGCGCCTGCTGGACGAGGCCCCGGACGCCGAGTGCCATCTGGGCTTCGCGGAGAACTCGGCGCTGTTCAAGAAGCCGGGCCTCACCATGGTGATGCGCCTCATCGACGGGCAGTTCCCGGAGTACCAGCGCGTCATCCCCAAGGAGGGCGAGAAGGTCGTCCTCGTGCCCAAGGTGCGCCTGCTGGAGGGCCTCAAGCGCATCGCGCTCTTGTCCGCGGACAAGAGCAACGCCATCCGCATCGGGCTGGAGAAGGGCAAGCTGCTCATCACCGCCAGCAACCCGGACCTGGGCGAGGCGCGCGACGCGCTGGACGTGGACTACAAGGGCAATGACATCACCATCGGCTTCAACGCCCGCTACCTGATGGACGTGCTGGGCGTCACCGACACGGACGAGGTCAGCTTCGAGCTGGGGGACGAGCACAGCCCGGGCGTGCTGCATGGCCCCGGCGACCGCAGCTTCACCGCCGTGGTCATGCCCATGCGCGTCTGAGCCGGACCTCCGTCCACCTTCCCACGCCGCACCTGAAGCACCGTTCCACGTTCGACGCTCCGCGCCATGGGGAGGCCTGCGCCCGGCGCGGGGTCTCCCTATGATGGGGGCGTGGCCACCCGTCCAGACGACCTGAGAGCGCGGCTGGAGGACCGGGCGGACCTCCTGGAGGCCACGCGCCTGCGCTACCGCGCGCTCAAGGGCGTGCTGGAGTCCTTCTTCTGGAAGGACCGGCTGCGCAACCACTTCGAATTGTTGCGGGAGGTGGCGGCGTCCCAGCCGGAGGTGGACGCGACGCTGAGCGCGCTGAAGCGCCGCGCGGAGGCGGAGGCCTGGCCGCGCGACGCCGGGCCCGTCCGGTTGATGAACGAGGTGGCGCGCCTGCGCGAGGCGGTGGCGCGCGCGGCGGAGCGGCGGCTGTCCATGCAGGAGGCCGTCCCGGCCACGCTGGGGGAGGTGTTGCTGCGCCTGGAGACGGAGGTGCTGGACGCGGCGCCGCTGCTGGGCGGAAGGGTCTGGGCCCAGGCGGTGGAGCTGTTGCCGCGCAACCTGCCGGAGCTGCGGGCCGCGTGCGCGGCGGGCGAGGTGTTCGAGCGGGTGTTCAAGCGGCCCGTGGCGGAAGGGGCGCCGGCCTTCTCCGAGGACGAGGCGCGGGAGCTGGCCCGGGCGCTGCCGCTGGGCGCCGCGGCGCTGGTGTCGCTGTGGGAGCGGCTGGAGCGCTATGACACGCGGGGCCGGGTGAAGGACTTCCTCCAGCGGCGCATGCGCCGCGCGCCGACGCGGGTGGCGCGCAGCGGGCCGGAGCTGCTGTTGCACGCGGCCTTCTGGCACGACGTGGCGCGGGTGCGCGTGCGCGCGGTGCTGGAGGCGGAGCTGGCGCCGGTGGTGCCTCGCGAGGCGGAGCTGCCGGCGCTCCTGTCGTGGCGGGCCGCGCGCACGGAGGACCCGGCGCTGCGCCTGGCGGCGAGGGACGTCTTCACGGAGGGCCGCGCGGGGCTGGTGGAGGCCGCGGAGGCGCTGGCGGCGCTGTCGCGCGAGAGGCCCCGGGGCGCCTGGAGCGAGGAGATGGCGTGGGCGCGGCTGGAGCAGGCGGCGCTGCGGGCCCGCACGGAGGAGGGGCCGGAGGCGGAGGCCCTGCGCGACGCCCTGCGCCTCTTCGTGTTGCTGCGCGGACAGGCGAGCACGCCCGCGCGGCTGTTCTCTCCGGAGCACGCGAAGCCGGCCGGGGGGGACGTGGCTCGGGCTGGGGACCTGGTCGCGCTGGTCCAGGCGGCGCGTCACGCGGCCCTGCGGAATGGTGGCTAAAACCAAACGTTGATTTGGGGCGGGTGGAAGGCTTCTGTTAGGTTGATTTGCGATTCACTTCCCGTCGCGAATCCAGCCTATGACCTCACCTGTTCCTCCATCCGCCTCCGACGCGGCTCCGCTGCAGTTCGACCAGGCGGAGTTCACCGAAGCGCCGCCGGTGACGAAGTGCACCGTCTGCCAGCGCGTCATCAAGAGCCTCTACTACGAGGTGAACCAGCGCCTGCTGTGCCCGTCGTGCCGCGAAGACGTGCTGGCGTCGATGGAGGGCGGCTCGAAGCTGAAGCGCTTCATGAAGGCGTCGGTGTTTGGCTTTGGCGCGGCGCTCGCGGGGGCGCTCGTCTACTACCTGGTGAGCCTGAGCGGATACAACATTGGCCTCATCGCCATCCTGGTGGGGTGGATGGTGGGCACGGCGGTGTTCAAGGGCTCCGAGTCGCGGGGGGGGCGGTTCTACCAGCTGCTCGCCGTGGTGCTGACGTACTTCGCGGTGGCCGCCTCGCTCGCGCCGGATGTCTACAAGGAGGTCTCGGAGCAGCCAGTGGCGGAGGCGGGGGCGGAGTCTCCCGCCGAAGACGATGAGCCTCCCTCGCAGGCGGTCAAGGTCGTCCTCGCGGGGGTGATCTCCGTGGCGGCGCCGGTGCTCGTGGGGGTGAACAGTCCCATCTCGGGGCTCATCTATGGCTTCGCGTTGTTCGAGGCCTGGCGCCGCACGCGGCGCACGGAGCTGAACATCGCGGGTCCGTTCAAGCTGGCGGACGCGTCCGGGGCGCCGGCCTCGGAAGACGCGGCGCCCGTGCCGGAGGAGCGCACCGTTGGCTGAAGCGCTCGCGGCGGAGTCCACCCAGCGCTGCGAAGGGTGTGGTTCGGAGCTCGCGCCCCGGCTGCTCACCTGTCCTTCGTGCCGGAAGCTGGTGCATGGAGCGCGCTTGAAGCAGCTGGCGGCGGACGCGCAGGCGGCGTCGGAGCGGGGTGCGCCGGCGGAGGCGCTGGTGTTGTGGCGGGAGGCGCTGGAGCTGCTGCCGCCGGGGACGGGGCAGCACGCGCAGGTGACGGCGCGCGTGACGGCGCTGAGCCAGGAGGTGGACGCGCGGGGGCTGTCGGTGCCCATCGCGGAGGCGGAGCGCAAGCGTTCGGGCATGCCGAAGGTGCTCGCCGGCATGGGCGCGGTGGGCCTGACGCTGTGGAAGTTCAAGTTCGTGCTGGCGCTGCTCCTGGGCAAGGGGAAGCTGTTGCTGCTCGGGCTCACGCAGGCGAGCACGCTGTTCTCCATGTTGCTGGCGTTGGGCGTGTATTGGACGGCGTGGGGCTGGCGCTTCGCGCTGGGGTTGGTGGCGTGCATCTACGTGCATGAGATGGGGCACGTGGCGTCGCTGCGCCGCTTTGGCATGAAGGCGAGCGCGCCCATGTTCATCCCGGGGCTGGGGGCGTTCGTGCGCCTGAAGCAGTCGCCGGTGGATGGGCGCGAGGACGCGCGGGTGGGGTTGGCGGGGCCCATCTGGGGCAGCGCGGCGGCGGTGGTGGTGCTGGTCGCGGCGCTGGTGACGGAGTGGAAGGCGCTGGGCGCCATCGCGCACGCGGCGGCGTGGCTCAACCTGTTCAACCTGCTGCCGCTGTGGTCGTTGGATGGGGGGCGGGGCTTCAGGGCGCTGGCGCGCAAGCAGCGGTGGGTGGCGGTGGCGGTGCTGGGCGCGACGTGGTTCCTCACGGGGGAGAACCTGTTCCTGCTCATCGGGCTGGCGGCGGTGTTCCAGGCGTCCATGGCGAGCGCGCCCGAGGAGGGCGATGCGCGCACGCTGGTGGAGTACAGCGCGCTGGTCGTGGGACTGGGCGCGCTGGGCTGGGCCGCGAACCACTGGACGGGGGCGACGGCGGCGCTGTGACGGGGCGGGACGGAGGCGGTTCACCGGTTGTCATTGCGCGGGATCCCGCTCGACAAGCTGCCCTTCATGAGATGAACCCCAGCGGGTCTTCAGCCTCCGCGCCGTCTCCCTCCGTCCCAGGTCGTCAAGTCAGCCTGCCCTGATAGTCCCTGTCGCGCATGGCCATGCGGAGGCTTCGCGGCTGGCGAGGGGGACTGTCCATGAGCGGAAGGTGGGTTGTGGTGCTGTGCCTCCTGTCGTGGGCATGGTCCGGCCGAGCAGTTGCTCAGGGGCGGTCGTTGGATGAGACCGTCAACGAACGGTCCTCCGCCTCTCGGCCAGCGAACAGCGCTCCCCTCCTTCGCGACCCAGAGCTGGACTCGCCCGTGACACCGGAGGAATGGCACTTCCTGACCCGGCTCGATGTTTCGGGCCTGGCCCTGCTGCCTCGCGGCGACGGCGGAACACGCGAGGGTCTCGTCCAGGTCGTTCCCACCCTGATGCTGGATGGTGGCGCGGAGTTCGGTGTCAACCTGGAGGCTCCGGTGAGGCTGCGCCTGTGGGGCGGCGAGCGGTACGCGGGCGTCATTCACCAGGAGGATTGGGACAGCCTGTCGGACTGGGGCCAGGTGATTCGGGCCCTCAAGCTGGGGTCGAACGAGGCGCCCCTGGCGTTGTGGATGGGGGCGCTGGACAGCTACAGCCTGCTGTCCGGGCACCTGGTGCGGCGCTACTCCAACCGCATCAACCCCGACTACCACCCGGCAGGAGGCTTCCTCACCGGGACGCTCGGCCCGCTCTACGTGGAGGCCTTCGCCTCGGACGTCCTTGGCGCGCGTCTCTTCGGAGCGGAGGCCGAGGTGGACCTGGAGCACGTCCTCTTCGGTCGGTCGGTGCAAGCGGGGCGGTACACGCTGGCCGTGTCCGCGGTGCACGAGGGAGGCAGGGGGGAGGGGACCTCGCCTGAAATCACGCTGGCCCACCTGGACGGGACCGCGGTGGTGTGGGCGCGCTCGAGCTTCGAACTGCATCTTCTGGCTGGCTGGGGAGGTCGTCCCGGGACGGGTGGTGCCTGGGGCGCGGTGGCTGGGGTGGGCGCGGACGCGGAGACACCGAGTTTGAACGCGCGGCTGCGCCTGGAGGCGCGGCGGCAGCATGGAGGCTTTCGCCAAGGCGCCTTCGGTCCGGATTACGAGCTGGCGCGCTTTCGCGCTGCGGGAGCTTCCAGACAGCCCCTGGCGGAGGCGCCCTTTCCGGAGGGTGCCTCTGTCTACGCTGAAGCAGACGTGGGTTGGGACGCGGAGCGGTTGGTGGGGAGGATGCAGCGGCACCTGTCCTTTTCCTGGGCGGTGGAGGTCTTCACCTCGCGACGCGTGGACACGGACGGACGAATCGCCCTCCAGCTCTTCGAGCGGAACCTGGAACTCGCCCTGAGCGTGCTGGGAGTGGGGCTGGGACGGCCGGGGGCCCGCTACCTCGTGGCTGGAGAGCTGCGCTGGCGCTTCGCGAGCAGGCTGTACGCGCTGGGGCGAGGAGGGACGCCGTTGTTCCCACAGACGGATGGTTCGCTGCGCCCGGGTGCCCAGGCCTCGCTGGGAGTGGGGGTGGACAATGCGCGTTGAGGTGTTGCTGTTGAGCGCGATCCTGCTCGTCACGGGCTGTGTCTCCGCAAGGCCACCGTTCGGTCACCCCAACGTCCTGAAGCAAGGCTCGGGTGTCGTGCCGTCCACGTCCTCCATCGAGCCGCTGAGAGGGACCTCACGGCTGCGCCGCCATCACACCGAGCGCTCCCTGGACACGCAAGCCGCGCGGAGCACACGGGCCCAGGTCGCCGAGCAGGCCGCCATCCACGGCACCGCGGAGGCAGATGCCTTCGAGCGCTTGCTGGTGCTCGCGGGACTGGACCCCTGGGACGAGCTGCCCTTGCGTGCGTCCGCGCTGACGCCGACGCAGGCGGCGCGAATGCTGTCGGTATTGCTGAAGAAGCCCGTGACCCTGGGCAACCTCCCGCCTCGCATGGGCGCGAGCCTGCTGCTGCGCGAGGTGCTGGCGGGTGATGCTGCCTCACGGGAAGACCTCCTGCGCCGGATGACCCGCCTCGAACGGCTCGCGGTGTTGAGGCCCGATGGCTATCTCGCGTGGGTCATCAATGGACGCACGCAGCAGCGTGTGGGTCAGGTGGAGTGGAAGGACGGAGCGTTCGTTGCGCTGGGCTTCGAGTTGGGGCGCTTCTACGTCAACACCGGTGGTGTGTTCCGGCCGACAGATGAGCAGCTCCATCCCGTGTTCAATGGATTCGTCGTGGAGGTGTACGACGACGCGGACATCCTCGGCCGCTCGCTGGACGGCGCCGAGGACGCGTTCTTCGAACTGGCCATGTCCATCGGGAGGTTCTTCACCTCCCCAACGGACAGCCTCCTGTCACTTCAACATCTACCCGAGGGTATCGCCGCCCTCGTTGCTTCCTCGCCCGAGTACCTGGAGCGCTTCTCCTCCATGACGCGAGGAGAGCAGGTGAGAGCCGTCGCGAAGCTGTTGACGACGCTCTATGCCGGAGGGGGTGTCGTCAAGGGCTCCACGGGCGCTCTGACCTCGGTGATGGGAGGAGCGGGGACCCTGCTCCCAGTGCTGTCCCTCACTGGCGAGGGTGCGCTGGTGATGGAGCGCGTCGCGGTGCCAGTCGGGCGGATGGCCTACGCGGTGGGGACTGGTGTTGGAGGACTCTACGTCCTTGCCTCGGCGGACCCAGGGGGCGGCGGAAGTGGCTTGAAGGTCGCGCCACCGGAGCGTGTGGTGAACGACCTCAAGGACTTCTCGGGGAAGCGATTCCAGGCGGGCTCCGAGACATTCCTGCTCGACAAGAAAGGGCTCCAGCACATCCTCGAGCGGCACCATCCCCGGTACTGGAATGGGACGACGAAAGCGGCTCAGAGTTTCTTTGGCGCGAAGATGAACTTCGAGGACGTGATCCGTTCCATCGAAGCGGTCCTTCAGCAGAACCGGGAGCGAATGGTCGGGCGAGGGACGCGAGGGATGTACCAACTGACGGGTGTCGTTGATGGGGTAGAATACATCTTGGGGCTCAATCAGGGCCGGGTCGGCCAGTTCTACCCTCGATAGGTGAAGCAAGACGCATGATCACGCTCGCCACATACTTCCGGCAAGGAGAAGACTTCGTGCCAGTCGATGCCTTCGTCGGTCCAATCCCTGACGAGGACTACATCGAGGGCGCCATGGAGTTCTCCATTGACGGGCGTTCGATGCTGACCCGCAAGGAGTGGGACTACATCGATCAGCTCTGGGCCTATCTTGTTGGAGGCATGGCCGAGCTTCAGCGGGGTGAGAAGTTCCAGATCTTCTTCCCCGATCAGCCCATCGAACTGAGCGCCACACCCGATGAGGTGGGGGGACGTGCCACGGTCCGTGTCGTGATGGGGGGGGACGTTCGCGAAGCATCGGTCGAACGCGCCGTCCTGGTCGCCGAGGTCCTGAAGGAGGCCAGGCACTTCTTCGAGCGGATTCAGAAGGTGTTGCCCCGCGAGGGCTACGCACAGACGCTCCAGGAGATCTCCACGCTGGAGCGAGCGCAAGGCTCAGCCTGAGTTGGAGGGGGATGTGCCTGTTGAACCGGCACCCGCGCCCACCGACCAGGCGGTCCACGCGGAAACCCGCGCCCCGCCCGCCGCCGCATCTGTAGTACGAAGGGCGGCCCCTTCACGGTGACGCTGTGCGCCTCCTCTCGCTCCAGGTTCAGGACTTCCGCAACCTCCCGACGGTGCAGCTCGCACCCAGCGTCCACGCGACCATCGCCGTGGGACAGAACGGGCAGGGGAAGACCAACCTCCTGGAGGCGCTCTACTTCCTCGCCACCCTCAAGCCCCTGCGCGCCGGACGCCTGTCCGAGCTCGTCCGCTGGGGCGCCTCCGCCGCCCGCGTCACCGGCCGCTTCCTCCTCAAGGGCGCCGAGCGCGAGATCTCCGTGGAGGTCGGCGGCGGCACCCGCCAGGCCCTCGTGGACGGCAAGAAGGCCTCCAGCCTGGAGGACTACTTCGGCGGCGTCTCCGTCGTCGCCTTCACTCCCGACGACCTGGAGGTCATCAAGGGCGGCCCCGACGCGCGCCGCGCCTTCCTCGACCGCGCCGTGTTCAACCGCTTCCCTGCCTTCCTCAAGGAAAGCCGCGAGTACGCCCGCGCCCTCAAGAACCGCAACCGCCTGCTCCGCGACGGCGCCACCGTGGATGCCGCGTACCTCGACGCCTACGATGAAACACTCGCCCGCTCGGGCGCCCGCCTCTACGCCCGCCGCCGCGCGCTGATGGCCGAGCTCGCCCCGCGCGCCCAGGCCACCTTCGCCTCCATTGGCCGCACCGCCGACCCCGCCGTCTACGGCTACCACCCCGCGCACCTCGGCGCCGACTTCGCCCAGGCCGACGAGGCCGCCCTCGCCGCCGCCCTCCGGGAAGCCCTCTCCGCGCGGCTGCGCCGCGACCTGGACCGCGGCTTCACCTCCGTGGGCCCCCACGTGGACGACGTCTCCGTCACGCTGGGGGGCCGCAGCGCCCGCGCCTACGCGAGCCAGGGGCAGCAGCGCGCCCTGGTGCTGGGATGGAAGATCGCCGAAATCGAGAACCTGGAGGGGGCCATGGGCTTCCTCCCCCTGCTCCTCCTGGATGACGTCTCCAGCGAGCTGGACCCCGAGCGCAATGCCTACCTCATGGGCTACCTGGCCCGGAGCGGCGCGCAGGTCTTCCTCACCACCACCGACGCGGGGCTCGTGAGAGCCGCCGCCGCCGATGACTCCCTCTGGCTCACCGTCCACGCGGGACAGGTGGCCACCGACGCACCGTCACGACCCTAGTCAGGGCACCCGCCGCCGCTGCCAGGGCCAGTGCACCGGCCCCCGGCGCGCGTGGTGCGGCAACTCCTGTCGCGTCACGTGGCCGAAGTATTCGAAGCGGAACTCCGCCCACAGCAGCCCGAACGCCATCGTGAACAGGAACATCGCCAGCGACAGCCACCACACCGTGCCTGTCGCCAACGAGACGATGAACAACACCCCCAGGGCCGCCGCCACCCACAGCGGCACCTCCCGCAGGCGCTTCGACTCGCTGAAGGCCATGCCCATCGTCAGCATGGAGATGGCCAACACCGGCCACGCCAACCAGTGCGCGCTGCGCGCGTACAGATTGGCAATCGATAACATGAACAGCCCGAACCCAAGTATCGCCAGCCCGCCGTCCATTGAATCCTCCTCGTGAGAATCCCCCCGGCTCCTCCGCTAACGTGCGTCTCACCCACGCCCGCATGCACGCCCCCGGAGGCCCTGCCTCCCCAAGTCCGACCGGAGACGCGGCGGGTGAGCAACCCCCTCCACCCCCGCGGAATACGCCGCCGTGACACGCGGTCCACCGCGCGTCCCCACGCCCATGCGCCTGGCCGCGCCCGGTGTCCTTCCGGGACGCCGGGCCCTCGCCCAGGGCACGAGCCGTGAATGGGCCCGGAAGTCGACGTTCTTCCTGACGAAGTTCTTGCGGACCCGCCGGGCGTGCACCATGACGGGCAGGCCGTCCCACCGGGAGAACCCGGGACGAACGAAATGGTGCCATGTCGCGGATGCTGCTGACGCTCGTGCTGTCCGGCCTGCTCGCGGGGTGCCACCACCGTGCGACGTTCGAGGAATCGGTGCTCCGCAAGTCCGACGTGGAGTACCGCGTGGGGCCCCTCTCCAGCGACATCTGGGAGCGCAAGGGCTTCAACGACAACGACCTCGCCTTCGTGGAGAGGGGTGACACCGGACGCGTCATCGCCGCCAACTCCACCTGCAAGGACCACGACGACCCGCCCCTGCCCATCCTCACGAAGCACCTGCTCATGGGCTTCACCGAGCGCCAGGACCTGGGCCAGCAGACCTTCATGTTGGACGGCCGCGAGGCCCTCCGGAGCCGCTACGTCGCGAAGCTCGACGGCGTCCCCGTGTCGCTGGACCTCGTCGTCGTCAAGAAGGACAACTGCGTCTTCGACTTCAGCTACATCGCGCCCGTGGGCGCGGCCGACGCGCGCATGGCCGACTTCGACGGACTGGTCGCGGGCTTCCGTTCGGAGCGCCGGCGATGATGCCCGGCGCCAAGGTCTCCGGCGGCCCGTCCCTCAAGGAGCGCCTCCGCGAGCGGATGGAGTCCCTGGGCGCCCTGTCCGTGATGACCGGCCAGGTGTTCAGCCGCGCCGTGCGCCCGCCCTACGACTGGACCAGCCTCATCTTCCACACCGAGTCCCTGGGCGTGCGCTCGCTGCCCATCGCGCTGCTCACCGCGACGTTCGCGGGGCTCGTCATCTCCTTGCAGTTCGGCTACTTCCTCGCCCGCTTCGGCGTGCAGTACACCGTGGGCCGCGTCGTCATCCTCACGCTGTTCCGCGAGCTGGCCCCCGTGCTCACCGCCCTCACCGTGGGCGCGCGCATCGGCTCTGGCATCGCCGCGGAGCTGGGCTCCATGACCGTGACGGAGCAGGTGGACGCCATCCGCGCGCTGGGCGCGGACCCCTTGCGCAAGCTGGTGGTGCCGCGCGTGTTCGCGTGCCTCATCGTCATGCCGGTGCTGACCGTGTTCTCGGACGTGGTGGGCCTGGTGGGCGGCGCGCTGGTGGTGAAGTCCCAGTACGGCATCGCCCTGGATCAATTCTTCCAAGGCGCGCTGGGCGCGGTGCTGATGGGCGACTTCGTCTCCGGCGTCATCAAGGGCGCCGTGTTCGGGCTCATCATCGGGCTGGTGGGCTGCTTCAAGGGGCTGGCGGTGGAGGGCGGCACGGAGGGCGTGGGCCGCGCCACCACGCAGACGGTGGCCATCACCTCCGTCTCCGTGTGCCTCGCGGACTTCTTCATCACGAAAATCACGCTCTACTTCTGAAGCCGCCCGCACCCATGCGCAAGGCCCCGCCCCAGCACGTCGACCCGTCCGCCCCGTTCGAGTTCCGCAAGCCCACGCCGGGCGAGGAGCTCATCCGCTACGAAGGGCTGATGAAGCAGTTCGGTCCCAAGCGCGTCTACGACGGCGTGGACCTGGACGTGCGCGCCGGGGAGACGCTCGTGGTGCTGGGCGGTTCGGGCGCGGGCAAGAGCGTGCTGCTCAAGTGCCTCATCGGCCTGATGCACCCGGACGGCGGCAGCATCTTCTTCGAAGGCCATGACCTGGCCCACTTCACCGAGGAGCAGTTCCTGGAGGTCCGCAAGCACGTGGCCATGGTGTTCCAGGGCGCGGCCCTCTTCGACTCGCTCAGCGTGGGGGAGAACGTGGCGTACCCGCTGCGCGAGCACTTCCCCACCCTGTCGCGCGCGGAGATCCAGAAGCGCGTGGCGGAGAAGCTGGAGCTGGTGGACCTGCCCAACACGGAGAAGCTGATGCCGTCGGACCTGTCCGGCGGCATGCGCAAGCGCGTGGGACTGGCGCGCGCCATCGCCACCGACCCGGAGGTCATCCTCTGGGACGAGCCCACCACGGGCCTGGATCCTGTCACCACGCAGACCATCAACGAGTTGATTCAGTCCATGAAGCAGCGGCTGGGCGCGACCTCCATTGTCGTCACGCATGACATGGTGAGCGCCTTCGTGCTGGCGGACCGGATGGCCATGCTGGCCAACCGGAAGATCGTCCAGGTGGGCACCCCGGAGGAGATGCGCCGCTCCCAGGTGCCGGAGGTGCGCGCCTTCATGGACGCGCGCCGCCTGGAGTTGAACCCCCGGGGAACACCATGAGTCTCTTCACCTCGACCTCGAAGGAGAAGCGCCTGGCGGTGCGGGCGGGCCTCTTCGTCGCCATGGGCCTCGCCGTGGCCGGCATCGTCGTCTTCTTCATCGGCCAGGAGTCCCACCTCTTCAAGCGGCAGGTCATCTTCCACGCGTACTTCGACAGCGTGGATGGCCTGAGCGACCAGTCCCCCGTCTGGATTGGGGGCCTGAAGGTGGGCCGCGTCAACGGCGTCAGCTTCTCCGAGGACTTGAAGGACACCCGCCTGGATGTGGAGTTCCAGGTGGTCAGCGCCTACGCGGATCGCGTCCGCGCGGACTCCGTCGCCAAGCTCACCAGCATGGGTGTCCTGGGCGACAAGGCGGTGGACATCTCCCTGGGCAGCGCGAACCAGCCGGCCGTGGAGCACGGCGGCGTCGTCAAATCCGTCAGCGGCGGGGACCTGACCAAGCTCGTGAGCAGCGCCAGCCGCGTGATGGACAACTCCGTCGCCATCAGCGAGTCCCTCAAGGACGCCGTGAAGCTCTACGCGGACCCGGCGCTGTCGCGCGACCTGGCCAAGAGCATCTCCTCCCTGCGCGCCATCATGGAAGAGGTGGAGAAGGGCAACGGCGCGCTGCACGCCCTCATCTACGACCCGCGCACGGGCCAGGAGATCAACACCCTGCTCGCCAACGCGTCCGGCGCCGCGCGGCGCCTGGACGGCGCGCTGGGCCACGTGGAGGCCCTCCTGGGCGAGGTCCGCCAGGGCGACGGCACCGCGCACGCGCTCATCTACGGCCAGGACGGCGCGGTCGCCCTGCGCGAACTGGGCGCTGCCGCCGGCCAGCTCGCCGGCCTGCTGGAGGACGCGAAGAAGAGCCCCAATGGCGCCGTGCACCAGCTGGTTTATGGCGACGCGAAGGGCATGTTCGCCGACCTGGGCAGCGCCGCCGCGGACATCAAGCAGATCACCGCCACCGTGGCCCGGGGCGACGGCACGCTGGGCGCCCTCGTCGCGGACCCCTCCGTCTATGACGACCTGCGCGAGGTGCTGGGCAACGTGAAGCGCAACCGCATCCTCCGCGCGCTGGTGCGCTTCTCCGTCAGCAACCGCGGGGCCCTGGAACATGTGGGCGCACCCCAGACGGCGCCCACGCCGCTCACCCCCGCCGCCGCCACCCCGACCCCCGCACCGCCCCCGCCCGCCGCGCCGACGCACTGAGCCACCTCGCCGCGTCAGGGATTGCCGTGGTGCGAAACATCCGCTGGGGGTGAGACATGTGTCATGGCTCACCCAGTGGGATGTTGTGCGAGCCCATAAAATTATTCAGGTGTTTCAAACGGCTGTCTGTGCATTGACTTCAACGGCCCGGAAGCAGTATTCCCAGCTCCCCCTTATTTTTCCGAGGAGCTGGGAAAATGCTTCGTAGCGTCGCGCAGCGCGGTGGCCGTGTCGCGGTGGTCCTTGGCACGCTGATGTCCCTGGCGGGTTGCAGCAGCAGCGCTCCGGCTCCGGAGCAGCAGCCGCCGGCGGAGGAGACCACCCCCACCCAGCAGGAGCTGCCGCACCGCGGCTGCGCCACCGTCGAGCCGTCCGCCGATGAGAAGCTGGAGATCGAGGCCGCGATCGCGGGCCGCGTGCAGGCGAAGCGCGCGGTGGGCTCGGTGAACGTGCCGGTCTACTTCCACGTCATCAACAAGGGCACGGGCGTCGCGAACGGCGACGTTCCGGACTCGCAGATCACCGCGCAGATGAACGTGCTGAACGCGGCGTACTCGGGCACGCCGTTCAAGTTCACGCTGGCCGGCACGGACCGCACGACGAACGCGTCCTGGTTCGCCCTGGCCCAGGGCAGCACCAACGAGAAGAACATGAAGAACGCCCTGCGCAAGGGCGGCAAGGAGTCGCTGAACATCTACACGGCGAACCTCAGCGGCGGCCTGCTGGGCTGGGCGACCTTCCCCTCCAGCTACACCAGCCAGCCGAAGATGGACGGCGTGGTCATGCTCTTCAGCAGCGTCCCCGGCGGCACCGCGTCTCCCTACAACGAGGGCGACACGGCCACGCACGAGGTCGGTCACTGGGTGGGCCTGTACCACACGTTCCAGGGCGGCTGCTCTGGCGCGGGTGACTCCGTCGCCGACACGGCCCCGGAGGCCTCGCCTGCCTATGGCTGCCCGGCTGGCCGTGACACCTGCTCCGGTGGCGGCGTGGACCCCATCTACAACTTCATGGACTACACCGACGACAACTGCATGAACTCCTTCACCCCCGGCCAGAGCACGCGCGCGGACAGCCTGACGGCGACGTACCGCTAGTCATCGCCCGCGGCCCTGAATGGGTCTGGACGCCGGTGTCTCCCATTACCCGGGAGGCGCCGGCGTTTGTGTTTCACCCATTCCCAGACGTGTATTTGTTTTATTGTTGTTTCAACTTTACAGCGCTCGTTGACGCTTGATGACTAAGCGGAGTATTTTCGACTCCCCCATTTTCCGTGGAGTCGGGCTCATGCTTCGTAGCGTCGCGCAGCGCGGTGGCCGTGTCGCGGTGGTCCTTGGCACGCTGATGTCCCTGGCGGGTTGCAGCAGCAGCGCTCCGGCTCCGGAGCAGCAGCCGCCGGCGGAAGACACCGCGCCCACCCAGCAGTCGCTGCCGCACCGGGGCTGCGCCACCGTCGAGCCATCCGCCGACGAGAAGCTGGAGATTGAGGCGGCGCTGGCCCACCGCGTGATGGCCAAGCGCGCGGTCCACTCCGTGAACGTGCCGGTCTACTTCCACGTCATCAACAAGGGCGCGGGCCTGGCCAACGGCGACATCCCGGACTCGCAGATCACCGCGCAGATGGACGTGCTGAACGCGGCGTACGCGAACACGCCGTTCTACTTCACGCTGGCGGGCACGGACCGGACCACGAACGCCGCCGCGTTCGACCTGGGCGAGGGCACCCAGGCGGAGAAGAAGATGAAGCGGCAGCTGCGTCAGGGAGGGCCGGAGGCGCTGAACATCTACACGGCCAACCTCCAGGACGGCCTGCTGGGCTGGGCGACCTTCCCCTCCAGCTACGCCAACAAGCCGAGGCTGGACGGCGTGGTCATGCTCTACACCAGCCTCCCCGGCGGCACCGCGGCCCCCTACAACGAGGGCGACACGGCCACGCACGAGGTCGGCCACTGGCTGGGCCTGTACCACACGTTCCAGGGCGGCTGCTCCGCCAAGGGTGACTCCGTCAGCGACACGCCCCCGGAGAAGTCGCCCGCGTTCGGCTGCCCCGTGGGCCGCGACACCTGCGCGGGTGGCGGCGTGGACCCCATCTACAACTTCATGGACTACACGGACGACAGCTGCATGAACGAGTTCACGCCGGGCCAGGTCGCCCTCGCGGACAGCCTGACGGCGCTGTACCGCTAGGCTCGTTCGTCCTGGCTGCTTCCGACGCCGGAGTCTCCCCGCGCCATGCGGGGGGCTCCGGCGTCTTCGTTTCCTTCGCCTGGGGAGTCTGGCGCCAGCCGGGCGTGGACAAGCAGGGCCCGCGCTGGCCACAGTGGGGGACCCCCTCCGCTGCCCGGAGGGGGCTCCAGGAGGATGTGGCGCCGTGAGAGACCTGTTGATGATTCCCGGGCCGGTGGACGTGGACGCGGAGGTGCTGCAGGCGCTGTCCGCGCCGGTGCCGGGGCACCTGGACGCGGGCTTCATCGCCACCTTCGGCCGGGCCCTGAAGCGCCTGCGGGAGGTGTCACTGGCCCCCGGCGCGCAGCCCTTCGTCGTCTCCGGCAGCGGCACCCTGGCCATGGAGCTCGCCGTGGCCAACCTCATCGAGCCCGGCGACGCCGCGCTGGTGGTGAACACCGGCTACTTCAGCGACCGCATGGCCCACATCCTGGAGCGCCACGGCGCGAAGGTGACGCACGTGCGCGCGCCCCCGGGTGGCGCTCCGGACGCGGCCCAGGTGGACGCGGAGCTGCGCAAGGCCCGCTTCAATCTGATGACCGTCACCCACGTGGACACGTCCACCGCGGTCCTGGCCCCCGTGGAGTCATTGGTGAAGGCCGCGCGCGAGCACGACGTCCTCGCCGTGGTGGACGGCGTGTGCGCCACCGCCGGCGAGGCCTTCCACCAGGACGCGTGGGGCGCGGACGTGTACCTCACCGCCAGCCAGAAGGCGGTGGGCGTGCCGCCGGGCCTGGCGCTCCTCACGGTGAGCCCCCGCGCGCTGGACGCGTGGCGGCGGCGCAAGGCGCCCGTGGCCAGCGTGTACTCGGACTGGGCGGAGTGGCTGCCGGTGATGGAGGCCTACGAGGCCGGCAAGCCCGCCTACTTCGCCACGCCGCCCACGTCGCTGGTGTGCGCGCTGGACGTGAGCCTGGGGCAGATCCTCGCGGAGGGCATGGAGGCCCGCTTCGAGCGCCACCGCCGCATGGCCCGCGCCTTCCGCGCCGCCTGGAGCGCGCTGGGCCTGCGCCTGGTGCCCACCTCCGAAGCCCTGGCCGCCAACACCCTGAGCGCCGTGTACTACCCGGACGGCGTGGACGCGTCGCTCGTGGGCCGCGTGAAGGCCCAGGGGGTGGCCATCGCCGGCGGCCTCCACCCCGAGCTGAAGACGCGCTACTTCCGCGTGGGCCACATGAACCGCGTCTCCGCCGCGGACGTGCTCGTCACCGTGGGCGCCATCGAAAGGGCCCTGCGCGCCTCCGGCCACCGCGCCAGCGCCTCCGGCACGGGCGTCTCCGCCGCCCAGGCCGCCCTCTCCGACTGACGCCTTTCACCCACTCACTTTCTCGTGATTCGAGAATTCTTCTGTCCCCACATTAGATTTGTGTACGTTCCCAGATAATTTCAGGTACTTCTGGGCTTACTTGAATTTCTTGTAGGTGCGGTAGAAATATGTGAATGGGCTGCACGGTGTGGGCGGGGCGAGTGCCCCGGCACCTGTGAGGGGGAAGGCCGCGCTGGCGGAAAGGACCCGAAGTCGGGGGGGGCCGGTTCCAGCGCTAGAAGGAGGAGGTCGGAATGGATCGCGGACCGGTCGTGGGTTCGACGCGGGTTGCGGGTGGTGCGGATGAGAGCGCGGCGTGGCACTTGCGGGAGCGGTGCCTGGCCGCCACGCCAGAGGATGGCGCTCGGGGGATGTTCTTCCAGGGAGTGGTGGGCGTGGTGGGCTTTCTCCAGGGAGAAGCGGCGGGGGCGCGCTGTCTGGAGGCGTCCGGCCTGGAGAACCTGAACGCCGCGGAGCTGTACCCGGTGACGCGCTTCCTGGCGATGGCGTCGGAGGCCACGCGGCTGCTGCGCCCGCAGCTGGGCGACTGGGCGCAGTCGCTGCGCTACATCGGGACGCAGGCCACGGTGGACTTCCTGGCCTCCATGTTCGGCCGGGAGCTGATGCAGGCGGCCCGCCGCAACCCGCGGCTGCTCCTGCAGCACCTGGCGGACGGCTACCGCACGGCGGTGAGCTACGGTGATCGCAGCGTGCTCTGGACGGGGGACCACAGCGCGCGCTTCGTGATGCGCCGGGACTTCATGCCCGCGCCCTACCACGAGGGCGTCCTGGTGGGCGCGCTGGAAGCCGTGGGCGCCACGGACATCCAGGTGCACGGGCGGCAGCTGTCCCTGCTCGACACCGAATACGACGTTTCCTGGTAGTTCTGGCTCACCCCACCTGAAGCGTGGGGTGGGCCGCGGGACGTTCACCAGCCAGCGCTCGGTGATGAACGTCCACCATTTCTCCCGCTGGCGTGACAGGCAGGGCCACTAGCATGCGCGCAACAGGCCCACCGCCGGAAGGACGCACCGTCCGGCCCACCCCAGGGGAGGAGTCACGCGAATGGATGCGGCACAAGGCTCCCGGCCCGTGGGGCGGTGGGCCCCGGGTTGGAGCCGGAGCGCCCCGCGAGGCCCTGTCCCACCCCGGGTGACGGCTGGAGCGTGGGCATGACGCCCATCCGGCTGTTGCTGGTGGAGGACAGCGCCAACGACGCGGCGCTGGTGACGGCGGAGCTGGAGCTTGCGGGCTATCTGCCGACGGCCCGGCGCGTGGAGACGCTCGACGGGCTGCGCGCGGCGCTGGCCACGGAGCCGTGGGACCTGGTGCTGTGCGACTACCGGCTGCCGCGCTTCACCGCGCTGGAGGCGCTGGGGGAGCTCCGCGCGCGGGAGCGGGACGTGCCGCTCATCGTCTTGTCCAGCCAGCTGAGCGAGGAGCAGGCCGTCACGCTGATGAAGGCGGGCGCGCGCGACTGCTTCTCCAAGGACCGGCTGGCCCGGCTGGGCCCGGCGGTGGCGCGCGAGCTGGAGGAGACGCGGGTGCGGCGCGAGCGCGCCCGCGCGGAGGAGGACCGCGACATCCTGGCGAAGGCCAGCGAGCTGCTCACCGCGTCCCTGGAGCAGGAGGCGCGCCTGGACCAGCTGGTGCAACTGGTGGTGCCCCGGGTGGCGGACTGGAGCGCCTTCTTCCTCCAGGACGCGGGCCGGGGGGCGCTCCGGCTGGTGGCGCTGGCGCACCCGGACCTGGAGCGGCGCGCGCAGGCGTGGAGGCTGGACCAGCGCTTCCCCTTGGATCCGCGGGCCGCCGCGGGCCCGTCCTGGGTCGTGCGCACCGGCCAGCCGGAGTTCGTGCCGGACGTGCGCGAGCGCCCCGAACCCATCACCCAGGACCCGGCGCACCAGCGCGCCATCGACGGGTTCGGGCTGCGCTCGGTGGTGAACGTGCCCCTGCCTGGCCGCGAGGGCGTGCTGGGCGTGCTGTCCGTGGGCACGCTGGGGGAGCGCACGCTGGGGCCGGTGGACCTGGCGCTGGCGCAGGAGCTGGCGCGCAGGACGGGGCTGGTCCTGGAGAACGCCCGGCTCTTCCAGGAGGCGCGCGAAGCGGTGCGCCTGCGCGACGAGTTCCTCACCGTGGCCGCGCACGAGCTGCGCACGCCGCTCACCACGCTGAGGCTCCAGCTGGGCACGCTGCTCCAGCGCTCGGACGCGCACCACCTGGAGCCGGACGTGGTGACGCGCCTGGAGCGCAGCGTGCGGCAGGTGCGCCGGCTGGGCACGCTGGTGGAGGGCCTGCTGGACGTGTCGCAGCTGTCGAGCGGCGAGCTGTCGCTGATGCCGGAGCGCTTCGACCTGGAGGAGCTGGTGGCGGAGGTGCTGGAGCGCCACCAGGCGGAGGCCCGGGCGGCCGGCTGCGAGCTGCGCCAGTCCGCGCGCCGCGGGCTCTGGGGGACATGGGACCGGCTGCGGGTGGACCAGGCGGTGGGGGCGTTGATATCCAACGCGCTCAAGTTCGGTCCGGGCCGGCCGGTGGAGGTGGACGTGGGGCGGGAAGGGGGCTTCGCGCGCATCCAGGTGCGCGACCGGGGCATCGGCGTGCCCGTGGATCAGGTCGAGCGCATCTTCGAGCGCTTCGGCCGCGCCGTCAGTTCGCATTCGTATGGAGGCCTGGGCCTGGGCCTGTACCTGGCGCGCCGCGCGGCGGAAGCGCACGGCGGCCGGGCCTGGGCGGAGCCGGGGACCGCAGAGGGCGCGCGCTTCACGCTGGAGCTGCCGCTGGAGAAGGAGACGCGCGAGTGAGCCGGCCGCTGTTGGTGGTGGATGACGACACGGACCTGCGGGAGGCGCTGGAGGAGGTCCTGCGCGACGCGGGCTACACCGTGCTGGGGGCGAGCAACGGCCTGCAGGCGCTGGAGGTGCTGCGGCGGCAGGAGCCGGCCCCCGCGCTGGTGCTGCTGGACATGATGATGCCGGTGATGGACGGCGCGACCTTCGGCCGCCAGATGCGGGAGGTGGACGGGTGGCGCGACATCCCGGTGCTCGTCTTCTCCGCGTCCGCCAACGCCCGCCAGGTGGCCGAGGAGATGGGCGCCTGCGGCTACCTGCGCAAGCCCGTGGACGTGGACACGCTGCTCAAGGCGGTGGCGGCCAACAAGGCGCCTGAAGCCTCCTGAGCCTGGCCGGGTGTCCTCGGGCGGCGGCTCACCGCGCACGCGCGTTGACGCTGCGCGCGAGGGGCTGATAAGCGACTCCTTAACAGCTTTCCAGCGAGGCCCGTCCGATGAACACCCACATGCTCGCCCAGCTCCTGGTCCAACTCATCGTCATCATCGGCGTGTCCCGGTTGATTGGCCGGGGGGCGCGGTGGTTGGGCCAACCCCTGGTCATCGCGGAGGTGGTGGCGGGCATCGCGCTGGGCCCGTCCCTGCTGGGGTGGTTGGCCCCGGACGCGATGCACTGGCTGTTCCCGGCGGACTCCATGCCGTTCCTGAAGATGCTGGCCGAGGTGGGGCTGGTGCTCTTCATGTTCCTCATCGGCCTGGAGCTGGACCCCAAGCTCTTGAAGGGGCGGGGCCACGCGTCGGTGGTCATCAGCCACTCGAGCATCATCGTGCCCTTCGGGCTGGGGGCGGTGGCGGGGGCGCTGTGGCTGTACCGGACGCTGTCGGACCCGTCCGTGCCGTTCTCGTCGTTCGTGCTGTTCATGGGCGTGTCCATGAGCATCACGGCCTTCCCGGTGCTGGCGCGCATCCTCACGGAGCGCGGGCTGCTCCAGTCGAAGCTGGGGGCCATCGCCATCGCGTGCGCGGCGGTGGACGACGTGACGGCGTGGTGTCTGCTGGCGTTCGTGGTGTCGCTGGTGCGCGCGTCGAACCTGGCGCAGGCGGGGCTCACCACGGTGTTCGCGCTGCTCTACATCGCGTTCATGCTGGTGCTGGTGCGGCCGTTCCTGGCCCGGCTGGGCGCGCGCGTGGCCAGCCGTGAGGGCCTGACGCAGAACGTGGTGGCGGGCACGCTGCTGCTGCTGCTCGCGTCCGCGTGGACCACGGAGCGCATCGGCATCCACGCGCTGTTCGGCGCGTTCCTCTTCGGCGCGGTGATTCCGAAGGAGGGCGGGCTGGCCGCGGCGCTGGTGGAGAAGCTGGAGGACGTGGCGGTGGTGCTGCTGTTGCCGGTGTTCTTCGCCTTCAGCGGCCTGCGCACGCAGGTGGGCCTGCTGGACAGCGTGCAGGCGTGGATGACGTGCGGGGCCATCATCCTGCTGGCGTGCCTGGGCAAGTTCGGCGGCAGCGCGGTGGCGGCGCGGGTGACGGGCCTGCGGTGGCGGGAGGCGGGCGCCATCGGCATCCTGATGAACACGCGCGGGCTGATGGAGCTCATCGTGCTCAACCTGGGCCTGGACCTGGGCGTCATCTCCCCCACGCTCTTCACGATGATGGTCATCATGGCGCTGGTGACCACCTTCATCACCACGCCGCTGCTGCGCTGGATGTATCCGCCGGAGGAGCTGGCGCGCGACCAGGTGGCGCCGGCGCCGGACGTGGCGCTGGCCTCGGCGTCGTACACGGTGCTGCTGTGCGTGTCGCACGGGCAGGCCGGGCCGGGCATGGCGGTGCTGTCGCGCGCGCTGTCGGGCGAGCGCAACGAGGCGAACCTCTACGCGCTGCACCTCCTGTCGCCGGACCGGGTGCTGCGCACGCGCGGGGACGAGCCCGCGGACCTCACCGGCGGCGCGCTGGCGCCGCTGATGGGCCGGGCGGAGAAGCTGGGGCTGTCGGTGCGCACGCTGTCGTTCGTGTCGTCGGAGCCGGCGCGGGACATCTGCCGCACGGCGCAGGCCAAGCGCGCGGACCTGGTGTTGCTGGGCTGGCACAAGCCGCTCTTCAGTCAGACGGTGCTGGGCGGCACGGTGCACGAGGTGATGCAGGAGGCCGGCGGCACGGTGGCGGTCCTGGTGGACCGGGGCCTGTCGCAGGTGCGGCGGGTGCTGGTGCCCTTCGTGGGCAGCCGGCACGACCGGGCGGCGCTGGGGCTGGCGCGGCGCCTGTTCAAGCAGGCGGGGGCGGAGGTGACGGTGCTGCACGTGACGTCGCCGGAGGGCGGCGGCGCGGGGCGGGCGCAGGTGGACGAGCTGTTCCCCTCCGAGGAGAGCGCCGCCGTGAAGTTCAAGGTGGTGCGGCACGCCTCTCCGGAAGAGGCGGCGCTGGAAGAGGCGAAGGCGGGGTACGACCTCGTGGTGGTGGGCCTGGGGGCCGAATGGGGCCTGGAAGACCGGTTGTTTGGCGTGCAACGCGAGCGCATCGTGCGCGACGCGCCCGCGTCGCTGCTCCTCGTGAGGCATCCCGAGGGCTCGACGGTGCTGGCGGCGACTCCGGAGAAGGCCCAGGCGCCGCGGGGCGAGGCGTCGGACGTGACTCAGCCGCTCGGCGCGCGGAGCTGAGCGCCGTGCACCTGGGAGCCACACTGCGCCTCTTGCGCGTCGACGCGGGCCTGTCCCTGCGCGACCTGGCGCGTCGCATTGGCGTGTCGAGCGCGTACCTGAGCCGGGTGGAGAACGGCGTGGACGCGCCGCCCACGCAGGAGCGGCTGACGGCCATCGCCCGGGAGCTGGACGTACCCCCGGCGCTGCTGATGGACGTGGCCAACCGGGTGAGCCCGTACGTCGCGGGCTACCTGGAGGACGTGCCCGCCGCGGGGACGCTGCTGTTGGACATCGCGCGACGGAAGCTCACCGGCGCGCAGCTGGCGCGCGTGCGGGCCTTCCTGGACGCGGAGTTCCCCCTGCGCGAGGTGCGCGGCGACGAACCCGTGCCGCCCCTGGGACCGCTGCTGTGCGCGGAGCGGGTGGTGGTGCAGCTGAGTTGCGGGGACTACGAGGACGCGCTCGACGTGGCGGCTGGCCGGCTGGCGTCGGCGTTGCCAGGGGTGGACGCGGCGGCGCTCGCGGAGGGCCTGCGGCAGCGCGAGGGCGAGGCCCCCTCCCAGGTGGGCAACGGCGTGGCGGTGCCTCACGCGTTCGTGGCCGGCGCGGCCCCGGTGGCGGCGCTGGTGACGCTGGCCCGGCCCCTGAAGGTGGACGCCCCGGACGGCCAGCCCCTGCGGCTGGTGGTGGCGCTGGTGGACGGCCACGTGGGCCGCGCCAGGCTGATGCGGCTGGCGCACGTGGCCCGGCTCGCGGGGCGCGGGCTGGCGGACCGGCTCCACGGCGCGGAGGAGCCCCAACGGGTGCTGGAGACGCTGGAGGAGCTGGAAGCGCTGCGCTGAGATGCTGGAAGAGCCTCGGCGCGAGTGCTGGAAGAGCCTCAGCGCAAGTGCTGGAGGCGCCTCGGCGCGCGAGAGCCGGAGGAGCCTCGGCGCGAGGGCCGGAGGAGCCTCGGAGCGCAAGTGCTGGAGGCGCCAGACGCGCCGCGCTGGGCGGCTGGAGGACCGCCCCAGCGGGTGCCCGAGCTCCTGGAGGATCCAGAAGCGCCGCGCCGGGCGGAACACAGGTCGCGCCCGGGCGGGAGTCAGGCGGTGGTGGCTCAGCGCCCCGGGGGCACCCAGTGCTCCCAGAGCCCGATGTCTCGGTAGCCCAGGTTCCGGTAGACGTGCAGGCCCGCCGGGGTGGACTGGAGCACCGTCGCGGTGCACCCGCGCCCGCGCGCCCCGGAGATGAGCCCGCGCATCACCGCGGACGCCAGCCCCAGGCCCCGCGCCTCCGGATGGGTGGCCACCAGATACACGCCCGCCGTGTCCGCCACGTCCACCGCCAGCCCGCAGGACAGGGCCCTGCCGGCCTCGCGCGCCACCACCGTGTGCACCGGCAGCCGGGGGGGCCGCTGCCACACGGAGAGGATGTCCCGCCACTCCGGGCCGTAGGCCTGGACGTTGATCTCCACCAGGTCGTCCAGGCCGTCCGCGGACTCCACCGGCACCCCAGGCTCCGCGTCTGGCAGCTCCTGCAGCCAGGCGCCCATGGCCACCACGGTGAAGTCCGGACGGTAGCCCGCGGCGCCCAGCACCCGCGTCGCGTCCCGCTGCCCTGGCGTCAGGGTGACGCGCCAGCGCGACAGGCCCAGGCCCCGGTAGAAGTCCGTGATGGCGGGCAGCGCCTGGGCCAGCGCGTCCTCGTGGGCGAAGAGGACCTGCTGGAAGTGCGCGTCCTGGTAGGCCGGCAGCGCGAACGCGTCCACGCCGGGGAGCCGCAGGTGGCGCAGCGAGTCGCGCTCGGCCTGCAGGCGCTTGAAGGTGATGAGGTTGGTGTGCAATCGCGAGGTGAGTTCGGCATCCGTCATGCGGGCCGGCAGCCTAGACGCGGGGGCGACAGCCAAAGAACAGCCTCGGAGGAAAGGGCGCGCGTACCGGACGCCAGGGGGTTAGGTTTCCACCCCACGCCTGCTTATGACCCCGCGCTTCTTTTCGTTCGATCCGCGTCCCACCCGAATCGCCCTCTTCCTGGGCGCGTGCCTCCTGGCGGTCCTCACCGCCTGGGCCCTGGCGGACTTCCGGGGCGGCGGGGGGCTGGTCGCCATGGCGCGGGCCGGCATCAGCGCCGGCCTGATGCTGACCTTCCTGGTGTCCCGCCACCGCCTCCGCCCTCGCGCGGAGTGGGGCGTCACCCTGGACAGCACGGGCGTGCGAGTGGCCCGGCCCTTCAGCGGTCAGCCGCTGGAGCTGCCCTGGGGACAGATTGATTCCGTCCGCCGGGTCGGCCGCAAGGGGAGCGTGCTGGGCCTGTTCCTCAAGGAAGAGGGAAGGGTGCTCGTCACACGACATCTTTTCGCCCGCAAGGCTGTTTATGAAGAGTTGATCGCGGCGCTGGAGGACCGCCTCCCGCCCTCGCGTTTCGACGCCTGATTCTTGAATCTTTCCGCAGCCTTGCGCGGGCTCCCGGACCTTGTTCGGGATGCCCGGTGGTGGTAGGCACAACAGGCTCAGCCCTGTCGCAACGGCAGCCTTTCCCAAGGACACGCTTCACATGGAAAAGACCCCCGCTACCGGCGCCGCGCTGGCCGCGCCGCCCGCCGAGTATGGGACGGACAGCATCACCAAGCTCGAAGGGCTGGAGGCCGTCCGCAAGCGCCCTGGCATGTACATCGGCGACACGATGACCTACGGCCTGCACAAGCTGGTCTACGAGGTCGTCGACAACTCGGTGGACGAGGCCCTGGCCGGCCACTGCACGGACATCGACGTCATCATCCACGTGGACGGCTCGCTCAGCGTCCAGGACAACGGCCGCGGCATCCCCGTGGGCCCGCACCCCGACCCCAAGTTCAAGGGCAAGGACACGCTGGAGGTCGTGCTCACGGAGCTGCACGCCGGCAGCAAGTTCGGCAACGGCGCGTACAAGGTGTCCGGCGGCCTGCACGGCGTGGGCGTCACGTGCGTGAACTTCCTGTCGGAGTGGTTCAAGGTCCGCGTCCAGCGCGCCGGCAAGGTCTACGAGCAGTCGTACGCGCGCGGCGTCGCCAACGGGTCTCCGCAGGAGGTGGGCGTCACCGACAAGCCCGGGACGTTGATCCACTTCAAGCCGGACACCCAGGTGATGGAGACGGTGGACTTCAACTTCGAGACGCTCAGCCAGCGCCTGCGCGAGCTGGCGTTCCTCAACGCGGGCCTGCACATCACCATCCGCGACGAGCGCACCCAGAAGGAGCACGACTTCAAGTTCGACGGCGGCATCTCCTCCTTCGTGGAGTACCTCAACAAGGCGAAGGAAGCGCTGCACGACAAGCCCGTCTACATCAAGTCGGAGCGCGAGGGCGTGTCGCTGGAGATCGCCATGCAGTGGAACGATGGCTACGACGAGCGCATCTTCACCTTCGCCAACAACATCAACACCCACGAGGGTGGCAGCCACCTGTCCGGCTTCAAGGCCGCGCTCACGCGCACGCTCAACAGCTACGCGGAGAAGGGCGGCCTCTGGAAGGACCTGAAGGAGACGCCCACCGGCGAGGACGCGCGCGAAGGCCTGTCCGCGGTCATCTCCGTGAAGCTCTCCAACCCCCAGTTCGAGGGCCAGACGAAGACGAAGCTGGGCAACAGCGAGGTGAAGGGCCTGGTCGAGCAGATGGTGAACGACCAGCTCGCCACCTTCCTGGAGGAGAACCCGCCGCTCGCGAAGAAGGTCGTCGTGAAGATTGGCGACGCGTGCCGCGCGCGCATCGCGGCCCGCAAGGCCCGTGAGACGGTGCGCCGCAAGGGCGTGCTCGACGGCGGCGGTCTGCCCGGCAAGCTCGCGGACTGCCAGAGCCGCGACCCGCATGAGAGCGAGCTGTACATCGTGGAGGGCGACTCCGCAGGTGGCTCCGCCAAGCAGGGCCGGGACCGGCGCAACCAGGCCATCCTCCCCTTGCGCGGGAAGATCCTGAACGTGGAGAAGGCGCGCTTCGAGAAGATGCTGACCAGCGCCGAAATCGTCACGCTCATCACCGCGCTGGGCACGGGCATCGGGGCGGAGGACTACGACCCGGAGAAGGCGCGCTACCACCGCATCATCCTGATGACGGACGCGGACGTGGACGGCAGCCACATCCGCACGCTGCTGCTCACGTTCTTCTACCGGCAGATGCGCGAGCTCATCGACCGGGGCTACGTCTACATCGCGCAGCCGCCGCTCTACAAAGTCACGCGCAACAAGAAGGACAGCTACGTCAAGGACGAGCGCGCGCTCAATGAGTACCTGCTGCGCATCGCCGCGGAGCACTGCCGGGTGAAGACGCCCGCCGGTGAGCTGGGCGGCGCGGAGTTCAAGGCGCTCCTGGAGAAGGTCATCACCTACGAGGAGCGGCTGGAGAAGCAGGCCAAGCGCCGCGACGCGCGCATCGTGGACGCGCTGGTGCAGGCGACGAACCTGCGCGCGGCGTCGCTGGTGGACGACTCGGCGGTGGAGGTGGAGCTGACGGCGATGCGCGAGTACTGCCAGCGGCGCATGCCGGAGGTGGTGGGCCGGCTGGCCACGCGGCTGGAGCAGGACGCGGAGAACCAGGCCCGGCGGCTGGTCGTCACCACGGACGTGAACGGCTCCATGCGCGAGTCCGTCTTCGACCACGCGTACCTGTCGTCGCCGGAGTACCTGGAGCTCGTCTCCCTGCGGGAGGCCTTCCACTCGCTGGGCCGGGCGCCCTACCGCGTGCAGGTGGACGCGGGCGAGGTGACGGCGTTCTCCGTGCAGGAGGTGCTGGCCGCGGTCCGCAAGGACGCGCAGAAGGGCCTGGGCTTGCAGCGCTACAAGGGTCTGGGAGAGATGAACCCGGAGCAGCTCTGGGAGACCACCATGAACCCCACCACGCGCACGCTGCTCCAGGTGCGGGTGGAGGACGCGGTGGAGAGCGACGACATCTTCTCGCTGCTGATGGGCGAGGCGGTGGAGCCCCGCCGCGAGTTCATCGAGCGCAACGCGCTGGACGTGCAGAACCTGGACATCTGAGGTCCACCGCGCGCCCCTGAAGTCCCACGCCGGGCCCCGGGTCAAAGACCCGTGGGCCCGGTGCCGTTTTCCGGCTCCGCGCCCACGTGCCCTTCCCATCCTTGTCGAGCCGGGCCGCGCGAGCGGCGGCCCCCGTGAGCCCTTACGGAAGGAACCTGGAGACCCCCGCCCAGCGCCACGAGCTGCCCGCGCGCATGTTCAGCAAGGCGGTGACGCCGATGACGCCCGCCAGGGTGAAGAGGTTCACGACGCCGCCCACGTCCAGCGCCTGCATCGTCCGCGCGGCCTTCTCCGGTGTGCGCACCGTGGGCTTCAGCCCCATCTCCACGGGGACGGCGCCCTCGGGGGCCTGCTTCGCCAGGGAGGCCCCACCGAGGATGTTGGCCGCGCCCAGCGCCACGGTGGCGCCCAGCAGCAGGTCCTTGGCGAGCACCAGCCGGCGCGTGGTGCCGTCAATCTCCCGGCCCGTCAGCCGCGAGCGGCCCACCAGCCAGGTGAGGGCCGCCACCCCCACCGACGCCGCGTTGATGACGTTGAAGCCGTTCCAGGCGGCGTTCACCACCCGGCCCCGCTCCTCCTGCGAGCCCACCCCCCGCACCGCGGGGTTGAGGGCCAGCTTCCCGAAGAGCGAGCCACCGAACCCGGCCGCGAGCCCCAGGTTGTGCAGCACCAGGCCGGTGGACGACAGCACAGGCGTCATGGACGGACTCCGTGAAGAAGAAGTGGATGTCCGTGAGGGTAGCCACTGCCCATGCCCGCGGGAGCAGCGCGTCAGGGTGACGCCCGGTGTGGGGCGGGGGCTCGCCTGCCCGTCAGTCCTCCGGAGGGAGTCTGGGAGGCCCGGCCGCCGCCGCGCGGGCGTCTACCGTTCGGAGCTTCGGGCGCCGCGCAGCGCCTCCGCGCGCTCCTTGCGGGACATGTTCGTCACGTCGACGATGTCGAAGTCGAGCGCGCCCTGGTTGTCCCCCAGGTGCAGGTCCGGGAAGACGCAGCGCAGGTCGTTCACGCCCGTCACCTGGTAGCGCTTGCCCGTCTCGAACAGGCGGTGCGTGCTGCGCACGGACTCCGCCTTGGGGCCCTTCTCCACGCACAGCACCGTGTGCACGCGGCCCAGGGCGCCGGGCCGCACCTCGGCGAAGTCGTCGCGCACGGTGAAGAGGTAGGTGGACTTGGGGTTGAGGCCGCGCAGCAGCATCTGGTGCCGCGGCTTCACCTGGAGGGCGTTCTTCTCCGGCTCGAACAGCACCGAGCGCGGCGGGATGTACGCGGACTGCCGCAGGTGCACGCGGATGGCGCCGCGGTTGTCCTCGGGGCCGGTGTCATCCAGCGCGAAGAAGTGGAGCTTCTTCGCGCCCTTGATGGTGCGAGGGGAGCTGTTGATGAAGCCCACGGCGGCGTCGGCCGCGACGTCCCCTTCCGCGTAGTAGACGAGCGTGCCGGACGTGGTGCCGTCGCCGTCCGCCAGCGCCGCGCTGCCGTCGGTCCACACCGAATAGGCGGCCCCGGGCGACACGTCGATGGTGGCCGTCGGGTACTCCGACAGCGGCAGCGCGTTGTACATGGGCCGCAGCACCAGCAGGCGCGTGGGGTAGTCCACGATCCGCATCGCGTGGTCCGCGTCGCTCTCCGCCGGCTCCGTCCCGGCGCCCGCGTCGCCCTGCGCCTCGGCGCTCGCGACGGCGGCGCTGCCGCCGTCGTCCTGGGGCCCGGCGGTGCCCGCGTCGTCCCCGGGCACGCCCGCGGCGGCGACGGCGGCGCTCCCCGAGTCCGCGGCCGGCGCTCCGGCGTCGACGGCGGTGGTGGGGATCTCCGACGCCATCTGGGTGGTGCCGGGCGCCACCTCCAGCTCCGCCTTGAGGTGCACCTCCGGCTGGTTGGGCGTGAAGCGCCGCGTCCAGGCGCGGTAGCCCGGCTTGGTGATGACGATGGTATGGGACGTCTTCTGCTCCGCGCCGATGACGCGGCTGGGCGTGTTCCCCACGGGCCGGCCGTTGACGACGATGGAGGCCCCTTCCGGCTTGGAGGTGAGCCACAGGACGACGGGCTCTCCCTCGCCCTCGACGACCTCCGGCGGGGACAGGAAGTGCACCAGCAGGCCGATCAGCACGACCACGGCGGTGACGCTGAACACGACCATGCTCAGCAGGCGCACCTGCTTCAGGCGCTTGCGCTCGCGCTCGGCGGCCTCGGCGGCCAGCTTGTCGCGGGCGTCGTCCGCGGAGGTGCGCGCCCGGGGGGCCTCGCGCTCCGGCGGCGCTGGCGGCTCCGGCGCGACGGCTGTCTCCACCGGCGTGTCACGCGGGGCCGCGAACGTGGGCAGCGCCCGCGGCATCGCCGTGGGCTCCGTCCCGGAGTCGGTGTCCGGCTCCGGGGGCAGCTCGGGGGGCAGGGGGCGCTTGCCGGTGCCGGTGGTCTCCCGGGTACCGCCCGCCGTCACCCGGCGCACGCCGGTGGTGCTGCGGCGCACCGTGGTGGCCTGGTTGGAGCTGGAAGTGGAGGAGCGGCGCGCGCCACCTTCGCTCGCGGGGCGCTGGCCGGCATCGCTGCCGGGGGCGCGCACGCCGGGGCTGGACGGGCGGGAGACGCCGGGGCTGGACGGACGGGTCACGCCAGGGCTGGAGGGGCGGACCACGCCGGGGCTGGAGGGGCGGCCGTTGCTGGAAGGCAGGCGCGCGCGGCCCTGGGACGGCTCCGACGACGGCGTCTGCCACGCGGCCAGCTGATCCTTGAAGGTGGGCGGCAGCTCCACCTTGCGTCCCTCGCCAGCCAGCTCCTCCGCGAAGAGGTACGTCATGAGCTGGCTCAGCATCGTGGGCGTGAAGCGCGGCGTGTCGCGGTAGAGCATCTCCACCAGCGACTCGCTCAGGTCCTTCGCCGTCTGGTAGCGCGCCTCGCGGTCCACCGCCATCGCGTGCGCGACGATGCTCTCCAGGTCCTCGCCAATGGACGGGTTGATGGCGGACGGCGGCAGGCAGTCGCCCTGGATGATGCGGGGCAGCACCGTGACGAACTCGCCCTCGAAGGGGCGCCGGCCGCACAGCATCTCGTAGAGGACGATGCCCGCGGCGTACACGTCCGTGCGCGCGTCCAGGTCCTGCCGCCCCTGGGCCTGCTCCGGGGAGAAGTACGGGTACTTGCCCTTGAGCGTGCCCGGCGACGTCTTGGCCTCCACCGCGCTCGTGGCCTTGGCGATGCCGAAGTCGATGACCTTGACCTCGCCCTCGTAGGAGATGAGGACGTTGTCGGGGGACACGTCGCGGTGGACCAGGCCCAGCGTCTGGCCGTCCTCGCCCACGTGGCGGTGCGCGTAGTCCAGGCCCTCGCACAGCTTGCTGGCGATGTGCAGCGCCAGCGGCTGGGGCAGGAAGCCCACCCCGGCGCGCGCCGCGCGGCGCAGCACCTTCGACAGGGGCTGGCCATGCACCAGCTCCATGGCGATGAAGTACTGCCCCTCCACCTCACCGAAGTCGAAGATCTGCGCGATGTTGCCGTGCGTGAGGCCGGCCGCGACGCGCGCTTCGCTGATGAACATCTCCACGAAGTCGTGGTCGTCCACGAAGTGCGGGAGGATCTGCTTGATGACGCATGGCTTGGTGACGCCAGCGGCACCGGTCAGGCGTGCGCGGTACGTGACGGCCATGCCCCCAGCGGCAATCTTGGAGACGAGGACGTACTTGCCGAATTGCTGGGGACTGGGTTCTGCCACGGGCGGGGAGGCGTGCCGGTAAAGGGGAAAGCCCGAGCATACTCGCCTTCCATCGAAAGTCCCGGACGCGCTCGCATGGCATGCGAAGATTTCGCTCCGGGTGCTGTCCCGGTGTGGCAGGCAGCCTGGTGGGTCAGGAAGACCCTCGGAACGGACACGACGCCCAGGGTCTCGGCGGGGCGGGTGTGAGGGGGACTGCTGGGGCGGTTCACACTTCTTCACGCGGGTTCGTGACGTGCGTGCGGGGGGCGGCGTTATCACCTGCGCCATTCCGGGCCTCGGGCCGTGGGATGGGGGTGGTGGAAGGCCGCTCCCAGGGAAGCGAGACGACGGCCATGGGGCATGGGCGCCCGGTGTGGAGTGCGCGGGCCACCTTCGCGGTGGTGCTGGGGCTGGTGCTGGCCTCGGGGGCCGCGTGGGCGCAGGACGGGGACGGGTGGCCGTCCGCGTTCGACCTGCTGGCGAGCGGTCCCGAGCTGGGCGGCGGTGACGTGCCCCGCGCCGCGCCGCCGCGCCGGGGCGCGAACGCCTCCGGGGTGCCGCCGGAGGTGATGGCCCGGGTGCTGACGGAGGAGGGGCCACGGCCGGTGCCCATGGCGTCCGCGGCGGAGTCCGGTCCGGTGGTGGCGCCGGACGCGGAGACGGACGACGCGCCGGGGCCCCCGGGGCGCCGCGTGTCGGCTCCCCGGACGCGGCTGGTGGAGGACGCGCCGAGGCCGCCGTTCAAGGCGGTGCCGGTGGTGGTGGCGGTGGTGCCCGGGTTGGTGCTGCACGGGCTGGGGGCGTGGACGGCGGGGGATGGTCAGACGGCGCGGGGCCTCTTCGTGGCGGAGGCCACGGGGCTGGGGTTGCTGGCGGCGGGGGTGGTGCCCCTGGCGCTGACGGGCGCGTCGCGCAGGACGGTGGGGCCGCTGTACGCGGTGGCGCTGACGGGCGCGGGGGTGTTCTCGCTGTCGATGCTGGCGAACCTGTACGCGGTCATCTCCCCCGCGTTCGACCCCGGGCAGGTGCCGGACACGCTGCCGCCGTTGGAGTTCGACCTGGGCTACCAGTACGTGCACGACGTGTCGGCGGACTACCGGAACTTCTTCGCGCTGGGCGCGGTGGCGCGGCTGTCGGCGGTGCGGCTGGAGGCGTCCGCGCGGCTGGCGCCGGACGATGGCAACACGCTGATCCGCGCGGGCGCGGCGTACCGGCTGTGGGGCGCGCCGGAGCGGACGCCGGGGCTGGGGGATGGGACCGCGCTGGAGGTGGAGGGCTTCGCGACGTACCACCGCTACCCGACGGAGGGCTTCACGCTGGGCGGCGGGGAGGTGGCGCTCCGGGGCCGCTACGCGATGGAGCGCTTCGGTCCCAGGTTCATGGGCTCGTTCGTGGAGGGGAGCGTGGGCCTGTCGCTCCAGGGCTACAGCTATCCGGGGCGCGTGGACGACGACAACCTGTACGGGCAGCTGCTCTACACGTTCGGCTATGGCGTGTGGCTGGGGCGCGGCGGGCCGCTGAAGGGCGAGGCGGTGCTCTTCTACGACCACCGCAAGGACGGGCTGGTGGGCGGCATGCGCGGCCGGGGCGGCGGCGTGGTGGGCTCGTTCGGCGCGAGGGGCCGCGTGCTGCTGACGGAGCGCTGGGGCGTGGCGGCGGAGGCGCAGGTGGGCGGCGCGCTGATGGGGCGGGTGTCGTTGTTGTACGCGGTGGGAGGTGACACGTGAGCGGCGGGGTTCGTGCGCTGGGCGCGGTGGGACTGGCGGCGGCGCTGCTGTCTTCGGGCTGCATGCGGCCCGGCGAGGACCGCGCGGTGCGAGACACGCGCGTGGGCCAGGCCGAGGGCGACGCGCTGACGGTGGAGGTGGAGGGCGGGCTCGCGTCGGTGCGGACGCTGGCGTCGGGGACGCTGGAGCTGTGGGGACAGGCGCCGGTGTTCACGGTGCGCGTCAACGCGGGCGCGCAGGCGCGCGCGGACTGGCTGTTCACGGTGCACAACGCGATGCCGGGTGCGCTGCTGGAGGCGGTGGACGCGTCGGGCACGCCCCTGGCGGTGGTGGCCCTGCCGGACGCGCACCCCACGGTGAAGGCGTGGCGGGTGGCGCTCGCGCCGGGGACGTCCGCCCGGCTGACGGTGGCGCCGCCGGACTGGGACACGCGCGAGCCGTTCCGCTTCGCCGCGCTGGCGGACGTGCAGGAGGCGCTGTCGAAGGTGGGGGACATCTACGCGCGGCTGAACGAGGACCCCACGCTGCGCTTCATCTTCTTCGCGGGCGACCTGACGGAGTACGGGACGCGGGAGCAGTTGGAGGAGTTCCAGCAGCGGCTGGAGGCGGACTCGCGCATCCCGCTGTACGCCACGCTGGGCAACCACGAGACCTTCACCGACGACGCGCGCGAGTACCAGCGGCTGGTGGGGCGGGGCAGCCAGCACTTCGTCTTCCGGGGCGTGCACTTCAGCCTGGTGGACTCCGGCAGCAGCACGGTGGATCCGCTGGCGGAGGAGGCGCTGGACGGGTGGCTGGAGGAGGCGCGCGACGCGGTGCACGTGGTGGCGATGCACATCCCGCCCCTGGATCCGATCGGCGTCCGGGGCGGCGGCTTCGCCGTGCGCAACGAGGCGGCGGGGCTGGTGGGGAAGATGGCGAGGGCGGGCGTGGACCTGACGCTCTACGGCCACATCCACTCCTACTATTCGTTCTCCAACGCGGGCATCCCGGCGTTCATCTCCGGAGGGGGCGGGGCGATCCCGGAGCGCTTCGACGGGGTGGGCCGGCACTTCCTGGCGGTGGACGTGGATCCATCGGTGGGGGTGCGCGAGGTGGGGCTGGTGCGGGTGGATTGATCCGCGCGGGTCTTGACGATGCAAGCGGGGCCGACTTTCCGGCCCGCGCGAGGACCCCCTTGAAAGACCACTGAACATCTGGGCAGATAGGCGGCCTCAACGCCTTGTGAGGAGGCCTGCCCATGTTCGATTCCCCCGAGAACGATTCCATCTCCCCCGCGCTGCGCGCGCTGCTCGAGCTGTTCGCCACGGACCTGGCGGACGTGAAGTTCCCGGACGTGGACACGGCGGTGCTGGGAGAGGCCGCCGCGCATGTGCGGGAGAAGGCGGAGGCGGTGGCCCGGGCGCAGGCGGCGCTGGACGCGGCGAGGCAGGCGCTGAACGAGAGCCAGGAGTCGCTGCTCCAGAAGGGCCAGCGGGCGCTGGCGTACGCGAAGGTGTTCGCGGAGGACGACGCGGAGCTGGGCGGGAAGCTGGAGGCCATCCACCTGCCGCGTCCGGTGCGCAAGTCGGGGCCGTCCGCGGTGGAGCCCCTGGGCGCGACGGCGGGCAACGACGACAACGCCCCGCGCCGCCGTGGCCGTCCCCCCAAGCTGCGCCCGGTGGCCTCGCTCTTCACGGAGGGCGGCAACACCTCGGACGCCGCGCAGGAAGAGGCGTCCGCGGGCTTCCCGTCCTAGGCCCGCAAGAAGAAGACCGCGTGCCCCCGGTACGGCGACCGGGAGCACGCGGTCCGCGCTCTCCGAGTGGCTAGTCCTTCGGGAGCGCTGTCGAACGTCTCGAACACGACGGGGCCGCATATAGCGACGCCACGTGTCGCGAAGGTTCAGTTGCCGTGACACTTCGCCTCCGGCCGAGTCTTGATGGGGTCACGAACCGCGGGCGTCCCGCAATCCACGCGGCAGGTGCGTCAGGGCTCCGTCGGAAAGCAGGGCCGTGGGCGCTCCCCGACGCCGTGTCTGCGACAACAGGATGATCAGCAGCGCCGAATACACGACCGCGAACGGCCGGAAGAGCAGCACCCGCCGGGTCAGCTCCGCACCCAGGACCGTGTCCGAGACGACCATGCCGATGAGCGCCACCGCGGCCACGCCCACCATGCCCCCGCGGGAGCGCCCCTCCAGCGCGCAGCGGATCACCGGCCACGCGAGCAGATAGTTCGCGCGCCACGCCAGCGGTGACAGGAGCGTCACGCCCAGGCAGCAGAACGCGAGCAGCTCCACGGGGCCGGGTCGCGCCCACAGGAGCGCCGCGACGAACAGCCCCAGCGCCACCGCCTGCGCCAGCGTCATCGCGCCCGCGGGGGGCAGCGACTCCGCGGGCAGCACCAGCGACAGCAGCAGCGTGGGCAGGCCCTGGGGGTTGTGCCCCAGCGCCCACGGGGGCGTGGTGCGGGCCAGGATGTCCGTCCAGTCACGCACCTGTGACACGGTACCCGCCCACCCGTAGCGGCCCAGCGTGGGGAAGACCAGGAGGACGCCGAGGAGGGCGGTGGTCCCCACCACGCGCCAGTGCCTGCGCGCCAGGAAGAACAGGCCCAGCAGCGCGGCCGGAGGCTTGAGCAGGCACGCGACGGCGAAGGCGGCGCCCGGGCCCCACGCGCGGCCGCGCTCCGCGCCCACGGCGGCGAAGACCAGCAGCCCCAGCAGCACGGCGTCCACCTGGCCGTAGAAGATCTCGAAGGAGAACGCGGGCAGCAGGGCGGCGGTGGCCAGCACGGGCGCCCAGGGCCACGGCGCGGCCTCTCCGGGCGCGGGCGCGGCGCGGCGGGTGAGCACGGACACGGCGGCCAGCGCGAGCACGGAGCCCAGGTTCCACAGCGCCACGGCGGCGCGCGGGGGCAGGGCGGTGAAGGGCAGGAAGAGGGGCGCGGTGACGGGCGCGTACTTGAACGGCATGGTGCCGTCCTCGGCGCGGTAGAGGTCGGAGCCCTCGCGGAAGCGCTCGGCGGCGGTGAGGTAGACGCGGAAGTCCGCGCCGCGCCGGGGGTGCTGTCCCACGGCCACGGCCGCCACGGCGAGCACCGCCAACAGGGCCCACTCCACCTTCCGGGACGCGCGGTGGAGCGGCAGGTCAGCGGTGCTCATTCACGGTCAGCGGGTGCGGGGTGGGGCGCGCACCATTCCACGCGGGGGCGCCCCGCCGCAATCACAGGCCGTAGGCTTCGAGCAGCCGCAGCCACACCTCGCTCATGGTGGGGTACGACGGCACCGCGTGCCAGAGCGTGTCCAGCGGCACCTCGCCCGCGACGGCGACGGTGGCCGCGTGGAGCATCTCCCCCACGCCCGGGCCGGTGAACGTAGCGCCCACGATGACCCGGCGCTTCTCGTCCACCACCAGCTTCGCGGTGCCCTTGAAGTCCTCGCCCATCACGGCCGTGCCGGCCACGTCCCCCAGCTCGTACTGCACCGTCTTCACCGGCACGCCCTCCTTGCGTGCCTTCTCCTCGGTGAGGCCCACGCTGGCCACCTGCGGGTGCGTGAAGACGACCTGCGGCGTGGCCCGGGTGTCCGCCCACGTCTTCGCGGGCTTGCCCAGGAGGATGTCGCCCACCTGTCGCGCCTGGTACTTGCCCATGTGCGTGAGCATGTTGCGGCCGTTCACGTCGCCGCAGGCGTACAGCCAGTCGCCGTCCACGCCCTTCGCGCGCAGCTGCTCATCCACTTCGATGGTCGCGCCGGGCTTGAGGCCCACCGTCTCCACGCCCAGGTCGTCCGTGCGCGCGGTGCGGCCCATGGCCACGAGCAGCGCGTCCGCGCGCAGCGTGTCGCCGCCCGTCAGCGTCACGGTGAACTCGCCCTTCTCGCCGGAGCGCTGCACCTTGGTCGCCTGCGTCTCCAGCAGCACGCGCACGCCGGAGTCGCGCAGCGCCTGCGCCACCTGCTCGCCCACGAAGGGCTCGAAGCGCTTGAGCAGCCGGGGCCCGCGCTGCACCAGCGTCACCTCCGAGCCCAGCTCGCGCCACGCCTGCGCCAGCTCCACCGCCTCCACGCCACCGCCCAGCACCACCAGCCGGCCCGGGACCGCCTTGGCGCCGGTGCCCTCGCGGTTGTCCCAGGGCTTGGACTCCCTCAGGCCCGCGGTCTCCGGCAGGCGCGGCTTGCTGCCCGTGGCGACCACGACGGCCCGCTTCGCCTCCAGCTCGCGCACCTTCCCGTCCTTGCCCGTCACGCTCACCTTGCGCGGGCCGGTGAGCCGGCCATGGCCGCGCATCACGTGGAGCTTCGCCCCCTCCGCCCACTTCACCTGGGACTTGTCGTCGTAGCCGGACACCATCTTGTCGCGGTGCTTGAGCACCGCCTCCGCCTTGAGCGGGCCCTGGATGAGCTCGCGCAAGCCGGGCGTGTGCTGTGCCATCCACAGCGTCTCGCTGGGGTGCAGCAGCGCCTTGCTGGGCATGCAGGCCCAGTAGGAACACTCGCCGCCCACGAGCTCGTGCTCCACCAGCGCGACCTTCAAGCCCCCCGCCGCGGCACGCGCACCCGCGTTCTCCCCCGTAGGACCTGCCCCGATCACCACCACGTCGAAAGTCTCGGCCATGAAGCCTCCCGCCTCCTGCTTGGTCACGGAAGGGCCCGCCGCCAATCGCACTGGCCGCCCGAGTCGGCTGGTGGAAAGAGCGGCTGGTCACAAGAGGACAGCCCCCGCTGTCAGGGCCCGGAGGCCCCCGCCGTCGGGGCACGGCCGGATGCGTGGGGTTTCGAGCGTCCGGACGAGCGGTCCGCGCGGAGAACGCGCGGCGGGAGGTGTGCCATGGGACGTGTCGCCAAGGGTGTCTCGGTTCGCTCCGCGCGGTCGCGCGTCTAGCCTCACCGGCAGTGTCCCATCCCCGCCCGAAGGCGGCGCCATCTGGAGCGCCGCCGTGGATGCGTGGGGACAGCCTGTCGTGAATCGCTGACGGCGTGTCCGCGCGGCGGCTCCCGCGTGCACATCCCGGCCAGGTCCCGGCTCCTCGCGAGCACGTGGACGCGGCCGACAGGAATCCGTCTTCGCTCATGTCCTCATCCAGGCATCGCCGTTCCCGCGCGCCGTCCCGGCGTTCGGGCTCCTCGCTGTTCCACTCCGAAGCGCCCTCCGCGCGTCACCTGCGCGTCCAATCCACCCTCTCCGAAGAAGTCTCCCTGCTCTTCCGTGGCGAGCTGTCCGACCCACGGCTCGAAGGCGTCGCGCTCACGTCGTTCGAGCTGTCCCCCGAAGGCCGCATCGCGCGCATCGGCTACACGCTGTCGCACGATGCCGCCGCACCCGCCGACGTGAAGGAGGCGCTGCTCCGCGCGGAGGGCTACCTGCGCTCGCGGCTCGCGCAGCACCTGAACCTCAAGCGCACCCCGCACCTGCGCTTCGTGCTCATGGGCACCGCCCCGCGCATGGAGCCCGAGCCCGAGGACGGGGACGGGGATGGGGGTGACGCATGATGCCCCGCATCCTCGAAGCCCCACCGGGCGCCGTGCCCCTCCTCGCCTGGGCCCGCGCGGTTCCCCTGGCGGCGCTGAAGCAGCTCCAGCGGCTCGCCGCGCAGCCCTACGTCACGGAGCACGTGGCGGTGATGCCGGACGTGCACCTGGCGTCGGGCGTGGCGGTGGGCACCGTCTTCGCCACGCAAGCCCACGTCGTCCCCGGCGCGTTGGGCAATGACCTGGGCTGCGGCGTGAGCGCGCACCGCTTCGCCTTCCCCGCCGCGTCGCTGTCGCGCGCGGACCTGGAGCGGCTGCTCTCCCAGCTCTCCCGGGTCATCCCGGTGGGGGACGCGGTGCACCGGGGCCGGGGCCTGCCACCACCGCCCGGACTGGAAGCCCCGCCGCTGTCCACCCAGAAGCTCGTCCATGTCTGGGAGCGGCTGGCCCCGCGACACCTGGGCACGCTCGGGGGCGGCAACCACTTCCTGGAGCTGGACCGGGACGGGGCGGGCGACCTCTGGCTGCTCATCCACTCCGGGTCGCGGGGCGTGGGGGCCGCCGTGGGCGAGCACCACCAGCGCGTGGCGGAGGCGCTCGGCGAGGGCACTCCGCCCGCCCTTCACACCGACACCGAGGCGGGCCAGGCCTGCGTGAACGACATGGAGTGGGCCTGCCGCTTCGCCCGCGCCAACCGGGACGCGCTCGCCGCCCGGGCGCTGGCCGTGCTGGGGGACCTGCTGGGCGTGTCCCCGGACACGGAGAGCACCGTGGACGTGCACCACAACCACGTCGCCTCCGAGCCGCACTTCGGCCGGGTGCTCTGGGTGCACCGCAAAGGAGCGGTGGGGCTGGACGCGGGGGCCCGGGGGCTCATCCCCGGCTCCATGGGCACGGCCTCCTCCCTCGTCGAGGGCCGGGGCGAACCGCGCGCCTTCCGCTCCTGCTCGCATGGCGCGGGCCGGGTGCTCACCCGCACCGAGGCGCGGACCCGCATCCGCCCGGAGGCGCTGGTCCACGCCCTGCGTCGCGTGGTCTTCGACCCGGGCCGGACCCGGGCCCTGGTGGAGGAGGCCCCCACCGCCTACCGGGACCTCACCGAGGTGCTGGAGGACCAGGCGGACCTCGTGACGCCCCGCGTCCGGCTCACGCCCCTGGCCGTGCTGAAGGGCTGAGGGGTGGGGCCTGTCGGGTGGATGACAGCCGGTCCCCCGGCCGGACCCCCGCCTGGGTGGCGGTGATCCACCCCGCACTCCACGGCGAACGGGGCCCATCGTCAGAGTGGGTTCCCGCGCACGTCGAGATGCCGTAGTATCGGCCCACGAGTACGCGTGCGAACCTGCTGGGGCGTCGTCTAATGGCAGGACGTCAGACTTTGACTCTGATTATCAAGGTTCGAATCCTTGCGCCCCAGCCACTCCGCTCCGGGGGGACGCGGTCAACGTCCGTCCGGAGGTAGAAGGCGGTGGGCTGATGCCGCAGAAGACGCTCCTGCTGGTCACCGTGGGCGGTCCGCCGTCCGCGCTCGTGAACGCCGTGCAGGAACCGCTGGCGACGCACCTGGGCGTCAGCGCGGTCGTGAGCAGGACGGTGCTGTCGTCCCCTGCCTACGCCTTCAACAAGGACCGGAGCCAGTACCACTGCAACGCCATCATGCGGCGGCTGGGAACGGTGCTGGAGGACGCGCCCCAGGACCTGGTGATGGGCGTGACGGACGCGGACCTGTTCGAACCGGACTCGCCCTTCGTCTTTGGCCAGGCGGACCGGGAGTCGAACGTCGCGGTGCTGAGCGTGTACCGGCTGCGCCAGGGCGCGGAGGGTGAGGCGCTGCGCCGCCGCGTGCAGGTGGAGGCGGTGCACCAGGTGGGACACCTCATCGGCCTGTCCTACTGCGAGGACTCCCGGTGCGTGATGTTCTTCCCGCAGGCTCCGCAGGACATCGACCGCAAGTCGCTGGGCCCCTGCAATGTCTGTCGCAACGAGCTGAACCGGCTCAACCGCTGAGGCGCGTGAGGGGGCGCGTGAATGCCTCCTCGCGCGTTGACGTCCTGTCCAGCGCGCCCTGTAGTCTGCGGGCCGAAGCGTGTGACAGGGCCGGCACGGCGGGAGACAGTGATGATGGGCATGCGGCGATGGCTCGGTGGCGTGGTGGCGGTGGGGATGTTGGGGGCGTGCCAGCCCCTGGATGACGCGGGTGGCGGTGGCACCACGGGCGACGTCCTCTTCAACCAGGGCTTCGCCTTCGTGCGCGACGACCGGAACGTCTACGTGGTGGACGACGACGGCGACCCCAACAGCCCGCAGCGGCTGACGACGGGCGGCGGCGCTTACACGCCCTCGATTTCGAAGAACGGCAACAGCATCGTGTTCGTGCGGCGCTCGGGCAACGTGTCCTCGCTCCAGACGGTGCCCACCTCGGGCGGGCCGGTGGCCACGCTGCTGAGCACCAACGACGCGGCGTGCGGCAGCTGCACCAACTTCCGCGGGCCCACGTTCAGCCCGGATGGCCGCACCATCGTCTTCGCGTTCGACCGGACATCCGGATCGCTGGGCTCGCTGGCGCGCATCGGGGTGGATGGCAGTGGCTTCACGGAGCTGACGCCCAACGCGGGCATCGCCTTCGGGTCGCCGTCCTTCTTCCCCAACGGCAACACGGTGCTGGCGCCCGCGGGCACCGTCGCGTCCCAGCTCAACCAGCTCGCGTTCGTGCCGGTGGGCGGTGGCACCACGCGCTTCGTGTCGCTGGGCAACGAGGTGCTGGCCATCGCGAACCGCGCGGTGGTGTCTCCGGATGGGCAGCAGGTGGCGCTGGACGGGCGGCTGTCCTCCGGCAGCACGCGCATCTTCGTGGGCAACGTGACGGCCACCGGCCTCAACGGCGTCCTGCGGCGGTTGACGGACTACACGGCGAGCACGGTGCAGGAGAGCTTCCCCAGCTGGGCGGGCAGCACGGGGCTGGGCTTCCTCTTCAACGACTCCGGCGGCGACCCGAGCATCTACCGCGCCCCGGTGTCCTCGACGGCCAGCTCCGTCACCCTCGCGGTGCCCGTCGCGAACGAGCCCTTCTACGGGCCCAACTGATATTCGCGCGGGGGCCGCTGCTGCCCGGCGAGCGGCGGCTTCGGGGGTTCTCCCGGGTAAGGGCTGGAGCAGGGGGCATGAGGCGATGGCCTCCATGGCGCTCCCTGCTCCTACCGGGTGTCCCCGGTCAGCGACCAGGCTTGCAGCAGCCCGAGGACACCGACGGCCGCGAACAGCAGCAGGAAGACGGTTCCCCGGATGACGTCACGGCGCTCGACGCCTGTCCCCGGCCGCATGTTGTGGTGGGGCGCATCCGCCAGATAGACGATGTCGACGGTGGAGCCCGGTGGACGCTCCCCGTCGTCCGCCGCTTCCCGGAAGTTGCCGTACATCCGCGACCCGTCCGGCAGCGCGAAGCAATGGAAGACATGCTGCTGGCGGCTCCGGGCATACCGCGTGACGCTGACGACCTCCGCGCGCACGCGCACCCCCTCCTGCCGCAGCCGCACGGTGATGCCGCGGTACTTCAGGAGCAGCCGCAGCAACAGCAGGGGGGCGCCTGCGAACACGACGAGGAGGATGATCAGGGTCGTGAAGGGCATGGCACCGTCAGGACTCGGGGGGAGCGGGTGAACTCGCGCCGACGCAGCAGGGACGGCAGGGGGAAGACCCTTTCAGGGATCATGGGGCGACGTCCTCCCGTGCCGCCTCCTGCCGCTGCTGCTTCTGCTGGGCAGGAAGCCGCGGAGGCGCATCCAGTTGGCGCCAGCTTTGGGGGACGGTGGGGTGCCGAGGGCCCCGTGCCTGGACCCTCATGGGGTCGGGCATCATCATCAGGTACACGGTCACGACCATGAGGAACACCATGACGGTCACCATGGGCACGAGCGTGAGCAGCCCGACTTCCGTCTCCTCGCACTGATTCTGTCGGGGGTCCTCCGGGAGGTAGAGGACTTCGAGCACGTCCCCCACGGATGGGTGCGACCGCAGCACGCGCTTCTTCTGGGAGAACTCGTCTTGGAACCGCGAGCCGTCCTGCAGTTGGAAGACGTACTCCACCACCACGGTGTTCAGCACGTAGCTCCGGCGCAGGTTGACCACCTCGCCCAGGGCGCGCAGTCCCTGCGCTCGCAGCTTCCGGGTGAGCCGGTGCTGGCGCAGCAGCCGCACCGCGGTGAACAGGCATGTCCCCAGGAGGATCGCCCCGATCAGGAGCCTGAAGAGAGAGAGCATGGTTCCTTCAGGATGGGGGTGCGAGGGATGTGGAGGCAACCTGGGTCGGGTCTGTCTCGGCCCTCGCCAGCAGGGCCACCGCGCCAATGAGGACGAGGCCCACGAGCACGAAGCTGAAGTAGAGGGCGAGCCCCAGTGACATCACCCCGTGGCCCTCGGGGAAGCCGCGGCGCGGGTCGTTCGCGTCATAGAGCACCTGGATGCGGTCCCCGGGGCGCAGGCGCTTCCACAGGTCCTGGGAGATGTGGCGCTGGTGCTCGCGCCGCGTGCCGTCCGGTGGGGTGAAGGCGTAGTGGAGCACGTAGTCCGTGTCGTCCGCGGCGGCGAGCCGCTCCTTCTTGAGCACCGTGCCTTCCGCGTGGACCCCCTCGCGCACGATGCGCGTGTCCCGTTGGTACGACCCCCAGGTCAGCACCAGCATGGACACGCCCAGCACCACGAACGATGCGCCCAGCGCCCGCGCCGCGATGACGGCCACCCGTGCCTCCTTCCTCGCTGCCTGCCGCCCCTCTAAGCAGGCGACAGGCGACGCGAAACGGCAATCCTCCTCCGTGCCCCGCCGTACACCCGGGCGCGGGGCCTGCCCTGGTTTCGCGTCCGCCGACACGCGATGCTCCCGCGCGTCCTGCCGGAGGTGCACACCGTGTCCCTGTTCGATGCCGTCACCGCGGGAGACCGCGCCGCCCTCAGCGCCCAGCTCGACGCGGGCGCCGACCCCAACCCCTTCGACGCCGAAGGGCGCACGCCCCTGATGGTGGCCGCGCGCGTGGGCCGCGACGACCTGGTGCGGGCGCTCCTCGCGGCGGGCGCGGACCCGTCCCTGCCCGACAACCTGGGGGAGACGCCCTTCGTCACCGCCGCCGCCTACGGCCACCTCGCCGTGTGCGCGCTCCTGTCGTCCAAGGCCACCGACGACGAGAAGGACCTGGCGCGCACGCTCCTGAAGAACCAGGGCCTCTCCGAGCTGCCCTCGCGCCCCTCGGAGGTCGCCCCGGACGCCTTCCGCCGCAAGCTCGCCTCCGCGGGCGCCTACGTCGCCGGCAAGCTGGGGGATGACGGCGCCACGAAGCGCCTGGAGCGCGTGCTGCGCTCGGAGGGCAACGCCCCCAAGGGCCGCAAGTAGTCCCGGCACGCCGTGGAAGGACGAAGGGCCCGGCCGCTCCCGCATCGGGGAGCCACCGGGCCCTCGTCACTTCATCCGTGGGGGCGCGCTACTCCGGCTTGGCGCTGATGACCGGGCTGGGCGCCACGGTGCCGCCCTTGCTGCTCGTCTCGAGCGCGTCCGCGACCAGCTCCGTGATGTCCTTGACCTGGATCTGCTCGCGGCCGGTGTCGTTCTTCGCGTCGTTGAGCATCGTGGAGCAGAACGGGCAGGCCACCGCGACGATGCCCTTGCCACCCTGCTCCTTGTAGTCGCCCACCATGCCGGGCTTCTTCTTGTCCGCGGCGTCGGGGAAGGGCGTGGACGGGTCCTCCGCGTGCTTGAGCGTGAGGGCCACCTCGTTCATGCGGTTGTGGTTGATGCGCGTGCCGATGTGCTCCTCCATCCACATCCGGCCGCCACCCGCGCCGCAGCAGAAGCCCTCGCGCTGGCTGCGCTGCATCTCCACCACCTCCAGGCCCGGGATGCTCTTGAGCACTTCACGGGGCGCGTCGTACACGCCGTTGTGCCGGCCCAGGTAGCAGGGGTCGTGGTAGGTCAGCTTCGTTCCGGCGTTCATCACAGAGGACAGCTTGATGCGCTTGTCCTTGAGCAGCTCGTTGATGAGCTGCGTGTGGTTGATGACGCGGTACTCGCCGCCGAACTCCGGGTACTCGTTCTTGATGGTGTTGAAGCAGTGCGGGCACTGGGTGATGACCGCCTTCACGCCCATCGCGTTCCAGGACTCGACGTTCGTCTTGGCCAGCGTCTGGTACAGGTACTCGTTGCCCATGCGGCGCGCGGAGTCGCCGTTGCACATCTCCTGCTTGGACAGCGTCGCGAAGGACACGCCCGCCTCGCGCATGATCTTCACCAGCGCGCGGCTCACCTTCTTCTGCTTGTCGTCGTAGCTGCCCGCGCAGCCCACGAAGAAGAGGTACTCGTATTCGCCGCCGTCACCCCAGGTGGGCAGCGCCAGGTCCTCCGCCCACTCGTCGCGCCGGTCCTGGCCCAGGCCCCAGGGGTTGCCCTGGCGCTCCATGCCCTCGAACACGCGCTGGATCTCCGGCGGGAACTCCGCCTTCACCTGCACCTGGTAGCGGCGCATGTCGATGAGGCGCGGGACGTTCTCGATGAACACCGGGCAGGCCTGCTCGCACCAGCCGCAGCTGGTGCACGCCCACACCGTCTCCGCCTTCAGCGCGCTGCCGACGATCTCCGGCAGGGGCTCCTTCACGCCGTGGGGGCCGTAGCCCTCCTCCACCCAGCGCTCGTTGTCCCAGAGCCAGTGCTTCAGGTCCTGGTTCACGGCCTTGTGCGTGAGCGGCTTGCCCGTGATGTACGTGGGACAGTGCGTCTGGCACCGGCCGCACTCCGTACAGGAGTACAGGTCCAGGCCGTTCTTCCAGGTGAGGTCCTTCACCGTGGCGGCGCCGAACTCCTCCTTCTCCAGGTTCGGCGTGGACAGCTTGCCGGTGGAGTGCGTGCGCTGGAAGAAGACGTTGGGCAGGCCCGTGATGATGTGGAAGTGCTTGCCCAGCGGCAGGAAGTTCAGGAACGCCAGGATGATGGTCAGGTGGGTGAAGAATCCCGCCACGCCCACCACGTGCGCCGCCGTGGGGCCCAGCGGCATCATCAGCAGGCCGGTCAGGCTGGTGATGGGCTCCCACCACAGCAGCGAGGCCGGCGCCGTCGGCACGTGCGAGGCGCCCATGGACACCTGCTGCGCGGCGGCATGCGCGGCCACGATGTGGCTGCCGCCGAAGAGGAACTCGGTGATCATCAGGCCCGCGATGAAGCCCAGGATGAGGTACGCCTCCCACGACTGGGACATGCGGTCCGGCTTCACCTTCCAGCGCGTCCACACGAAGTACGCCACGCCCAGCAGCGCCAGCGCCGCCACCGCGTCCTTCACCAGCAGGTAGACCTTGTAGAGCGCGAGCAGCGGCGGCGCGGCGTCCCACGCCGGGTGGCTCATGTCGGTGAGCACGTCCAGCGCGTTGGACGAGAAGCCCATCACGAACAGCATGATGGTGCGCACCGCCAGCACCATGAACGCCGCGTAGATGAAGATGTGGAACAGGCCCGGCGTGAACTCCTCCGGATCCACCATGCGCTTCTGCCCCAACCCGAAGCGCACCAGCTGCGCCACGCGGTAGGGGATGTGGTCCAGCCGGTTCTCCTTCTTCATCGCGAGCAGCACGCCCACGCGGCCGGACATCGTGATGACGAAGATGGAGACAGCGCCTGCGAGCAGCAGGCCAGTGATGATGGGGTTCATGGAACCTCGGAAACCTCTGGGGCCGCACGGCGAAGAACGCCGGGTTGCCGCGTTGCGGCAATTCTGGAGTGGCTGTCAACCCTAGCAGGGGTGATTCGCGAATCAAGCACCGAGCGGAAACCCGTGCCTGGTGACAGGCCACCCCGCGATTCCGCACCGGTTTCCAGGCCGGTGTCCAACGGGGCCGCGCACCCCTGTCCAATGCTGGAAACCCGGCCGGGAGCACGGCCGGAACCCCCGCCGGGCCTGTTGGATGGCAGGCGGGCGGACGTGCCCTGAATAACGTCCGCGAAACTTTGGGGGCCCGAGGGCTTTACAAAACCGAGGCGGCGCCCCAAAATGTTCGTAAATCGGTCAAGAAGTGCTTGTAAAGGGCCCGCATGGGGCAGGCCCGGGTGACCGACGCAGGGCGTCCAAGGGGACGCGAGCCGTCAAGGCCGTACACCCCGTGAACGGAGCGCCCAGGGAGCCGGACATGAGCCACGACGAGAGCACGTATCTGGACGAGGGGCGGGACTACCTGGACCTGGGCGACGAAGGTGAGAGTGGACGGGCGGTGCTGCCCCTGCAGCCCACCGAGGACCGGCGCTGGGGGCACCTGGACGAAGAGGCCTGGGGCGGCTGGAGCGTGGTGGAGTGAGCCGGGGCCCCCGCGTCCGGTGGACTGCGCGGGGGCATTCGTTGAGAGGTCCGGGGGGCGGCTTGCACTCCCGGAAGTTGATGCAGTGCGCTGACGCAGCGGCGCTCCCCGCCTCCGGGCCGGGTCGAGCCCCTGGCGCGTGACCCCGGGATGACCGGTCCCCAAGTCCGCATGAAGTAAATCCGTAAAGCGTTGAACGGTTCTGTTGAGCGCTGGGCTCGCGGGGGTGACCCAGGGCCTCTCCAGGCGCTCCGGGCGGGTTGCGCGGGGGTGATCGCTGGCCACGCCGGGGCGCGGAACCGTGGGGACGTGGTCGGGCAGGACACGTTGCTTTCACGACCGGAAACCCGACATCCTGCCGAAGCAAGCGGCAGGACCTCCGGGACGGACGTGGGCCTTGGGCCCGGGAGTTCGGGGCCTGGGAGCGTCTTCGCGACGGATTCGCGGCAGGATGGGCCCCACCCACCATGCGGGAGTGCGGATGAAGCAGACGGCCTGGGCGGTGGAGCGCGACGCGGAGAGCGGCCGCGAAGTGCTGCTGCTCGTGACCCTGGAGGCCGAAGCGGAGACGCCTCGGGCCCCGGTGGCGGTGAACCTGGTCATCGATCGCAGCGCGTCCATGCGGGGCGCGCCCCTGGCGGCGGCGGTGGAGGCGGCGCGCGCGCTGGTGGAGCGCGCGGGCCCGCGCGACTACGTGGGGCTGCTCACCTTCGACGCGGACGCCGAGCAGGTGCTGCCCGTGCGCGCCATGGACGCGAGCGCCAAGGCGTCCTTCCTGAAGACGCTGTCGCGCCTGGAGTCGGGTGAGGGCACCGCGCTGCACGAGGCCGTGGAGCGCGGCGCGGAGGCCGTGCGGCGCGTGCTGGTGCCGGGGGCCCGGCCGCAGCTGCTGATGCTCACGGACGGCGAGCCCTCCGTGGGGCCCACCGCCCTGGGCGAGTTCAAGGTGCTGGGCCAGCGGGTGTCGGACTCCGGCGTGGCGCTGCACGCGCTGGGGTTGGGGCGGCACTACCTGCCCGAGATCCTGGAGGCGCTCACGGGCCCGTCCGGCACGGGCTTCACGCACGTGGACGACGCGGAGGGGCTGCCGCTGGCGGTGGGCGCGCTGGGCGCGGAGCTGTTCGGCGAGGTGGTGTCCGACGCGCGCGTGTACGTGCTGCCCACGGGGTTCGCGGACCTGCGTTGCCGCCACCGCTACCCGTCGCGCGTGGAAGGGGACGCGATGAGCGCCGCGCTGGGGGCGGTGTCGCACGCGTTCCCGCGCCGGGTCCTCTTCGCGGGCGTGCTGGAGAAGGGGGACTGGAACCTCACCGTCACCGCCTCGTACACGGAGAACAACGACACCCGCCGGCTGTCCGTGCCTGTGACACGCCTGTTGCCGGACAGTGACGAGGGCCGCTTCGTGCGCGCCGTGTCCGCGGAGCTGGAGCTGGTCTCCTTCGAGGCCGCCGCGTGGAAGGCGCTCGCCCGCAGACAGCAGGACGCGGCGGAGCGGGCGCTCGAGGGCGCGGACAAGGGGCTCTACAAGCTCGCTCGCCTGGGCTCGTCGGACGTCCCCGCGCAGCGGCACGTGGACCGGCTGGCGGACCTGAGACGGGCGGTGGAGCGACGGGCGGCCCAGCCGTCCGCGCTGGGCGTGCGCCGGGCCCAGTCCGAGGTGTCGCGCATCACCATGAGCCGCATCGGGCCGGCGTTCCCGGTCGCCGCCCAGGGGGTCCCTCCGCCTCCGGCGGCGCGCGCGGCCCTGCCCGCGGTGGCGAGTGGCGGTGCCCCTCCGGCGGCGACGCTGGACAGCGGGGCGCTGCTGCCCTGGAAGACGGGTGGCGGAGAGTCGTAACCCGGCGGGCCTCCGGTGCGTACGAGGGTGCGTGGGGTCCTCACAGGCCCCCGGCGCCGGGCGTGCGGGTGTGCGGAATGCCTGTCCGCCTGGAAGGTTGAGTGCACCCCGCGGGGACGCATCCCAGGTAGCACGGCGTTTCCAGGTGAATTAACGGGAGTCGCATGACGCATCCGTGGAGCAAGAGGTCTGGAAGCCGGCTCGGTGGGCTGGGAGTGGCGGGCGTGTTGCTGCTGGCGACGGTGGCCCAGGCCGCGCTGCCGTCCACCGCCGTGGGCAGCACCGCACCCGACGAGGGCGACCCGCGCCTGGAGGGAGCGCTGCTCCTGGATGCCACGCAGGTGAAGGCGGGCGGCGACTTTCGCGTGGGAGTGCGCCTCAAGCTGGACCCGGAGTGGCACGTCTACTGGAAGAACCCGGGAGACTCGGGGCTGGCCACGGAGGTGTCGTGGGATGCGCCGGGCGTCCAGGTGGGTGACCTGCGCTGGCCCTTCCCCAGCACGTTCCGCACGCCGGACGGCTTCATCACCACGCACGGCTACCACGACGAGGTGCTGCTGTTCGCGCCCGCGCACGTGTCGGAGCAGGCCCAGGGCACGCTGACGGTGTCCGCGGCGGTGGATGCGCTCGCGTGCAAGGTGCACTGCATCCCCGCGCAGCTGGTGCTGTCGCGCACGCTGCCGGTGGGGCCGGAGACGGTGACGGACGCGGAGTTCGCGCCGCTGTTCGACGCCTCGCAGGCCCAGGTGCCCGCGCCGGTGGGCGGCCAGGGCGCGCCGCGCGTGGCCCTGGCGCTGGATGGCACGACGCTCACCGCGGGCAAGCCCTTCACGGGCACGCTCACCGTGACGGCGGCGGACGGCAAGCCGTTCGCGGGCGGCGTGGAGGGTGACTTCTTCGTGCCTGGCCGCATCGCGGGCGTGGACCGCGTGGCGTTGAAGCAGAAGGCGCCGGGGACGTTCGCGCTGGAGGGGCAGGCGTCGTCGGTGGTGCCCAAGGGCGAGCCCCGGCTCACCGGTGCGCTGCGCCTGGGCACGCGGGCCACGGGCTTCACGGCGGTGGACGTGGACACGGCGCTCGCGCCGGTGGTGGCGGATGGGGCGGTGGCGGAAGCTGCGCCGTTGAAGCTGCCGTCGATGAAGGACGCGGTGGGCAAGGTGAAGCCGGCGGCGGCCGCGCCGGTCGCGGCGGAGTCGTCCATGGGGTTGGGGCTCGCGCTGCTGTTCGCGTTCCTGGGCGGCGCGCTGCTCAACCTGATGCCGTGCGTGTTCCCGGTGCTGGCCATCAAGGCGTATGGCTTCGCGCGGCTGGTGCAGGAGGAGAAGGGGAAGGTGGTGCCGCACGCCCTGGCGTACGCGGGTGGCATCGTGGCGACGATGCTGCTCCTGGCGGGCGCGGTGCTGGCGGTGCGCGCGGGCGGCAGCAGCGTGGGCTGGGGCTTCCAGTTCCAGGAGCCGCTGTTCGTCGCGGGCGTGAGCGCGGTGGTGGTGGCGTTCGCGCTGAACCTCTTCGGGGTCTACACGCTGGGCGCGGACGGCACGGCGCTGGCGGGCAAGGTGGACCAGAGCCACGGCCTGCTGCGCAGCGCGGGTGAAGGCGTGCTGGCGGTGGTGCTGGCCACGCCGTGTTCGGCGCCGCTGTTGGGCACGGCGGTGGGCTTCGCCTTCGCGGCGGGCGCGGCCACGGTGGTGGCGGTGTTCCTGGCGCTGGGGTTGGGGCTGGCGCTGCCCTTCTGTGTGCTGGTGCTGGTGCCGGGCCTGGCGAAGCGGCTGCCGAAGCCGGGCATGTGGATGGAGCGCGGCAAGCAGTTCCTGGGCTTCGCGCTCCTGGGCACGACGGTGTGGCTGGTGTGGGTGATGGGCGGTCTGGCGGGGGTGGATGGCATGGCGCGGCTGCTCGCGTTCCTCATCGCGGTGGGCCTGGGCACGTGGCTGTACGGCCAGTCGCAGGGGCTGGAGGGGGGACGCCGGGGCGTGACGGTGGCGTTGGCGGTGCTGGTGCTGGTGGGCTCGGGCGCGGTGGCGCTGCGCTTCGACGAGGCGCAGGCGTCGCTGGAGACGCGCGGGGCGGTGGCGTCGTCGCACGGCGGGGCGCAGCCCTGGGACGAGGCGGCGGTGTCCGCGGCGCTGGCGGCGGGGCAGCCGGTGTTCGTGGACTTCACGGCGGACTGGTGCCTCACGTGCAAGTTCAACGAGCGCACCGTGCTGTCGCGCGACGACGTGCGGCAGGCGTTCCTGAAGCACAACGTGGCCTTCTTCGTGGCGGACTGGACGCGGCGGGACGCGCGCATCACGACGAAGCTGGCGGAGCATGGCCGCGCGGGCGTGCCGATGTATCTGGTCCTGAGCCCGGGTGCGCCGGACGCGCCCGAGGTGCTCAACGAGCTGCTCACCGCCGACAGCGTGATTCAGGCGGTGCAGCGCGCGGCGGAGTGCGGGTCGCCGCTGAAGGGTGGCTCGGTGGTGTGTGCCCGGCACTGAGTCGGGAAGTGAAGTGGCAGCGCCGGTGTTGGTTCGCAGCTTTCAACTCTCTGGAGGTCCCGTCATGAAGCAGGTCTTCAAGGCACTCGCGCTTACCGTTGCGTTCGTGGGCACCCCCGTCCTGGCCGCGGACTCCGCGGAGGTGGGCAAGCCCGCTCCGGCGTTCACGCTCAAGGACGAGGCGGGCAAGGCCCACTCGCTGTCGGAGTACAAGGGCAAGGTCGTGGTCCTCGAGTGGACGAACCCGGAGTGTCCGTTCGTGAAGCGGCACTACGAGGCCAAGACGATGCAGACGACGCAGAAGGGCTTCGATGCGAAGAAGGTGGTGTGGCTGACGGTGGATTCGTCCTCCACGCACTCCGCGAAGACCGCGGCGGACTGGAAGAAGAAGGAGGGCTTCAGCCAGCCGGTGCTGCTCGACACGGACGGTGCGGTGGGCAAGAGCTACGCGGCGAAGACGACGCCGCACATGTACGTCATCGACGGTGAGGGCGTGGTCCGCTACGCGGGCGCCATCGACGATGATCCGCGCGGCAAGAACACCGCGAAGGTCAACTACGTGAAGACGGCGGTGGACGCGCTCCTCACCGGCCAGCAGGTGCCGACCGCGACCTCCGAGCCGTACGGCTGCTCCGTGAAGTACAAGAGCTGAAGCACCGTTCGCCTCCGAGCGGTGGAAGGCCCGTGTCCCCCTGGAGGACGCGGGCTTTTTCATTTCGGCTCGCGGTGGGCGTACTTCGGGCCCAGGCCTTCGATGCGGTAGGTGTTGCCGGGGTAGGTTCGGTTGATGCTGGTCTCGACGGTGGATGGGTAGCGCTCCAGCGAGACGAAGCGTTTGACGTGCTTGCGCACCTTGAGGGCCGCGCGCGTCAGGCCCGTGACCCAGGACGGAGGGGGCTCGAACTGGATGGCGGGCAGCAGCCGCGGCGGCACCAGGCCCAGGCTGATGGGGGCCACCAGGGGGCGCAGCGGACGCGGTACCCAGCCGGCCAGGATGTCCACGGTGGACTGGGCGACGCGGTGGCTGGCCTCATCGGGGACGAACTCGCGCGCCTCGTAGTCGCGGATGAAGGCGTCGTACGCGGGCTTGTCCTCCGGGAGGTCCTTCAGGCCCATGCGCCCGCCGATTTCGCGCCAGTAATGGAACCAGGCCTCGCGCTCGTGAGCGGTGAAGGGTCGCCAGCCGAAGTCCACCATCCATTGGATGGGGAAGTCGATGAAGGTCCACAGCACGAAGAGGAAGTCCTCGTTCGGGATGCGGAAGAAGGAGTGGATGTGATTCATCTGCTCCAGGGAACGGCGCCCGGCCTCGCCCTCCCAGCCGCACTCCATGAACCGCGCGATGAGCAGCCGGGTGTCGTCGTAGCGCTTCTGACCGTGCTGGTTGAATTCACCGGTGCGGTCCAGCAGCCGGGAGACGGAGCGGCTGCCATAGGTGTGGAAGAGCGCGATCTCCGTCGACCGCACGATGTCGAACGGGAACTCGTAGTTGGTCAGCAGGTGCACGATGCGCTGGCAGTCACGCCTCGCGTCCAGGGACTCGATTTCACGGCGCACGTCGGGCAGGCGCGGGCGCCAGAACGGCTTGCGGTAGACGGGCCCGGGCACGTGGGTGCCGTGAACCTGCCCGGTGCCCCCTGAGAAGGGACAGCCCGAAGGAGCGGTGTCCTCCGGTGCGCGTGCGTGGGATGCCGGGTCGTTCATGAAGGGCAGGCTCCGGGAGGCGAGGCGCGGCGATGCTAGCCCGGGCCACGACGGACTGCCGTACCCCGAAGGGTGAGGGGGCTGCCGGATGGGCGATGCGTCGCGCGCAGGCCGTGGGGTGGCCTTGTCGTGGGCGCGAGCGCGCCGGACCTTGTCTGGGAGGGCATGAGCCCCGGACAGGAGACGCAACATGGCCAGCAACAAGGGCACGCCGAAGACCGAGAGCGAGCGCGCCGACACCCAGAGCGCCGAGTCGCTGGAGCGTGAAGCTCGCCACCAGCGCCCAGGGACGGAGCGGGGAGATGTCACCGACGAGGACGTGGGCGAGGACCGCATCCTCCAGAAAGGCATTGGCGGCTACGGCGCGCAGAAGGGCACGGAGCCCGCCAGGGAAGCACCACCGCTCAGCGACGACGGCGAGCGGTAGCACTCACCGGTTCACGCGGTGCCGCTGGGGGGCATGACGCCAGGGGGCCGCTTCCTGGTGTGCCGCCGTGGCCTCCACCTGCGAGCATGGCGAAGCCCTCGCGCTCGATGCGTGCGGGCAGCTCCGGGGGCATGGCGTGGGCCTTCGATGAGGACATCGTGGCGCGCATCATGAACCGGCCGCGCCCGGGCGGCTCTGGTTTCCACGGGGGCGGCTCCCCCGTGGAGCCGGAGAAGGCTCAGGCCGCCACGGGCTCCACGCGCTTCCGGGCCCGGGCGGAGACGCCCCTGCGGCGCCCCTTGCGCAGCACGTCCAGGTGCACCGCGTCCTCGGTCGCGAGCGCCATCAGGCGTTGCAGGTCGTCCACGCTGCTGACCGGCCGGCTGTTGATGCCGAGCAGCAGGTCGTCGACCTGGAGGCCCGCGTCTTCGGCGGGTGTGCCCTCCTGCACCTTCAGCACCCTCACGGCGCGGAGCTGGCCGGTGTCTCGCGCGAGCGCGGGCTCCAGGTTCACCGCCGTCGCGGCGATGCCCAGGAACTTCCGGTCCACCCGGCCGCGCTGGATGAGCAGGCTCGCGACCCAGGCCGCTGTCGTGGCGCTCACCGCGAAGCCGATGCCCTGCGCGAACGGCAGCACCAACGTGTTGAGCCCCACCACGCGCCCACGCGTGTCGAGCAAGGGCCCGCCAGAGTTGCCCGGGTTGATGGCCGCGTCCGTCTGGAGCATCCCCTCCAGGATGACGCCGTCCGGCAGCGTGATGGAGCGGTTGATGGCGCTCACCACGCCCAGCGACACCGACTGCTCCAGGCGGAAGGGATTGCCAATGGCCATCACCAACTGCCCCACCCGGACGGACTCTGGATCCGCGAGCGGCAGAGTGGGGAAGTCGTCGCCCTCCGCGCGCACCACCGCGAGGTCGGTGGGGGCATCCGCGCCCACCAGGGTGCCCCGGCGCTCCTCGCCGTTGTGGAGCTGCACGGTGAGGCGCTTCTGCGTGCGCATCACCACGTGCCGGTTGGTGAGCACGTAGCCGTCCGGCGTGAGGAACAGGCCGGTGCCATGTCCTCGCGCGTGCTCCACGCCCACCACCGCCGGCGCCGCTCCGGCGACGAGTCCTTCCAGGTCATCGGAAAGCTGCTGCAACAGTTTCATGGCTGGCTCCTTTCACGAACGCTTGCCCACCGTGATGGGCACCTCGCGCAGTTCGCCCGCGCGCAGCACCTTCGCCTGGATGGACGCGCCTACCTTCTCTCCGCCCAGGTAGCCCAGCAGGTCCTCCACTCCGTGCAGGGGCTGGCCGCCCAGGCTCACCAGCACGTCACCCAGCAGCAGCCCGGCCTTCTGTGCCGGTCCGTCTGGATCCACGGAGAGCAGGATGAGCCCCGCCTTCGTGCCGTCGATTTCACGTGGCAGGCGCACCGGGTAGGCGCCCACGCCCAGGTAGCCGCGGCGGATGCCGCCGTGCTCGCGCAGCGCGTTCGCCACGCGCGTCAACGTGCCGCCGGGGAGGATGACCGCGGCGGTGCGCGAGAAGGCCGCCGTGGGGATGCCGAGGAAGCGGCCCTGCGCGTCCACCAGCGCGCCGCCGGAGAAGCCAGGAGGGAGGTCCGCGTCCGTCTCCAGGTAGCGGTCCACCTGCCCGCCTGCATGCGTCCGCCAGTCGCCGCCGAACGCGCTGACGATGCCCAGCGTGGCGCGAGCGGTGCGGCCCGGGCGGCCCAGGGCCAGCACCACGTTGCCCACCTTCACGTCGTCGAGCGGCGCGGGCGCGAGCGCGGTCAGCCCGGTGGCGTCGGCCTTGAGGAGGGCGAGGTCGGTGCTCGGGTCGCGGCCGATGAGCTCCGCGGAGACCGAGCGGCCATCCGCGAGGCCCACCTGGATGGAGCCTTCATGTTCGACGGCATGGCTGGTGGTGAGGATGTGGCCGTCGGCATCCCAGACGACGCCGCTCGCCCCCCTGCGGCGGCGGGCCTCGACGCGGACGAGGGAGGGAGCGATGCGCTCGACGATAGTTGAGATGGATTGGGAGAGGGACTGGAGGGTGTCGGTGGACATGATGTGTTCCTTTCGAGCCAGAAACTAAAGGGCTCGAAAGCGCGCCACATCGGCGGACCGGGCAGGACGCGGACCTACCCGTTCGGGCAGGACACCTGACCTTCTGGAGAGGTGCCCGGCGCTTCGGGCAGGGCGTCTCAGCCCCGGTCGAGCAGTGCGCCTCCCGGGCCGAAGCCCAGGGACATGCACAGCACTCGCTGGCCCTTCACCCGGGCATCGCGCCGCGCGGACTCAGCCGCCAGCTCCGCGTCGTTGAGCACGAACACCGGGCCCCCGGTCTCCGGTAGCTCCGCCAGCGCGAGGATGTCCGCGACGAGGGACGCCGCGCCTTCAAAGCCATAGGTACAACCGCCGGGCATCAGGTCCTCATCCAGCGGACAGGGCAACGCGAGGCACACCGCGTCCGGGACCCCGCTCGCGTCCTCCGCGAGGAAGGTCCTCAACGCACTCGCGATGAACGCCACCGTGTCCCGGATGTGATGGCCATCGTCGGGGCGCGGTTGCCCGATGAACAGCGGCGGGAGCGTGGACAGGTTTCGTTCAAACACCCGAATGACTCCAGGGCTCGCGCACTTGATGCTCGTCTGGCCCACGTCCACCGCGACGGGGCTTCTCGCGTCCTGTGCCTCCAGCATCCGCAGGCCCGCACGCACGGGGGCGAAGCGCGGCGCGGGCGCGATGTGCACCGGACAGTGCAGGGCGGCCGTGGCTTCCTTCAGCGCGGCGGGGAAGCCCTCCAGCTCCGCCAGCCCTCCGCTCAGATACGCCGCATCGGGAGCATGCCGCCCCACCAGCAACTGGAGCGCTGCGGCCAGCGGAGGCATCACGCGCCCCGTGAGCGTGGTGCCGGGCACTCCCGCGCGCCGGTCGTCCTCCACCCACGGTGAGCCCAACAACTCCCACAGCTCGCGTCCCAGCACCGGCAGGTTCCACACCTCCAGCGGCGTGACGCCCTCCGGATGATGACGGCGCGGCTTCCAGGCGCGACTCACGCCACGAGTCCCGCGATGCGTTCGGCGGCCGTCCTCGCGCCGTCGTGCGCGCGGTAGGAGCGGGAGATCTCCGACACGCGCTCGCGCATCCTCGACTCCGGCGAGAGGAGCTGGGCGATGGCTTCACGGCAGGACTCCACCGTGAGCGTCCGTGGGTCTCTCGCGAGTCCCGCGCCGGACTTCTCCAGGAAGTGCGCCTGCACCGGCTGATCATTGCACACCGGCAGCAGCAACATCGGCACGCCCGCCGTCATCGCCTCCATCACCGAGTTGGCGCCCCCGTGGGAGATGAACGCCGCCGCGCGCTCCAGCACCTGACGCTGCGGCGTGTACGGCACCGCCACCACGTCACCGGGCAGGGTGCTTGGGAAGTCCGTGCCGGCCAGCTCGCCCGCGCACAGCACCAGCGTCACGCCGAAGGGCCGCGCGGCCTCCGCGATGAGGCGGAACAGCTCCGGCTGATAGGAGATCTGACTGCCGAAGGACACATACAGCACGGGCTTGTCGCCCAATCGCTCCCAGGGGAACGGCACCTCGTCACCCCGGGGTTCGGGCGGAGTCGATGGGCCCACGAGCAGCGTGTGCGGCGGCACTCCGGCATCCGGGCCCAGGAACGCCTCGGTGGCGAAGATGACATTGAGCCGGGGCGACAGGCATTCACAGGTGCGGAAGCGCGCATCGAAGCCGTGACGGTGGAACAACGCCTGCCGGTCCTCCTGGAGCGCTTTCACGTTGCGCAGCAGGGGAATCTCCGGCCGGGGCTCCAGCAGCGTGAGCGCGGAGGATACGCCCGCCCAGGGGATGCCTTCCGTGTGCGCCGCGAGCACCGCCGCGTACTGCATCCCGTCCAGCGCCATCACGTCGGGACGGAAGGCGCGCACGACCTCGCGCACCGGCTCCAGGAGCGCGGGCGCCGCGTCCAGCAACAGCCCTCGGATCCACTTCCCGAGCGCCACGTCGTCCAGCACCAGCTTCGCCAGCGCCTCGCCGCCTGTCTCGATGCCTGGAGGCGCTGCGTCGACGTGTGGCAGGCGCAACACCTCCACGCCCAACGACTCGAGCTGCGGCGCGGGTTCAGGGATGCACAACCAGCCGACGGTGTGCCCCAGACGGCGCAGCCACTGGGCGACACCGACCATCGGGTTGAGGTGCCCCTTTTCGGGGGAGGTGGCGATCAGGACTCGGGACATTCAGGTGTGCGCCTCGGCGTGAGCCTGGAGCATGGCCAGGGACACGAGTCGCATCAACAACCGGTCCATGGCGCCGGTGCTCGGGTCGTCGGAGGGCAGGCGCGCATAGCGCTCCAGCAGGTCCGACACGGCTCGCGAGTCGATGACTTGAAGGGGTTCCAGGCGCCCCGGGGACAGCCAGGCGCGATACAGCTCCAGCCAGCGCGTGCGCACGGGGCTGGAGAGCGCGGTGTGGCCGTACCGGGGCGTCTTGCGCGCGAGGCGCACCTCGTCGGGGACGAGCGAGCGCACGGCGTGCCGGAACAGCCACTTGCCGAACCCGTCCCGCAGCAGCACGGACTCCGGTAGCGCGAGCGCCACCCGGGCGAACGCCGCATCCAGATAGGGCGTACGGACCGTGAGCCCATGCGCCCTCGCACCGCGCAGCTCGGGCGGGAGGATGAGCTCGTGCAGCACCCACTCCGCGTAGCGCAGCTCCGCGGTCGCGTGCGGATGCTCCGAGGGCAGCTCCCACGGCGCGGGCATCGCGCCGAGGCTGTTCCCCAGGTTGTCCACAGGGGGATGGTCCGGGGCGTGATCGCCGTCCTGCCCCTGGGAAACAGCCCTCAAGTTGTCCACAAGCGGCATTTCGTCGCGAGGGCCCGGCCGTTGATCGGCACCGCGAATCCCAGAGGGAACCGACTCAGGGGACGGCCGCGTGTGTGGCTGTGTTTCCTGATCGCGGCCGGGAGTCCCGGACAGAGGCCTTCCTGAGTTGTCCACAGCCCCCCGTGTGTCTCCGGGGGCGTCTTCATGATCGTGCGAGCCGGCTCGGAGCGGGGCCCCGAAGTTATCCACAGCCGCCGGGGCATCGCGCTCCAGGAGGGCCGTGTCTCCGGTTCGGGCCTCCGCGTGATCGCGCCCTCCGCGTTGGAGCGCCAGCGCGCCGTGCCTCAAGACCCGCACGGCGAGGGCGCGGTCCTCGTCCACGCGGGCCTTCGCGAAGCCGGGGGCTCCTGGCGTGCCCTGGAGCACTTCATCCGCTCCCGCGCCGCTCAGGAGCACGGGGCCCGCGCCCTGCTGACGGGCTTGCAGGTAGAACACCGCGCTCGCCACGGCGCGGGCGTTGAGGATGACGGTCTGGTTGGCGAGGACCGCGTGTTCAAACAGGTCCGGCAGCACGGCGTCGGGGATGAGCACATCCACCAGCTCCGCGCCGGTCACCTTCGCCATCCGCCGCGCGTTGCTTCGCTCCACCGCGTCCGCGAAGTGCACGTCCATGGTCCAGGCTCGCACCTTCCCGGGGGCATGGCGCGCGGCCATCGCGCACAGGGCGGCGCTGTCCACCCCGCCGCTCAGGCTCACCTCGTACGTGCCTGCCTCCACATGGGCCCGCACGGTGTCGGACCAGACGGCCAGCAGCCTCTCCGCGAGCGCGTCCTCGTCGTGCGTGCCGACCTCCCGGACCACTCGCGGCAGTGCCGTGTCGATGCGCTCCACGCCGGGGCGCAGCCCCGCGTTGGATGCACGGGCATGGCACAGCAGGTCGGCCACCGCCCGGGGAGGCAGGCCGCGCGTGGGCGCCCTGCGCAGGGAGGGAGTTCGGGTCGGCATTCGAGGGGCATCATAAAGGCCACGGTGGCCCTCATGTAGAGTCCGCCTCCCTGTCGCCGGCAGGCCGACGTGCCTGCCGTGCGCTGGGCTCATGGGACTCACGCGAACAGGGGAGGGCGGGACATGCGGGAGGATGCGGTGGACGTCGTGTTGAGGGAGCGCTTCGGGCTGGAGTCCTTCCGGCCCGGACAGCGCGAGGTGCTCACGGCGCTGTTGAAGCCCCAGGGCTCCGCGCTCGCGGTGTTCCCCACGGGCGGCGGCAAGTCGCTGTGCTACCAGTTGCCCGCGTTGCTCCTCGACGGACTCACGGTGGTGGTCTCACCGCTCATCGCGTTGATGAAGGATCAGATCGACGCGCTGGGGCGACGGGGCATCCGCGCGGCGCGGCTGGACTCCTCGCTGTCGCTGGAGGAGTCCCGCGAGGTGACGGAGGCCCTGCGCGATGGAACGCTGAAGCTCCTCTACGTGGCACCGGAGCGCTTCAACAACGAGCGCTTCATGGGGCTGCTGGGGGAGCTGCCCATCTCCCTCTTCGCGGTGGACGAAGCGCACTGTGTCTCCGAGTGGGGACACAACTTCCGCCCGGACTACCTCAAGCTCGCGCAGGCGGCGCGGACGCTGGCCGCGGAGCGTGTCCTGGCGCTCACCGCCACCGCGACGCCGCAGGTGGTGCACGACATCTGCGAGGGCTTCGGCATCCCGGAGTCGCACGCGGTCGTCACCGGCTTCTACCGGGGCAACCTCACGCTGGAGACGACGCCCACGGGCATCGAGGCGCGGGATGCGCTGCTGGTGGAGCGACTGAAGTCCCGGCCACCCGGTTCCACCATCGTCTACGTCACGTTGCAGAAGACGGCGGAGCGCGTGGCGGCGCTCCTTCGTGCGGAGGGCCTGCCCGCGAGCGCCTATCACGCGGGCCTGGAGTCGGAGGACCGCGAGCGGGTGCAGGAGGCCTGGACGCACTCGGCGGAGGGCATCGTCGTCGCGACCATCGCGTTCGGGATGGGCATCGACAAGGCGGACGTGCGCGCGGTGTATCACTACAACCTGCCCAAGGGGCTGGAGAGCTACAGCCAGGAGATCGGCCGCGCCGGCCGCGATGGCAAGCCGTCCGTGGTGGAGCTGCTGGCGTGTCCGGATGACGTGCCCACGCTGGAGAACTTCGCGCTCGGGGACACGCCGCTGCCGGAGGCGCTGGAGAGTCTGGTGACGGGGCTGCTGGCCGGAGGCCCGGAGCTGCACCTGGACCTGTACGCGTTGGGCAACCGCCACGACCTGCGGCCCCTGGTGCTGCGCACGGCGCTGACGTACCTGGAGCTGGAGGGCGTGCTGCGCCAGGGCACGCCGTTCTACGCAGGCTACAAAGTGCAGCCGGCGGGTTCGGTGGAGGCGCTGGTCGGGAAGTTCCAGGGAGAGCGAGCGCGCTTCGTGAAGGACCTGTTCGCGCACGCGAAGAAGGGACGCACCTGGTACACGTTCGACCCCGCCGAGGTGTCGAAGGCGCTGGGGCAGCCACGCGACCGGGTGGTGAAGGCGCTCGATTACTTCCAGGAGCAGGGCTATGCCGAGGTGCAGGTGGCCGAACCGCGCCAGCGCTACATGCGGCTGCGCGAGCACGAGGACGCGATGGCGCTCGTGGCCTTGTTGCAGGAGCGCTTCCAGAAGCGCGAAGCGCAGGAGGTGTCGCGGGTGCGCGAGGTGCTTCGGCTCGTCACGAACGACGGGTGTCAGAGCAACGCGCTGGTGGCCCACTTCGGAGAGCAGCGGGACGCGCCCTGCGGCCACTGCACGTTCTGCCGCACGGGCATGGCCCGCGTGCTGCCGCCGCCGCACCCGAGGCCGGACTTGAGAGAGCAATTGGACGTGGCCCCGTTCCGGGCGCTGGTCGCGAAACACCCCGAGGCGCTGGGACACCCGAGACAGGCCGCGCGGTTCCTCTGCGGCCTGAGCAGCCCCGCGCTGTCCAAGGCGAAGCTCAGCGGGCACAAGCTCTTCGGCACCCTGGCCGAGTGGCCATTCGCCCAGGTGCTGGCGTTCTGTGAAGAGGGTGGACGCATCAGGTAACTGCCCCACTGTCCTCCGCATCGGCGTACGTCCGTCGGAGTGCATCAATTCGTGGCAGCCAATGGGCGGGCTCGGTCGAGGGGGATTTGCTCCCTGGCCTGACTTGTCCCCTGTTCGTCGTGCTGGATACGCTGCTCGTCCATGGCGACGCTAATCCCAGCCCTGAACCAGTGCCTCGGCCGGATGCAGGCTGGTGAGAAGCGGTTCGCGCGCCGGTTGGAGGAGAAGCTCGAGGACGACTACCTGCTTTGGTACGACGTGCCCATCGGGGGGACAGGGCATCATCCGGACTTCATCATCCTGCATCCGCGCCGCGGGCTCCTGGTGCTCGAGGTGAAGGACTGGAAGCGCGATACCCTGCATCGCCTCGACAAGACACGCGCTGTCCTGATGACGGAATCAGGCCCGAAGGAAGTCACCAACCCTTTCGAGCAGTCACGTACCTACGCTCAAGAGATCGCGACGCTGCTCCAGCGCGACCCGATGCTCCTGGAGCCCAGTGGTCCCCATCGAGGCCGGCTGGTCCTGCCCTGGAGCCACGGCGTCGTCCTCTCGAACATCACCCGGAAGCAGTTCGAAGAAGGGGAGCTGGGGCTGGCCCTGCCGCCCCATCGGGTCATCTGCCGGGATGAGATGGCGGAGGACGTCGAACCCGAGAAGTTCCAGAACCGGCTCTGGAACATGTTCCCGTGGTCTCCCACGCAGCCTGTCTCATTGCCGCAACTGGACCGGATCCGTTGGCATGTCTTCCCCGAACTGCGGATTGGAGGCACCCCGCTCGTCCGGTCCGCACCGGCCCAGGCCGAGCTGGAGCTGTCGGTGCCGGATCTCATCCGCATCATGGACCTCCAGCAGGAGCAATTGGCGCGCAGTCTGGGGGAGGGCCATCGTGTCATCCACGGGGTCGCCGGTTCCGGCAAGACGATGATCCTGGGCTACCGCTGCTTGCAGTTGGCCAAGGCACTCCAGCGCCCCATCCTGGTCCTCTGCTTCGGGAAGCCGCTCTATGGATGGCTGGAGCAGATGCTGCGCGCCCAGGGGCTCTCACAGCAGGTCGTCATCCAGACCTTCCATGCCTGGTGCCACGCACAGCTCCGTCACTTCCACGCGGGCCTTCCACCGCAAGGGCTGACGGGCGGTGAATACGCCGAGCAGCTTGTCCAGCGGGTCATCGCCGCCGTGGATCGAGGCCTCATCCCCAGGGCTCAATATGGCGCGGTGCTCATCGACGAGGGACATGACTTCCAGCCGGAATGGTTCAAGCTCATCTCCCAGATGGTGGACCCGGGTACGAATTCACTGCTGCTGCTCTACGACGACGCCCAGTCCATCTATCCGCACAAGCGGTTCAGCTTCCGAAGCGTGGGCATCCAGGCGCAGGGGCGCACGACCATCCTGCGGCTGAACTACCGCAACACCGCGGACATCCTGCGGTTCGCAGCGGACTTCGCGCGGGAGGTGCTGACTCCCAGCGACGCGGACGAGGACAGCGTTCCGCTCGTCCAGCCCCAGTCCGCCGGACGCCGTGGCCCTGTTCCGAAGATCATCTCCCTGCCCAGCCTGCATGAAGAGCTGCGCTACATCGCGGGGCGCTTCCAGCAGCTCCACGCGGAGGGTCGTGCCTGGAATGAGATGGCGCTGCTCTACCGCAGCGTGGACATCGGACAGCGGGCGGTCAGGCACCTGGGCCAGCTGGGGATTCCGCTGCAATGGGTGGGAAAAGGCGCTGGGCAATCCGCCTTCAAGTCAGCCGAGGCCAGCGTGAAGGTGCTGACGTTCCACTCCAGCAAGGGATTGGAGTTCCCGGTCGTCGCCATCCCCCGTCTCAAACGTCCAGATCCCGAGCGTCCTGACGCCAAGGAGGAGGCCCGGCTGCTCTACGTGGCGATGACCCGTGCCATGGACCAACTCGTCCTCACCGAGAGCTGAAGGCCGACCGCTTCAGGCCCCTTCCTGATTCGGGGATAGACTCCAGCGCCGTGCGCTACGAGCTTCACGACGGCCGCGTCCTCACCTGGTCCCTGGAGACGCATGTCACCACGCACTGCAACCTGCGCTGCGCGCAGTGCTGCCCGCTGTCGCCGCACCTGCCCGCGTGGGCCGTGACGCCCTCGGCGCTGGGCGAGGACCTGCGCCAGCTGGCGCGCGTGCTCAAGCCCAACGTCTTCAAGCTCACCGGCGGCGAGCCGTTCCTCCATCCGGACCTGCCCGCCGTGCTCGACGTCGTGCGCGCCTCCGGCCTCTGCGAACAGGTGTCAATCACCACCAACGGCTTCCTCGCCCAGAGCGCCCCGGACGCCGTCTATGAGCGGCTCGACCGGATGACCCTGTCGTTCTACTCCTCCGCGCCCCTCCCCGAGCGCTCCATCACCCGCATCACCGAGCGCTGTGACCAGCACGGCGTCCACCTCACCGTGAAGGCCATCGACGCCTTCCAGCGCATCACCCCGGACGCACCCCTCGCGTCCGACGCGGAGGTCCAGGACGTCTTCGCGAAGTGCTGGCTCAAGCAGCGCTGCCACCTCGTCCACCAGGGCCGCTTCTACACCTGCACCCGCCCGCCCCACGTCGCCACCGTCCTCGCCGCCGCGCACCCGCACCTGCCCGCGCTCGCGCGAGAAGATGGCGTCGTGCTCGACGCGCCCGACCTGCTCACGCGCCTGCTCACCTATCTGGAACGGGGCACGCCGCTGGCGACCTGTCGCCACTGCCTGGGCTCCAGCGGGCCGTGGGAACCCCACGCGCAATTGCCCCGCGCCCGGCCTTGATGCGGCTCAGGGCGAGGCGGGGTCCGCCGGGGGCATCTGCTCCGGGCGGATCGGCGGCTCCGCGCGCAGCGGCAGCTCCACCGTGAAGACGGAGCCCTGCCCCAGGCGGCTCTCCACGCGCACCGTCCCGCCCATGGCCTCCACCAGCGTGCGGGTGATGTAGAGCCCCAGCCCCAGGCCGCCATAGTGCCGCTCGCTCACCGCGCGCTCGAAGCGGCCGAAGAGGCGCGGCAGCGACTCCTCCGAGATGCCGATGCCCTGGTCTCGCACCGTCAGCGACGCCTTCCCCGCGTGCGTCTCCAAGCGGATGTCGATGGGGCGCCCCTGGCCGTACTTGATGGCGTTGTCCACCAGGTTCACCACCACCTGCTCCAGGCGCGGCCGGTCCCACCACCCCGTCGCCACGCCCTCCTCGACCTCCAGTCGCAGCGTGGAGCCGGAGCGCGCGGCGGGACCTTCGTACGAGGCCACCACCTCGCGCACCAGCTCCACCAGGTCCACCCGCGTGGACACCAGGGACAGCCGCCCCGCCGCGATGCGCGACACGTCCAGCAGGTCGTTCACCAGCTCCGCCAGCTTCTTCAACTGCCGCGAGCCCACGTCCAGGTAGCTCTCCACCAGCTCGCGCCGCACGGGGCCCGGGGTGCGCCCCAGCTCGCGCCGCAGCGACTGGAGCTTGAGGTTGAGCGGCGTCAGCGGCGTCTTCAGCTCGTGGCTCGCGATGGACAGGAACTCGTCGCGCAGGCGCACCGCCTCGCGCGCCTCGCGGTACAGCCGCGCGTTCTCCAGGGACAGCGCCGCGCGGTTGGCCAGCTCCTGGAGGAAGGGCAGGTCCGCGGCCGTGTAGAAGCGGCCGGACCGCCAGGTGGTGGCGAAGCTGAGGATGCCCAACGTGCGCTCTCCGGCCAGCATGGGCACCAGCGCGATGGAGCGCAGCTGCATCCGCTGGAACAGCTCCAGACGCCCCGGGTCGCTCGTCATCTGACGCAGGCTCTCCTCGGTGACCGTCTCGATGAAGAAGGGCTGCCCCCGGAACAGCAGCGGGAGGGCGCCGCTCAGCCGGGGCGCGATGGAGTGGTAGGGCGCCGGGCTCCACAGCGGCTCCCGGAGCGCTGCGTCCTCCCCGGGGGCGTGCGCCACCTCCAGCCGCTTGAAGGTGCCGTCCTCCATCATCATGTCGACGATGCACCAGTCCGCCAGCGCGGGCACCGCCAGGCGCACCACGTTGCCCAGCGTGGCCTTGTAGTCCAGCGACGTGGCCAGGAAGGAGCTGGCGCCCGCCAGCAGGCGCAGGTGCTCCTCGTTGTGCGACAGCTCGCGCGCCAGCCGCTCCGCCCGCGCGCGGGCGCGCACCAGGTCCGTCACGTCGAAGCCGAAGCCGGCGATGCCGTCCACCCGCCCCTGCGTGTCGCGCGTGGGCGTGTAGGTGATGTCGAAGATGTATTCGCGTACGGCGCCGTCCGACTGGGGAATCTTGAGCGACCGCTCCCGGCCCTGGAAGGGCTCGCCCGTCCTGTAGACGCGGTCGAGCAGCCGCGCGATGCGCTCCGCCTCGTCCCTGGGGCTCACCTCGCGCAAGGGCCGGCCCAGGAGGTCCTGGTCGCCCAACATCGAGGAGTTGAGCGGGTTGGACAGCTCGAAGCGGTGCTCGGGCCCGCGGAAGATGACCAGGTGCGCGGGCGCGCGCATGAACAGCTCCCACAGCCGGGCGCGCTCATATTCGGCGGCGGCGCGGGCCGCGCGCTCGCGCTCCAGGAGGTCCGCGCGCTCCACGTTGGCCTGTCGCAGGCTCACGTTGAGGATCGTCACGAAGATCGACAGCACCAGGAAGAAGCCCAGCGCGACGAAGTTCCCAGGGGCGGTGGCCCAGGTCTCCCGCGGGGCCATGAAGAAGTAGTCCACCGTCAGCAGGGAGAGGCCGGTGGCGAGGATTCCGGGCCCCCAGCCGCCTCGCCACCCGGAGAACGTCACGGCGGCGAAGAAGGCCAGGAAGGGGGCGCTGGACATGTACGGCCACAGCGCCCGTTGGACGAGGAACGCCATCAGGACGCTCGCCGCCGCCAGCCCGTAGCGCGTCAGCACGGAGCCCTCCTTCCTCCGAGAGTCCCTGGGCGGCTGCGGAGGGACGAAGGAGGGCGGTGGTTCCGGTGGATGACGAGGGGTGGACGGGACGGGAAGGGTCATGGAGGCGTGGGACCGGCCTTCAGCGGGCTTCCTTCCGAGCGTTGGGCTGGAGGGACCCCTGCATGGCGGCGGGGTAGCGGTCCCCGGCGGCCACTCCCGGCGGCGCGATGGCTTCGATGTCCGCCAGGTCCTGCTGCGTGAGCTTCACGTCCAGGGCGCCCAGGTTGTCGTCCAGGTACTTGCGGCGCTTGGTGCCCGGGATGGGGACCACGTCCTGGCCCCGGGAGAGCACCCAGGCGAGCGCGAGCTGCGCGGGCGTGCACTGCTTCTGGCGCGCGAGCCGGTCGATGTGCTCCACCAGCTTCAGGTTGCGCTGGAAGTTCTCCCCCTGGAAGCGGGGCGAGTGGCGGCGGTAGTCGTCCTCGGGCAGGTCCTCGATGCGCTTGAACTGGCCGGTGAGGAAGCCGCGGCCCAGGGGGCTGTAGGGGACGAAGCCCACGCCCAGCTCGCGGCACGCCTCGAGGACGCCGTCCTCGGGCTCACGGCTCCACAGCGAGTATTCCGACTGGACCGCCGTGATGGGGTGCACGGCGCACGCGCGGCGCAGTGTCTCCACGTTGACCTCCGACAGCCCCAGGAAGCGCACCTTGCCCGCCTTCACCAGCTCCGCCATCGCGCCCACGGTGTCCTCGATGGGCGTCTTCGGGTCGACACGGTGCAGGTAGTACAGGTCGATGACTTCCATTCCCAGGCGCTTCAGGCTCGCGTCGCACGCCTGCTTCACGTACTCCGGCCGGCCGTTGATGCCGCGCGACTGCGGGTTGGCCGGGTCGCGCACGAGGCCGAACTTCGTGGCCAGCACGAGCTTCGCGCGGTGGGGACCGAGCACGCGGCCCACCAGCTCCTCGTTCCGTCCCGGGCCATAGGCGTCCGCGGTGTCGAAGAAGGTGATGCCCCGGTCCAACGCGTGGAGCAGCGTGGCCTCCGACTCCGTGTCATCCCGGCCCGAATAGAAATCCGACATGCCCATGCAGCCCAGGCCCAGCGCCGAAACGGTGAGGCCCTGCCTGCCCAGCTTTCGAGTCTCCATGTCCTGTGTCTCCCCGCGGGTGCGTTCCCCTGGGAGAATCTTCACGCGGGGCTCGGGAATCCAGGGCAAACGACCTGGGGACGCCTGGATCAACCTGGAGGAGACAGCTCGCTGCGGAAGGGGAGCGGCTTGGCGGCCGGCGCCAGCGCCTCGGCCCCGCGCGCCTCCACCACCGGCGCCGTCCAGCCCAGGTTGCGCAGCGCCGCGCCCAGCCGCTCGCACAGGGAGCCCACGCTGTCCGGTGGAGCACCCGCCAGCTCCAGCGTGAAGCGCTCCAGGGACACCTGGGTCAGCCGGAACGCGCGCAGCGGGTGGTGCTTGAACACCCAGGCCAGTGACCACGCGTCCACCGCCCGTCCCGCCGGCGTGAGGAACGCGCAGGCCCCGCGCCCGCCGAAGCCCGTCAGCGTCCAGCCGTGGAAGCCACAGGCGCATGTGTCCCGCCGCACGGTGCCAGTGTCTCCCGGTCGGTAGCGCAAGAGGGGCAGCACGCTGGGGCGCAGCCGCGTCACCACCACTTCTGCTCCGTCCGGCTCCAGCCAGACATCCGGCGTGAGCACGTGGAAGCGGCCCCGGTTCGCGCCGTGCAGGCACTCCCACGCCAGCGGTCCCGTCTCCGTGGTGGCGTAGTAGTTGAGGACCGGCACGCCGCGCTCATGTGCCCACGCGTCGCGCAGCGCCTCGGGCAGGTGCTGCGCGGAGGTGAGCGCCAGCAGGGGGGAGGGCACCTCCGGATGGCCCAGCAGCCAGCGCAGGCCCTCCGGGTCGGAGAAGACAACCGAGGCCTTCACCCGCTGCAATCGCGCCACGGCGTCGTCGCGCAGCACGGAGACGCGGTGCAGGGCGCCGCCGTGGAACAGCGGCAGGCGCACGGAGTACTCCAGCCCGCCCGGCAGCGCGTCCAGCAGCACCACGCGGGGACGGGGCGGCGGCACCGTGCCGGTGCGCTCGGTGAAGAAGCGGAGCACGGCCCACATGAGCAGGCAGTCGCGCCGGTCGCGCAGCACGTTCACCGGGTCGCCCGTGGTGCCGGAGCTCTTCACCACCACGCACTCGTCGGACGCGCTGGGCAGCGTGGGCACGTCCTCCCAGTGGCGCGCGAGCGCCGCGCGGTCCAGGGCGGGAAAGTGCCGCAGGTCCTCCAGCCGCCGCAGGTCGCCCGGGTGCAGCCCCGACTCGCGCAGCACGCGCACGTAGTAGGGCGACCCCTTCAGCGCGTCGCGGAGGGCCGGCAGCCGCGCCTCCAGCGCCGCGCGGGCCCGGGCCTCGTCCTCCGTGGCCGCGCCGCGCATCAGCCCCGCGGCCACCTCCAGCGCCCACGGCAGGTGAGGCCACTGCGTGTGGCTGTCGCGGCGGATCCGCGCCCTGGGCGCGACCCCGAGCGTCACTCGCGCCAGCCCCGGGCCTCGGCGTCCTTGCGCTGGGCCTCCTGGAGCATCTTCTGGCGCCGGTCCGCCTCCTTCTTGCGCGCCTCCTCCACGTTGCGCAGGTCGGTGACGGCCTGCCGGTAGTCCAGGTCCTTGAGGCGCCGACGCGACTCGTGCTCGGTCTCGCCCTCGATGTCCGCGCCCAGGGTCGCGGCCCACTTGCGCAGGAACTCCTCCTGGCGGAAGGCGTTGGAGCGCACCATCTCCGCCGTCAGCGGGTGCACCTCCTCGAAGAACTGCTGGAGGCGCGCCAGCGGGGTGCGGTCCGGCGTGAGGTACAGCGCCGTCTTCTTGCGCAGGTCCGAGGCCACCAGCACGTGCGCGAGCATCCCCACCTGCTCCTGGAACAGCGGGTTCTTCACCCACTTCTCCAGCTGCTCCCACTCGGCATGCGAGGGGGGCCGCTGGCTGGCCAGGCGGAAGGTGTCGCAGATGATGGCCACCGCGAGGTCGTACGGGTACGGCGACACGATGGGCGTGGCCGCCAGCTGCTCACGAAGGTGTGGAATCGAGACCGCCATCATTTCTCCAGCAATGCATCGGCCAGCGCCGCGGCGGCACGGCCAAAGTCAGACATCCATTGCACTGTCGCGAGCCGGAACCTCGGGCTCGACAGCAGCGGCGCCAGGACCTGGCGCGCGGGGCCCTCGTCCGGCAGGGCGAGGAAGGCCACCACCCGGCGCGACTGGCTCATCGCGCGGGCCAGCCGCTTGAGCGAGTCCTTCTCGCGCATGTTCGCCAGGAAGTCGCTGTCGGAGATGATGACGCGCAGCGCGTCCGGCCGCTCGCTGGCCATCCGCTCCATCTCCTCCACCGGGAACCACGTCCCCCCGCCGATGTACTGCAGGAAGAAGTCGCGCGCCGTCTCCTCGTCGTACATCCAGGGAGACACGAGCGGGTCGCCGGCGGAGTACACGATGCCGCGCACCGTGGCGCCCTTGCGCAGCGCGGACGCGGCCAGCACCTGCGCGGCGAGCGTCATCGCGTTGAGCTCCTGCTCCGGCTTGGGCATGGAGCCGCTGGTGTCCAGGTAGAGCTCCAGCGCGGGCACGCCCAGGTCCGAGGGGGGCGGCAGGTCCGCCTCCAGCTCGCGGCGCAGGGGGGCCACGGCGGCCAGGGGGCCCTGTGCAATCACCGTGAGCGTCCAGTCGATGGTGGACGGGTCGTCGCCGTACTCCCACGCCTCCGGGAGCGTGCGCAGGTAGGGCTCCGGCTTGGAGGGCGAGGAGGGCAGCTTCAGGATGTACTGATCCACCAGCCGCCGGTAGTACCGCGCCACCAGGGCCCGCCGCAGCTTCCCGCCCCCGTTGCCGGGCAGGTGCTCCGTCGCGCGGCGGATGGAGTCGAGCGGATCCGCTTCCTTCGTGTCGTGCGATTCGTCCAGCCAGCCCTGCGCCCGCGCCTCGGCCAGCGCGTCCTCCCAGCGACCGCCGGACTGCACCGCCGCGTCCAGGTCGCCCTCGTCCGGGATGGAGACATCCCCGCCGAGCGGAATGAAGAAGCGCACGTCCGAGGGCACGTCGATGAAGCGGATGAACGCGGCGCAGAAGTAGAGGAATTGCAGGCGGGCGTCGGGCAGCGCGTAGAACGTCTGCACGAACATGCGCGCCTGCGCGCGGAAGCCGGGGTAGGCCTGCTCCAGCGGCTCCAGCTGGTTCCGAGGCACCAGGTCGCCGGGCTCCCTGCGCCACAGCTCTTCGTAGAGGGCCAGGTAGAAGCTGAAGAGTGGCGACGGGCCGCCCTTGTCCGCGGTCTTGTCCTTGCGCGTGTGGGGCGTGCGCAGGAAGCCCCGGTACACCTCGCAGAGGGCCTCCGCGTGGGTGCGCCCCACGAACTCGTTCACCTGGAGGTCGAAGAACAGGTTGGTGAGCGACTGGCCCAGCCCGGGAATCAGCCGCTGCTCCAGCACGCGCAGCTCCGCGTCCCACCCCAGCGTGTGCGGGAAGCGCACGTGGTGCCCGATTTCGTGCGCCAGCACCGCGGTGAGGCTGTCGCGCGCGCCCATGCGGACCAGCAGGTCGAAGTGGACGAACACCTGCCTGCGCGCGAGGTCGATGTACGCGAGCGGTTCATCCGCCGCGCCCTCGCCGGGATGGAAGGGCTGGTGCGGCTCCGGGGGGCTCAGCTCCACGTGCACGTCCCACAGCGCCAGCGCCTCGCGCCAGCACCGCTCCACCTCCTCCGGGGTGAAGGCCGCGCCCGGGCTCATGACGGCAGGACGACCGCCAGCCACTGGGACGTGTGCATCGTGGCCACCGCGCGCCACGCGTTGTGCTGGGTGCTGTACCAGTCCCCCGCGCGCGGGTCGCGCTGCGCCAGCGCGGTGAGCGCCTTGGAGGGCTTGCCCGTCGAGGGCTCCAGCCGCTCGTTGCAGCCCATGGCGCCCAGGAGCACGGGCTTCTTCACCAGCCACACGCCCTGGGTGGCCGCGTCGCGTCCGCCCGCGGCGGTGGCGCGGTGCCGGTCGTGCACGCACACCACGGCGGGCGCGAGGAAGTGCATCTCCCCGGGCATGAAGCGCGCGTCCTCCTGGGACAGGTCCACCCACTGCGTGATGGCCGTGTCGCCCAGCGGTTCGGCGGGGGGCTCCATCGCGGCGTTGGCGATGGTGTGCAGGTGGTCCTCCAGGTTCTCCAGCGAGGACAGGTTCGCGCCCAGCCGGCAGAACAGCCGCTGCACCCACGGGGGGGCGGACTCCAGGTTCTCGCTCAGGTTCCACATCCGCGCGAGCGCGGGCGCCTGGGCCGGCTGGGGGAGGGACGGCAGCAGGCGCGGCAGCAGGTCCGACCACGCGAGCGTGAAGAAGTTCTGGCGGCCCGCGGACGCGGGGTACAGGTAGCCCAGGCCGATGCCTTCCGCGCCCAGCCGCAGGTAGGCGCGGAGGACCTCCTCGCCCGTGGCGGCGTCCGGGCTGGAGGCCGCGAGCGCCTGGCCCATGCGGGCCACCGGGCCCTGGACGAACGCGCTCCACAGCGCGCGGTCCCAGCGCACGAAGCGGCCGCGCGCTTCCCTCTCCAGGTCTTCGACGAACGTGCTCATGGCTGCCCCTGACCGCCCGGGTTCTCCTTCAGCCACGTCGCGTAGTTGCGGTAGCGGCTGTAGAGGGATTTCAAGTGGATGAGGTCCTCGTACACCGGGCCGGACAGCTCCTGGCGGGTCATCAGGTCATTCATCAGCGCGGTGACGGCGGACAGGCGCTTCTCGGTGGTGCGCAGGTCCACGCCGGACAGGCCCAGGTCCAGCTCGGCGCGCAGCGCGGTGACCTTCTGGCGCACGGGCGCGTGCGTGCCGTAGCGGGCCATGGCCATGTCGAACATGTTGCGGATCCACGCCACGCGGTCCTGGAGCAGCATCTTGTGGCCCTTCACCTCGAAGAAGGGGCTGCGCGCGTTGGGGGTGAGCTTCTCGTGCAGCACCCAGGGGATGATCTGCCGGAAGTCCTCCAGCTCCACCACGCGGTGGCCGCGGAAGAACGCGAGCGCCTTCGCGAAGTGGAGGATGGTCTGGTAGGCGCGCACGCTGGTGCCGTTCTCCGTCTGCGTGCAGAGGTGCACCTTCTTGTCCAGCGGGCACTGCTCGTTGCACACGGCGGACACGGTCTGTCCGGCGAGCTTCAGCGTGTCCTTGTGCTTGAACTCGAAGCGCGGGGACGCCATGCGGCAGAAGTCCAGCTGGCCCAGGAAGAAGGCCACGCGCTCCAGGGCGCCCTTGGGCACCTCCACGGCGAGGATGGCGTTGTAGGCCTTCTCCAGCTCGCCGGGAGTGAAGACGATGTCCCTGGGGAGCAGCTCCTCCGGGGACTTGTCGGACTCGATGCGTTGCAGCAGCGTGTCCACGAAGCCGGAGTTGAAGGGCACGGCGCGGACGACGACGTCGAGCCGATCCTTGAGCGCTTCGATGACCTGGAACGTGCCGCCGCCCTGGTCGTCGTTGGCGGTGAGGAACCAGGACGAGCGGCCGGTGTAGACGTACTGGTCCATCATCTCCGCGTAGCCTTCGCCCAGCAGCGACAGCAGGGCGGACTGCGTCTTCGTGGGGATGCGGTTGTACTCGTCGATGATCTTCACGCGCTGGCCAATCCACTTGCGCCAGCTCACCTTCACGGCGGACAGGTCCTCCGCCTTGAGCATGTCCGACGGCAGGGGCGCGCCGAGCAGGTCCGCGATGGACAGCTGCGGGTGGCCGCGCTGGATGCCGCGGTGGACGTCCTCCCGGCCCATGCCGGACAGCAGCGCCATGAGGATGGCGGAGGTCGTCTTGCCGCGGCCCGGCCCGCCGACGAGCAGGGCGCGGCGGCAGGTGAAGAGGGTGAGCAGGGGGATGAGGACGAAGGAGCTGTAGCTCATGTCCTCCGGGAGGTGGACCTCGTCCCCGGCGGCGTTCTTCAGGGCGGCGGTGCCGCCGAACTCGATGTCGTAGTACGGGCAGATGACGGCGTTGTTGGTGATCCACCAGTACGCCTGCCGCATCTTGTCGTGGAGGCTGCCGCCGTCGCGCTCCGAGAGGTGGACGCTGAGGCCCTTGTCCGCCGACGCACGCCCGGTGAGCAGGCGCGACACCCAATCCTGGTTGGCCATGGAGGGCGGGAGTGTAGCCCCGGATGGTGACCAGGCCCAGGCCCTCATGCTACGCCACCCAGCGTGACCACGAAGCTTCGCATCGTTTGGGAAGGAGAGACCCCCGGGCTCACCGAGCACCGTGTCAGCCTCGCTGCGTTTGGCGAAGCGCTCTTGAGCTTGCTGCGAGCCGCCCGCAACATCGCCGCCATCCAGGTCGCCACCGCCGCGGGCTCGGATGTGGATGCCACACGGGCGACCAAGACCACCTACGTCGATCTCCAGATCAGCAACCTGCGGGAAGGTTCGGTCGACCTCGAACTCGAGACCGTGCCCATGCCGGTTCGCGGGGCGGACCCATCGCTGGCCGTGGACCCCGAGCGGGTCACTCGGGAGATTCTCGAGAGCATCCGTGATGAGAGCCAGGGCCGCCGGCGCAACCGGTGGGTGAACGAGTATCTGGACAAGCTCCCCAAGGGCTTGAAGCGACAGCGCTACGCCCTCGTGCGCGACGGCCAGGAAGAGCAGGTCTTCGAGTTCGAGCAGATGACGCTCGCGGAGGCGCCCGCGGTCTTGCCGCATCTGGAGATTGTTCGCGGCATCATCTGGGGACTCGATTTCGCCGTGTCGAACAAGCCGGCGATCCGGATCGCGCAGCTGGAGGGCGGGGTCATCACGGTGACCGCCACGGCGGAGCAGGTGGAGAAGGCCTCGCTTCTGCGAGAGGGCGACAAGGCCATCGCGGCGATGGTCGCCATGGGCCCCAAACCTCGCCTCATCTGGATTCGTCAGGAGGGCACCGATGCGCCGGGCCTGACCGCCGAGGCGCGGGATGCGCACGTCTTGCGCAGATGGAGTGAGCTGCTCCGGAGGCTTGCCCAGTGAGTGCCGAGCAGCAGCCGTACGACCGGTTCTGCAGCCTCACCCGGCTCCAGGCTCTGCATGCCATGGGCATCGCCGCGCATGGTGGAACGGTCGGAGTCCGGGACGCCTTGTGCCCTGGGGCTACGCTCGGGGCCGCGTGGTCCGCGGAGGAGTACAACGCGAGGCCGGGGGCGGTCCCCGGTCTGATGTTCGCGGTCTACCTGCTCTTCTATTTCGCGACGAAGCAGTGCTTCGTGGATGGGAACAAGCGGATCGCCTGGCTCGCCATGTCGGAGGTCCTGGCCGGAATGGGCCTGGAGGTCGATGCCTCGGATGACGAGGCGGAAGCGCTGGTGATGGCCATCGCCAGCAACAGGTTCAAGGACGTCGAGCCTGTGTTCCTCTGGGTCGTCGAGCACCTGAGCGAGCTCGCCGCTCCCTGACGTCAGAGCGTCACCAGCCCCATCCGCGCCGCGCGCACCACGGCCTCCGTGCGGCGCTGCACGCCCAGCTTCGCCAGCACCGCGTTGACGTGGAACTTGGCCGTGTGCTCGCTGATGTCCAGCCGGTCCGCGATGGCCTTGTTCGACAGGCCCTCCGCCAGCAACCCCAGCACCTCGCGCTCGCGCGGCGTCAGCGTGTCCGGCCCCGGCGCCCCAGAAGGCGCCGTGCTCCGGGGCGCCGCGCGCACCTGCGTCAGGCCCGGGTCGAACACCGCGAGCCCCCGGGACACCGCGTGCAGCGCTGCCACGAGCATCCCCGGCGACACGTCGCGGAACAGCAGGCCCCGCGCCCCCGCGCCCAGCGCCAGCTCCCCCGCCGCCTCGTCCGCCACCAGCGCCAACACCGGCGCACCCAGGTCCGGCGCCGCGCCCTCCACCAGCCGCAGCCCCGTGTCCCAGAGCACCACGTCCGGCGGTTCACCCCGCGCTGACTCCAGCTCCACCTGCGTGCCCGCCGCCGCCACCGTCCAGCCCTCCGCCTGGTCGCTCAGCGCCCGTGCGAGCGCACCCCGGGCCAGCGGGTCCTCCGAGACGAGCGCGAGCCGGGACGATGACGCGGGTGCATCCAACATGGGCCCCTCATCCCTAACCGCGCCCGCCGCGTTCGCCACCCCGCCCCACGCCGGAACCTCCTCACTTCCCTCCGAACCGCGTCCCTGTGAAGAATCGTGAAGTCCTTCCGGAGGGGGCCCCCATGACGATTCGGGCAACGCGGTGGTGGGTGATGACAGGGCTGCTCCTCGCGGGGAGCGTCCAGGCGGCGACACCCCCGGGCCCCTACGCGAAGCTGGGCGATGAAGTCGTCGGCCTGGTGCGCACGCGCTTCTTCGACGCGGCGAAGGGCACCGCCTGGGCCGACGCGCACCAGGGCTACGCCGCCGACGCGAAGGACGCGGAGGACTTCGCCCGGCGCACGAACGCGGCGCTCGCGGAGCTGAAGGCCTCGCACACGGCCTACTACCCGAAGCAGGCCCCCGGCCACGCGGAGGTGTCCGCCATCTTCCAGGCCTTCCTCCAGCAGAAGAAGGTCGAAGCCACCGGCATCGGCGTGGATGTGATGGAAACGCCGGAGGGCTTCTTCGTCCGCCACGTCTTCACGGACGGCCCCGGCGCCAGGGCGGGCCTGCTGCGCGGGGACCGGCTCGTCACCGTGGAGGGCCAGCCCTTCCATCCCTGGCATGCCTTCACGAACCGCGCCGGCAAGGCCACGCGCCTCACCGTGGAGCGCGTGAAGGGCGCCGCGCCCCTGTCCCTCACCGTCACGCCCCACCGGCTCGACCCGCGCCAGGAGTGGCTCGCGTACCAGAAGGCCAGCTCCCGCGTCGTCGAGCGCCAGGGCCACCGCGTCGCGTACCAGCACGTCTACGCGTGCACCGGCGAGCAGTTCCAGCAGCAGCTCGAGGAGTCGATGCAGGACACCTTCGCGAAGGCGGATGCGCTCGTCGTCGACTTCCGCGACGGCTGGGGCGGCTGCAATCCCGCCTTCGTCAACCTCTTCAACCCCCAGGTGCCCGCGCTCGTCAGCACCGGCCGCGACGGCCAGGCGCGCCCCTTCGCTCCGTCCTGGCGCAAGCCGGTGGTCCTCCTCGTCAATGGCAACTCGCGCAGCGGCAAGGAGCTGGTGGCCTCCTCGATGAAGCGCCACCAGCTGGCGACGCTCGTGGGCGAACGCACCGCGGGCGCCGTGCTGGGCGGCGGGCCCCAGAAGCTGTCCAACGGCGACCTGCTCTACCTCGCCGTCATGGACGTGAAGGTGGACGGCGAGCGGCTGGAGGGCGTGGGCGTCCCGGTGGACGTGGAGGTCCCGGACGCGCTGCCGTACGCGGCTGGCGTGGATCCGCGAAAGGAACGCGCGCTCGACGTGGCCGCGTCCCTGGTGAAGGACTGACGCGTCAGCGCGGCGTGACGCCGTGGCCCGGCGCGTCCGGGTCCAACGTCAGCCGCGCGCCCGCGTACTGTCCACCGCCCTGGAACGGGTGGCTCGCGATGAACAGCGGCGTGTCCAGGTCCGCGTAGGTGAAGCCGCCCAGCCCCGCCGCCAGGTGCGCGGACGCGCTCATCGCGAGCACGCTCTCCACCATCCCACCCACCATCAGCTCCAGCCCCGCCGCGCGGGCGAGGCTCCACATCGTCATCGCCTCCACCATCCCGCACTTCATCGTCTTGATGTTGATGCCGTGGCACGCGCCCTCGCGGATGAGCCGCAGCACGTCCTTCGCCGACCGCGCGGACTCATCCGCGCACACCGACACCTTCGAGCGCCGCGTCACCTCCGCGAGCCCCGCGAAGTCAGAGGCGGGCACCGGCTGCTCGAACAGCGCCAGCGGCACCTCCGCGCGCTCCAGCTCCTTGAGGAACGCCAGCGCCTCCGCCACGTCATAGCCCCCGTTCGCGTCCGCGAAGAGCCGCGCCTTCGGCGCCTCCTGATGGATGGCGACCAGCCGCGCCGCGTCCGCGTCCGGATCCAACGCCCCGACCTTCACCTTCAACGTGTCGATGCCCCGCCCCAGGATGGCTCGCGCGGAGGCCACCGCGTGCGCCACGTCCCCGGCCGTGACCGTCATGTCGATGTCCAACGCCGTCCCCGCCCCGCCGAAGAAGACGTGCAGGGGCACGCGGTGGTGCCGCGTGAGCGCGTCCAGCAGCGCCATCTCCACGCCACACCGCGCGGAGGGCGCCAGCGCGAGCCCATCCGCCAGCACCTCCGACGCCGGCCGCCACGCCCGCGCGTCGCGGCCCACCAGCACCCCGCGCACCGACTCCAGCGCGGCCAGCGTGCTGGCCTGCGTCTCCCCGCTCACCGCGGTGAAGGGCGCCGCCTCGCCCAGCCCCACCGTCCCGTCCGCGAGCGTGACGCGCACGAGCACGTTCTCCGCCGCGAGCTGCGCGCCGGTCGCGATGGCGAACGGCTCCGTCAGCGGCAGGTGCAGCGCTTCGAAGGCAACGTGCGTGATGAACGTGGGTCGCATGGACGGAGCTTTCATTCCTGGTTATCTGCAATTCAAGATAGTTTAGAAAACTACGAAGGCCCGGGCTGACTTGAGCCGCCGTGCGATTCGTGGCGACATGCGGTCCCCCGGGGGGTGGGCAGGGCCTGGGCCGTGCAGCAGAAGCCTGTCGGGGGCGCGGTTCTTCCATCCCCTTAGCGCCGGAGGAGGCGGATGTCCGCGACCGACACGACCGTGGCCCTTCCGCTTCCGGATGCGCTCCTCGCCGCGCTGGAGGAGGCCGAGCGGGAGCACCCGGAGGCGTGCATGGTGCTGCGCGCCGTGCGCTCCGTCAGCGGCGCCATCATCGACTTCGAGTGGCTGTGGGCGAACCCCGCCGCGTCGCGCGCGCTGGGCCACGCCCCGGAGTCGTTGCGCGGCCGGCGCGTGGGGGAGGTGTCCTCGTCGGTGGGGCTCGCGGGCCGCATCGATGTGCTTCGTCAGGTGGTGGAGTCCGGCCGGCCGCGCGCGGACAACTTCACCGAAGGCGCCGTGCAGCTGCAGGGCACCGCGGTGCCCCTGCGAGACGGGGTGTTGCTGCGCCTGCGCGACGTCACCAGCGCCCAGCGGATGGAGGAGGGGCTGCGCGACACGCTGGACTGGGTGCGCGACGTGCTGGAGAGCATGCCGGATGCCTTCTTCACCGTGGACACGGACTGGCGCCTCACCTACGTGAACCGCAACGCCGCCGCGCTCGTCGGTCGCACCCAGGAGGCCCTCTTCCGCCGGGTGCTCTGGGAGGCCTGCCCGGAGCTGTGCGGCACCCCGCTGGAGCGCGCGCTGCGCGAGGTGGCCACGGAGGAGAGCTTCCGGCTCGTCGAGCTGCGCACCGGCGAGGACCGCTGGCACGAGGTCCACGCCTGGTCCAGCGGCCGGAACATCTCCACCTACGCGCGCGACATCACGGACAAGAAGCGCGTCCAGGCGGAGCGGGACGGGCTGCTCGCGCGGGAGCGCTCCGGCCGGCTGGAGGCCGAGGCGCTCGCCCAGCGCCGCACGCACGAGCTCATGGCCGCCCGTGAGCGGCTGGTGCAGTCGGAGAAGCTGGCCATGGCGGGCCAGCTCGCCGCGGGCGTGGGGCACGAAATCAACAACCCGCTGTCCTATGTCACCGGCAACCTCCAGTTCGCGGTGGAGCAGCTCACGCCGCTCGCCCCGCGTCTGGGGGGCGGCACCGCGCTCCAGGACGCGCTGGGCGAGGCGCTGGAGGCCCTGCGCGAGGCGCGCGAGGGGGCCGAGCGCATCCGCGTCATCGTGCGCGACCTGCAGACCTTCGCCCGCGCGGATGAGCTGCGCCTGTCGCCGGTGGACGTGCACTCGGCGCTGGAGTTCGGCGTCTCCATGGCCATGACCCACCTGCGCAGCCGCGCCCAGGTGGAGCGCTGCTTCGGGCAGGTGCCGCACGCGCTGGCGCACGAGGCGCGCCTGGGTCAGGTGTTCCTCCACCTGCTCATCAACGCCGCGCACGCCATCCCCTCCGGCGACTTCGAGCGCCACCGGGTGACGCTCACCACCCGCCGCGAGGGCTCGTGGGTGCTGGTGGAGGTGTCCGACAGCGGCCTGGGCATGACGCCCGAGGTGCTCCAGCGCGCCTTCGAGCCGTTCTTCTCCACCCGGCCCGTGGGCGAGGGCAGCGGGCTGGGGCTGTCCATCTGCCTGGGGCTCGTGCGCAGCATGCATGGGGAGCTGACCGCCACCAGCATCCCCGGCATGGGCAGCACCTTCCAGGTGCGGCTGCCCGTCGCGGAGGCCGTGGTGCACCCGGGCGTCCCCGCGGTGCGCGCGCAGGAGGGGACTCAGCGCAAGCGCGTGCTGGTGGTGGATGACGAGCCGCAGCTCACCGCGGTGCTCCGCCGCATCCTCGGCCGGCAGCACGACGTGGTGGTGGCGCACAGCGGCCGCGAGGCCCTGACGCTGCTGGAGCAGGACGACGCCTTCGACCGCGTCTTCTGCGACCTGATGATGGCGGACCTCACCGGCATGGACGTGCACGCGGAGCTGTCTCGCCGGCGGCCGGAGCTGCTGTCGCGCTTCGTGTTCATGACGGGCGGCAGCTTCACGGAGCGCGCCCGCGCCTTCCTCCTGGCCGTGCCGCTGCCCCGCATCGAGAAGCCCTTCGAGCCGGGCCTCCTTCACTCGCTGGTGGAGTCCTCGCCGCCCCGCGCTGGAGCCCGGGGCGGCCAGGTCCTGTCCCCCGAGCCTAGAGCTTCACCTCGTCGCGGTCCGGACGGGTGATGTACGCGGCGCCGGGGTTCGCCGGGTCGGTGAGCTTCTGGATGAGCCGGTCCATGCCGTTGGAGCGCGAGAAGGCCATCTCGTTCTTCGTCACGCCCACCAGCGTGAGCAGCTCCACCTGCCCGCTGGGCAGGGTGAAGTGGCTGGGGCGCGTGGTGTCCTTCACGAACACGAAGCCCGCGAGCTTGGTGTCGCCGCCGGTGAGGGTGCCGTCCACCGGATAGCGGTGGCCCATGGCGAACAGCCGCGCGCACACGAGGTTGTAGGCCATCATGTCCAGCAGGCGCAGCACCGGCCAGCGCTCCTCCTCGGGCGTGTGGATGACCATTTCGTAGCCCAGGCCGCTCCGCGCGTCGTCCGGCAGCTCCTCGCCGGGCGTCACCGTGAAGGGGTTGGACAGGCCGCTCGTCACGTAGGTCCAGTACGGGTACTCCGCGCTGGGAGGCGACACGCGCACGCCCATGGGGAGCCAGTTCGGATCCAGCTCCTGGCCCTGGGCCAGCTCGCTCTCCAGCCACCCCTCCAGCACGCCCGTGCCCTCCAGGAGGTCCACGTCCTCGCGGATGGCGCCGAACAGCTTCGGGTATTCCACCTCATCGCGGTCAGCCCAGCAGTCTTCGTACCACTGGATGAAGTCTTCGTCGGTCTCCGGGACTTTCATGGGGGCGGACTCTAGAGGTTCACCCCGATTTCACAACTTCAACCGAGCGCGGACGTCTTCCGACCGGTGGGCTGGCGGACAGACGTTCAGGTGCCCGTGGACCCGGGGGCGGGGGGAGCCCAGGGCTTGAGGCCGCAGATGCGCTCCGCCTCCTCCACCGCGGGTGTCAGCCGCGCATGCTCCATGCGCAGGAAGCTCCGCACGGCCTTGTCCAGGCGCGGGTCGAAAATCAGGTGCGCGCTGTGCACGGCGGTGGGCTCGAAGCCCCGGGACACCTTGTGTTCACCGCCGGCGCCGGGCTCGAACACCTTGCGGCCCGCGCGGATGCAGTCGTCCACGGACTGATACAGGCAGACGTTGAAGTGCAGGAAGGGGTGCTCCTGCGTGCAGCCCCAGTAGCGGCCATAGAGCCGCTCCGGGGTGGCCAGGTTGAAGGCCCCCGCGATGACCTGCCCGTCCTTCACCGCCTCCACCATCTCCACCGCGTGGGGCAGGTCGCGGAAGACGCGCTCGAAGAAGCCGGGGGTGAGCTGCACCTGTCCCCAGGCGTGGCGCTCGCAGGTGGACGTGTAGAAGGTGTACGCGCGCTGGGCGTGCTCCGGGCCGAGCTCCGCGCCGCGCACGGTGCGCAGCTGGATGCCCTGGGTGGCCGCGGCGGCGCGCTCGCGCTTGAGCTGGTTGCGGCGCTTGGAGTCGAAGCGGGCCAGGTAGTCGTCGTAGCCCTGGTAGCCCGGGTTCTTCCAGTGGAACTGGAGGGTGATGCGGCGCGCGAGGCCGGCCTCCTCCAGGAAGTCCGCCTCTTCGTCCGTGGGGTAGAGCACGTGCACGCCGGAGCAGTCCGCCTCCTGGGCGCTCTGGACGGCGGCCTCCAGCAGCGCGCGGCGCAGGAGCCCGGCGTCTTCCCCCGGCGCGGTGAGGAAGCGCGGCACGGTGGCGGGGGACAGGGGGCCGCCCACGAGCAGCTTCGGGTAGTACTCCACGCCCAGCTGGGCGGCGGCGTTGGCCCAGCCGAAGTCGTAGATGTATTCGCCCATGCTGTGGAACTTGAGATAGGCGGGCGCGGCGGCGACGAGCTTCCGGCCCCGCCACAGCGTCAGGTGGTGGGGGGCCCAGCCGGTGTCCTCGGTGGCGCTGCCGCTCTCTTCCATGGCGGACAGCCACGCGTGGCGCACGAAGGGGGGCGCGCCGTCCGTGACCAGGGCATCCCATGAGGCGGCCGGGACGTCGCGGATGGCATCGAGAATGCGGACCTGGAGCGGGGTGTCGGCGGGCACGGGGGCAGTCTTAACGCGGGTCTGTCCGCTGCGCTCCCGTTCGCCCCGCCGGAGGGCGTCCGGACGGGGGAGGCCCCGGTCAGGAGGCCTTCTTGCGGGCCGGGGCCCGGGCGCGGGCGCCGAGCACCCGGGGCAGGTTGTCTTCAATCCAGGTGGTCAAGGACTCCACGTGGACGGCCACCTCCTGGCCCAGGGGCGTGAGGCTGTAGTCCACGTGCGGGGGAATCACGGGGTGCGCTTCGCGCAGCACGAAGCCGTCCTGCTCCAGGGCCTGGAGCGTCTGGGCGAGCATCTTCTCACTGACCCCGCCCACCTTGCGGCGCAGCTCGCTGAAGCGGTGGGTGCCCTCCTCGTGCAGCGCGACCAGCACCAGCACGCCCCATTGGCTGGTCACGTGCTCCAGCACGCCGCGCGAGGGGCACGCGGCCGCGTAGAGGTCCCCGCGCTTCTTCACCTTCTCCAGCAGTGGACTGCCCTTGCTTGCCTTCATGATTGACACTTACCATGAGGTGCGTACTTACGAAAAGTGAGTACCACCGTTACGGTAAGCCCCATTCGATTTCGCGCCAGGCGCGCGAAGGAAAGGGCGAAGCGATGATCGTCGTCACGGGAGCCACGGGGAAGCTGGGGCAGTTCGTCATCGAGGGCCTGCTGAAGAAGGTGCCGGCGAGCCAGGTGGCGGTGGTGGTGCGCAGTCCGGACAAGGCGAAGGCCTGGGCGGAGCGCGGGGTGGTGGTGCGGCGGGCGGACTACAGCGAGCCGGGGACGCTGGACGGGGTGTTCGCGGCGGGGGACACGGTGCTGCTCATCTCCGCCAACGAGGTGGGCAAGCGCTTCCCGCAGCACTCGGCGGTGATCTCCGCGGCGAAGAAGGCGGGCGTGAAGCTGCTGGCCTACACGAGCATCCTGTTCGCGGACAGGAGCGGCCTGTCGCTGGCGGGGGAGCACAAGGCCACGGAGGAGGCGATCCGCGCGTCGGGGCTCCCGTACGTGTTCCTGCGCAACGGCTGGTACGTGGAGAACTACACGGAGCACGTGGGGCCGGCGCTGGAGTACGGCGTCATCCAGGGCAGCGCGAAGGATGGCAGGGTGGCCACGGCGACCCGCGAGGAGTACGCGGACGCGGCGGTCGCGGTGCTGACGGGCACGGGCCATGAGAACCAGGTGTACGAGCTGGCAGGGGACACGGCCTTCACGCTGCCGGAGTACGCGGCGGAGCTGTCACGCCAGTCGGGCAAGGCGGTGGCGTACGTGGACCTGCCGGTGCCGGAGTTCGCCGCGGCGCTCCAGAAGGTGGGGGTGCCCAAGCCCTTCGCGGAGGTCCTGGCGGACGCGGATGGGGGGCTGGCGAAGGGCGAGCTGAACGACTCCAGCCGCACCTTGAGCCGCCTGATTGGCCGGCCCACCGCGCCGTTCTCCAGCGCCATCCGCGCGGCGCTGAAGCGGGGCTGAGAAACACGACGGGGGAGCGGTCCTGTCCGGACGGCTCCCCCACGTCACCGCATGGCTGGACGTGACGTCAGGCCGTCTGCGCTCCGGTGCTGCCCTGCCGGGAGACCTCGCGCGGCTCCGGGTACACGGCGCGCTGAGGCGTGGTGATGCGGATGACGCCCAGCTTCGACAGCACGCGCATCACCTGCCACGTGGGGTCGATTTCGAAGGCGCGCGCCGCGAAGTCCGGGCTGCTGCCGTACTTGTGGTGGTTGTTCTGGAACAGCTCCCCCATGCACAGCACGTCCACCGGCAGCGTGTTGCGCGACTGGTCGCCGCCCTTGAAGTTGCGGTAGCCGTACTTGTGCCCGCACCAGTTCACGATGGCGCCGTGCACCGGCCCCATCACGAAGTGCACCGGCAACAGCAGGAACTGCCAGGGCGACGTCGCGAACATCACGTAGAACGCCGTGTAGAGCGCCACCCACGTCAACGGCGCCCACCAGGACTGGCCCACCGTCTCGTCGATGAGCGTCCACTCCGGATACCCGCCCTCGAAGCGCGGCTCCGGCGCCGCGCGCCGATACACGTAGTCGGCGTAGCGCTTCTTGGTGTGCAGCATCATCCGCAGCACATCCTTGAAGTTGTGCGGCGAGTGCGGATCCTTGTCCGTGTCGGAGAAGGCGTGGTGCTCGCGGTGCAGGATGGCGTACGCACGCGGCGACAGGTACGACGAGCCCTGCACCAGATAGGTGAGCAGGTGCACCACCTTCTCCGTGCGCGGCCCCATGCTGTACATGCGGTGCGCCGCGTAGCGGTGCTGGAAGAAGCTCTGGAAGAAGACGCAGAGCAGCCAGTGGCTGATGAAGAAGATGAGGATGGCCATGATTCTCCCGTGCTGTCGGACCCAGGGCTAACACCGCGGCTGTCACGGCAATGTCAGCGCTCCCCACGATGGCGGCAGCACCCCCGTCCTCGCGGACGCCCGACACTGAGCGTCCCGGTTCCCACCCTGTCCGTTGGTGGATAAGGCCCGGTGCGGTCATCCATTCGCGCCCGTCCCCGACGTCGCACCTCGACGTTGCGGGCCGCCTCCAGGGAGGGCAGAAGTGCACGCGGCGCGTCACCCCGGGCCCCCAGGCCCCCCTGCACCAGGAGCCTCCACCGTGGATCGGGCAACCCTCGTCGGATTGGACAAGCGGCACGTCTGGCACCCCTACACCGCGATGGAGCAGTACGTCGCGCAGACCGACCCGCTGGTCATCGTCCGCGCGGAGGGCTCCTGGCTCCATGACGCCGACGGCCGGCGTTACCTGGACGCCAACGGCTCCTGGTGGGTGTCCACCCTGGGACACCGCCACCCGCGCCTGGTGCACGCGCTCACCGAGCAACTGGGCAGCCTGGCCCACGCCTCGCTCGCGGGCATCACCCACGGCCCGGCGGCCCTGCTGGGCGCGGAGCTGGCGGCGCTGGCCCCGGGCGCGGACCGGGCGGACGTGCCCGCGGACCAGAAGCTGTCGCGCCTCTTCTACTCGGACAACGGCAGCACCGCGGTGGAGGTGGCCATCAAGATGGCCGCGCAGTACTGGGCCCAGAACGGCCGCCCCCGCCGCACCCGCTTCATCACCCTGTCCGGCGCCTTCCACGGCGAGACGATTGGCGCCACCAGCGTGGGCGGCGTGCACGAGTTCCGAGACGTGTTCGGCCCGCTCCTCTTCGACGTGGTGCACGTGCCGTCCCCCGCCGAACCCGACGGCCACGCGCGCGCGCTGGAGCAGCTGAAGGCGGCGCTCGCGGCGGATCCGGATGGCATCGCCGGCGTCATCCTGGAGCCCGTGCTCCAGGGCGCGGTGGGCATGTGGATGTCGTCGCCGGACTTCGTGCGCGAGGTGCGCGCGGCCACCCGCGCCGTGGACACCTTCCTCATCGCCGACGAGGTCTTCACCGGCATGGGCCGCACCGGCGCGCGCTTCGCGGTGGACCTGGCCGACGTGGTGCCGGACCTGCTGTGCCTGGCCAAGGCGCTGAGCGGGGGCATGTTGCCCTTCGCCGTCACGCTCGCGTCGGAGCGCATCTTCTCCGGCTTCCTGGGGGCGAAGGACCGGGCGCTGTATTACGGGCACTCGTACTGCGGCAATCCGCTGGGCGCGGCGGTGGCGCGTGAGGTGCTGGCCGTGTACCGCGACGAGGACGTCATCGGGCAGGTCCAGCGCAAGGCCCCGCGCGTGAAGGCCGCCTTCGAACGGATGGCCGCCACGCTCCCAGGGCTGGTGCGCCCGCGCGCGGTGGGCATGGTGGGCGCGGTGGACCTGGGCGGCGGGGGTTACTTCGCCAACAGCGGCTGGCGCGTGTACGAGGCCGGCCGCCGCCGCGGCCTGTACCTGCGCCCGCTGGGCGACACCGTCTACATCGCCCCCGCGCTGAACATCCCGGACGCGGACCTGGACGTGCTGCTCGCGGGCGTGGAGGACAGCCTGCGCGAAGTGACCTCGGGCTGACGGACGCCGCGCGGTCCCCTCGCCGGGAGCGCGTGCGCTCGAGCGGCCAGGGCCGGAAGCGAGGGAGGGGCGGAGCGCCGCGCCCGCTCCCGTCGTTCAGCGCGCGTGCCCGGAGGCCCCCTCTCGCCGCCCCGGCCCGTGATGCCTGCGCGCGGCCCGCACCATGCGCACCCGTTGCCTGAGGTGCCATGGCTCCACCGGCGCCATGGCGGAAGGGAACCCCATGGCTCTTGAAACCCACCGCGCGCGGTCGCGGACCGGCACGGGTCCACCGCGCGGACCGACCCCCGACAGCGTGGAAGCACTCCGGGCCCGCCTGCGCGGCCCGCTCATCCTCCCGGAGGACGCGGACTACGCGGAGGCGTGCCAGCTCTACAACGCGATGATCCACAAGCACCCGGCCATGGTGGCCCGGTGCGCCGACGTGGCGGACGTCATCTCCGCGGTGACCCTGGCTCGCGAGCAGGGGCTCGCCCTGGCCGTGCGCGGCGGGGGCCACAATGGCGGCGGCCTGGGGCTGTGTGATGACGGGCTGGTCGTCGACCTGTCGCGCCTGCGCGGCGTGCGGGTGGACCCCGAGGCCCGCACGGTGCGGGTCGCGGGAGGCGCCGTCTGGGGGGACGTGGACCACGCGACGCATGCCTTCGGGCTCGCCGTGCCCTCGGGCATCATCTCCACCACGGGCGTGGGCGGACTCACGCTGGGCGGCGGCATGGGCTACCTCACGCGCCGCTTCGGCCTCACCATCGACAACCTGCTCGCCGTGGACATGGTGCTCGCGGATGGCCGCTTCGTCACCGCGAGCGCCGACAAGCATCCGGACCTGTTCTGGGCGGTGCGCGGCGGGGGCGGCAACTTCGGCGTCGTGACGTCATTCCTCTTCCGGGCCCAGCCAGTGGACTCCGTCATCGGTGGTTTCACGCTCTGGCCGCTGGACCGCGCGGCGGAGGTGCTGCGCTGGTACCGCGACTTCCTCCCCGCCGCCCCCGAGGACCTCAACGGCTTCTTCGCCTTCCTCACGGTGCCGCCCGTCGCCCCGTATCCAGAGGCGCTGCACCTGAAGAAGATGTGCGGCGTGGTGTGGTGCTACACCGGCGACCCCGCGCGGGCGGAGGCGCTGTTCGCGCCCGTGCTGGCGCTCAAGCCCGCGGCGCACGGCGTGCAACCGATGCCCTTCCCCCTCTTACAGGCGGCCTTCGACGCGCTCTACTCGCCCGGCTTGCAGTGGTACTGGCGCGCGGACTTCGTGCGCGAGCTGGGCGACGCGGCCATCGCGCGGCACGTGGAGTTCGCGGAGCGCCTGCCGACGATGCACTCGACGATGCACCTCTACCCCATCGACGGGGCGGTGCACCGGGTGGGGCCGCGGGACACGGCCTTCCGCTACCGCGACGCGCGCTGGTCCGAGGTCATCGTCGGCGTGGACCCCTCGCCGGAGCGGGTGGCGGACATCACCTCCTGGACGAAGGCCTACTGGGACGCGCTGCACCCCTACTCCGCGGGCGGCGCCTACGTGAACTTCATGATGGACGAGGGCCAGGAGCGGGTGCGGGCCACCTACGGCGAGAACTTCGCGCGGCTGGTGGAGGTGAAGAACCGCTACGACCCCACCAACCTCTTCCACGTGAACCAGAACATCCCGCCGGCCCCCCCTCGCGCCACGCATTGAGCGCGCCCAGGGGGCCGCGGAGTCAGCCGGTGGATACCGGAATCACGTGGGCGGTGAGGACCGCGACGTCCGGTCTCCGGTGGAGGCGCGAGCGTGATGGCGTTCGCGGTAGTGCCGCACGGCGAGGGCGACCAGCAGCGCGGCCACGCCCGCCAGCGCGAGGAAGTGCTCCACCCGTCCCACGCCCCTGGCCACGCGGTCCACGCTCGCGGAGCCCAGGTAGCCCAGCATCACCACGGTGGGGGAGCTCAGGCACAGCGCCAGGCCGTCCCACATGAGGAAGCGGCGCAGGGGCATGCCCTCCGCGGCGGCCATGGCGAACACCGGCACGCGCAGCACGGACATGAAGCGTCCCACGAAGACGACGCGCGAGCCGTGCTTCGCGTACAGGCCCTGGATGCGCTCGCGGCGCTCGGCCGGGAACAGGCGGCGGGTGCGCGGGTGCGTGTACAGCGCCTGCCCCAGCCTGCGCGCCGTGAGGAAGAGCACGGTGTCCCCGCACAGCACGCCCCCGAAGCACAGCGCCAGGGCGACGGCCAGCGGCATCACCTCCCGGTGCGCGAGCACGCCCGCGGCCAGCTGCACCAGGTCCTCTGGGAACGGCAGGCCCAGGCCGCCCGCCACCAAGAGGAGGAAGAGCAGCGGGCCGGAGCCGTGCGTGAGCAGGAGCTGGAGGGGTGAGGTGCTCATCAGGGCTCGGGGAGGACCGCTTTGCCGCGGCGCTCGGTGCGGAAGAGGAGGACTTCCCGGACGATGATTTGAAGGGTGGCCGCCACGGGCACCGCCACCACCGCGCCCACGATGCCCGCCAGCTCCACGCAGAAGAGCACCGCCAGCAGCGTGACCAGCGGGTTGACGTGCACGGTGCGCTTGAACACGAGCGGCGCCAACACGTTGCCCTCCAGCTGCCCGTAGAGGACGAAGTAGATGAACACCGCCAGGGCCTTCCACAGGCCGCCGGTGGCCAGCGTGAGCAGCGTGATGATGCCGCCCGCGATGATGGGGCCCGCGTAGGGCACCAGGCTGGAGAAGCCGCTGGCCACGCCCAGCGGCAGGTAGAAGGGCATGCCCACCACGGCGAGCATCGTGGTGGTCAGCGTGGCGTTGATGGCGCAGATGAGGGTGATGCCGGCCAGGTAGCCCCCCGTCGCGCCGTACACGTTGCGCAGCACGCGCACGTACCGCAGCCGGTGGTCGGGCCGGGCCAGCTCCAGCAGGTGCTTGAGCACGCCGCCGCCGAACACCAGCATGAACACCACCAGGAAGAAGACGGTGAGGGTGCCGCCCAGCAGGCCCACCACGCCGCCAATGGCGCTCATGATCAACGCGGGCAGGGGCCCGGCGAGCGCGGGCGTGGCCTCCTCCAGCTTCTCGCTCCAGCCCAGGCTGTGCAGCCGCTGGTTGAGCGCGTGCAGGACGCCGGTGCCGCGCACCTGCTTCCACAGCTGCGGCCACTGGGACACCAGCGCGTCCACCTGGGTCACCAGGTCCGGAATCACCAGCAGGCCCAGCGCGCAGATGGCGATGAACAGCGCGAACAGCACCAGGGCGATGGCCAGCCACCGCTGGAGGCCGCGCTTCTCCAGCCGCGACACGCCGTGCTCCAGCGACAGGGCGAGGAGCGCGGCGATGCCCGTGAGCGTCAGGGCCACGCGCGTCTTGATGACGAGCAGCACCAGGACCATCACCCCCAGGACGGCGAAGCACACCGTGAACACCGTGCGGGGAGAGACCTGGGACTTCGGCTGCGGTCGGGCTTCGGGTCCAGACACCAGGAGGGCTCCCAAGGGAGGGCCACCGGCGTCGGGCCCCATCCCCTGCGGATGCGTCTTCCCGCGCCCGACGGCAACCACCGTCGTCCTCCAAATGTGCGCGCCGGGCCCGGCCCCGGCCCAACCGTCTGGCGGGCGACACCCGGCGTGGCCCCGGGCCGTCCACCGCAGGCAATCACCGGGCGCGTGGTTCGTCCTCCGAAAGGCGGGAAATGACCGGCGGGGCCGCTGGCCTGTCCGTCCCCCGGAGCCCGGGTGCTCGTCCGCCACGCGACGGCGCCGCGGCCGGGCGTCCGGCACCTGACGCGCCGGGACGTCCTGGAAAAAAGGGACGGCATGCTTTGCCGGTCCCGGGCGTCAGACCGGGATGGGAACCTTCATGGGAAGGCGACCTTGGCGAGTCGGGAGAGGACACCATGAAGAAGATGGGTGAGCAGGAGCTGGATGGGATGCGACAGGAGGCTCGCGAGACGGAGGCCCGCTGGCGCGGGCTGGCGGCGAAGCTGGCGGAGCTGGGCGGGGAGGAGATGGACGCGCAGCTGCTGGTGACGTTCCGGGTCGCGCGGGACGCGGGGACGGTGCCGCCGGACGCGGGATTTTTCCTGGTGGCGCACATCCTGACGGCGATGGCGGATGAGGCCATCGCGGAGGATCCGCGCGTGCGGATGCGGGCCGCGGAGCTGGCCGCGATGGAGCGCGAGTACGGCCTCACGGGCGAGGGCTGGCCGGAGGGAGACATTCCCCCGGAGGACTGGGAGGCGCTCTGCGTGGAGTACGAGCGGGCGTGTGACGAGGCGCGCGCCGCGTTCTTCCGCGCGTACGGCGAGGAGGAGATGGCGCGGCTGTACCAGGACCAGCGCGTCACGTTCCACCACCGCTTCGAGAGCGGGCGGCGCTTCTTCCACGGCCTGCCCATGTTGCCTGGACACATGCACTGACGCCGGGCGCGGGTTCCGCCCGCGAGGGTCCGCTAGACTCCGCCGCCGCGGTCCACCTGGAGGCGGTCGATGCGAGCGGGAAGCCTGGGCTGGGTGTTGGGCTTGGGGGTGTGGGGCGCGCTGGCGTCCGCGGCGGTGCCGGTGTCGGCGCGGCCGGACGTGGGCGCGACGTACGACGCGCTTCAGCGCGCGGTGCGCATCAAGCAGGTGGCGCTGTCGCCGGAGGGCGCGCGCGTGGCCTGGGTGGAGTGGGTGCCGGGGACCGCCGAGTCCACGCGGCTCCAGGTGCGGGAGCTGGCGCACCCGGAGCGGGCCCCGGTGCGCATCACCGCGTCGAAGGACGGCGCGCCGTGCGCGGAAGGGTCGCTGGCGTGGAGTCCGGACGGCCGGAGGCTCGCGTTCCTGTCCACGGCGGGGGAGGGCACGGCGCGGCAGCTCTACGTGGCGGACGCGTCGGGGGAGGGCGGGCCCGCGCGGCGGCTCACGACGCTGAAGGGCGTGCTGGCCACGCCGAAGTGGTCTCCGGACGGGACGTCGGTGGGGGTGCTCGCCATCGAGGGCGCGGAGGACGCGCAGGGCCCGCTGGGGCCGGCGGCGCGGGAGACGGGCGTGGTGCAGGAGTCCTCGCCGGTGAAGCGCTTCGCGGTGGTGTCGGTGGAGGACGCGCGGCTGCGCCTGGTGTCGCCCGCGGGCCTGTTCATCTACGAGTACGCGTGGAGTCCGGACGGGGCCCGGGTGGCGGTGACGGCCGCGCCGCCGCCGGGGGACGCGAACTGGTGGGACGCGCGGGTGTACGCGGTGGAGGCGGCGACGGGGGAGACGTCGCTGCTGCACGCGCCCACGTGGCAGGTGGCGGAGCCCGCGTGGAGTCCGGACGGGAAGCAGCTCGCGTTCATCGAAGGGCTGATGAGCGATGAGGGCAGCACGGGCGGGGACGTGCTCGTGGTGTCGGTGCCGGAGCGGCTGGCGGCGAAGCTGCGGCCCGGGGAGAAGGCGGAGTTTCCCGCGAAGGTGCCGCCCGCGCGCAACCTGACGGAGGGCTTGAAGGCGACGGCCACGGACCTCTTCTGGTCCACGCCGGAGCGGCTGGTGTTCGCGGCGCAGGCGCAGGGCGAGGCCGCGTTGATGGCGGCGCCGCCGAGGGGCGGGGCCGTGGAGACGCTGTGGAGGGGGCCGGAGCACGTGGCGGTGTCGCTGGGCCGCGACGGCGTGACGAGCGCGGTGGTGCGCGACGCCGTCAACCGGGCGCCCGAGGTGTGGACGGGACCCTTGGGGGCGTGGAAGCAGGTGACGCGCCTCAACGTGGACGTGACCGTGCCGGTGGGGGAGGTGCGCAGCGTGACGTGGACGAGCGACGGGCAGCCGGTGCAGGGCTGGTTGGTGTTGCCGGTGCCGGAGCTGTCGGGCCGCAAGGCGCCCATGGTGACGGTGGTGCATGGCGGGCCCGCGGCCGGGGTGCTGTCGACGTTCAGCCCGCAGACGGCGCTGCTGGTGGCGCGGGGCTACGCGGTGTTCATGCCCAACCCGCGCGGCAGCTACGGTCAGGGTGAGGCGTTCGTGCAGGCGAACCGCCGCGACTTCGGCTACGGCGACTTCCGCGACGTGCTGGCGGGGGTGGACGCGGTGCTGGCGTCGGCGCCGGTGGATCCCGCGCGGCAGGGCATCATGGGGTGGAGCTACGGTGGCTTCCTGACCATGTGGGCGGTGACGCGCACCCAGCGCTTCCAGGCGGCGGTGGCGGGCGCGGGCATCGCGAACTGGCAGAGCTACTACGGCACGAACCACATCGACACGTGGATGCTGCCGTACTTCGGCGCGTCGGTGTACGACGAGCCGGAGGTGTATACGCGCTCGTCGCCCATCAACGGGGTGAAGCAGGTGCGCACGCCCACGCTGGTGTTGCACGGCGAGCGCGACGTGGAGGTGCCCGCGTCGCAGGGCTACGAATTCCACAGGGCGTTGAAGACGCTGGGGGTGAAGACCCAGCTGGTCATCTACGCGGACGAGGGTCACGGCCTGCGCAAGCCCGAGCACCAGAAGGACCGGCTCTTGCGCACGCTGGACTGGTTCGACGCGAACCTGCCGGCCGCCGCCGTGGCGCCGGGGCCGAAGGTGCGGCCGTCCGCGCGTTAGTCAGGGGCCGGTGGGGACGCCGGGTTCGGGTGGGGCCACGAGCGAGGTGATGACGTGGTCGCGCCACCGGCCGTTGATGAGGAGGAAGTCGCGGGCGTAGCCCTCGGGGATGAAGCCCAGGCGGCGGAGCACGGCGGCGCTGCGGAGGTTCTCCGGCAGGTGGTTGGCCTGGAGCCGGTGCAGGCCCAGGGCGCTGAAGGCGAAGGCGCAGAAGGCGCGAAGGGCCTCGGTCATCAGGCCCTGGCCTTCGTGGCGGTGATCCAGGCCATAGCCCAGGTCCGCGGCCTGGAGGGGGCCCCGGCGGATGTGGGCGAGCGTGGCGTTGCCGATGACGGGCGCGAGCGCGAGGGGCTTGCTCCGGGGGAGGAGGAACACGCGCAGGGACAGGTCATGGCGGAAGTCCTCGCGGTCCTGGGCCAGGCGTGTGCGCCAGTAGTCGGTGGAGAAGAAGGTCGCCGGGCGTGCCGGGGACACCGGCCCCAGGTGGTCCTTGTTGGCCACGTGGTACGCCAGCACCCGCTCCGCCGAGTCCGGGGACAGGAGCATCAGGTGCAGGCGCTCGGTGGTGAGCAGGACGGGGGACTTGTCGATCATGGCGGCGTCGGACTTCAGCTCACTTCAAGGCTGGCGGCGAGGAATGATCCACGCCGCCATGCATGACCGCGGCTCCGTGGAGCCGCTTGAAGGGTCCCGGCAAGGTGGCGGAGCGGGGGGAGGACCTCGGCGAAGCCACTCGCGCGGCGACGAGGAAGCCGACGCGGCGGCCGCATCCGGACACGGGCACCTCCAGCGGGCTGGTCCACGCAGGCGATCCTTCCAAGGCGCTCACGAAAGACGCGAACGGGGCTCGTCGCGCACCCTGCCGCGACGAGCCCCAATCGCTACCGCCACTTCACGCCGTCACTCGCCGTGGTCCATGGGCTGCTCGGGGACCTGCTTCTGGGCGCCGCTGCCGCCGGTGCCTTGATCCGGGGCCGGGCTCTGGTGGTCGATGCCCGAGCCTTGCGGCTTCGGCTCCTCGCCGCTGCCTCCGACGCCGCTGCTGGAGCGGGACGGCTGCGTGCCCGCCACGTTGCGCTCCACCACGATCTCCACGCGGCGGTTGTTGGCGCGGCCCTCCGCCGTGGCGTTGCTCGCCACCGGCCGGCTCTTGCCCATGCCGCGGATCTGGATGCGCTCCCTCGGCACGCCCTGGGCGACCAGGAAGTCCCGCACGCTCTCCGCGCGGCGCTCCGACAGCTGGTCGTTGTACTCCTCCGTGCCACGCGAGTCCGTGTAGCCCTCGATGATCAACGGGTTCCTCGACTCCTTCAGCGCCGTGGCCACGTCCGACAGCCGGTCGCGTGACGCGGGCAGCAGGCTCGTCGCGTTCGTCGCGAAGAGCACGCTGCCGGACAACGTCACCACCGTGCCGCGCGCCTCCTCGCGCACCTTCACGTTCTCATCCTGGAGCCGCGTCAGCGCATGGGAGGCCCGCTGCTCCGCCTGGAGCCTCGCCTGGCGCTCCTGCTCCAGTTGCTGCGTGCGCTGCTGGAGTTCCTGGTTCAACTGAGCCAGCCGCTGCGACTCCGCCTCCTGCTGCTGCGCGTTCGCCGTGCGCATGCGCTCGGCCTCCTGCTGGCGCTGGGCGTCGTACTGCTGGCGCTGCTGCTCGTACAGCTGCCGCTGCTGTTCGTACTTCTCACGCTCCTCCTGCTGCTGACGTGCGAGCGTCTGCGCCCGCGACTCCTGATGCTGACGCAGCAACTGCTCCGCCTCCGCCCGCTGCTGCGCGGCCAGGTCCGCCTCGCCACGCGCCTCGGCGATCTCCGCCTTGCGCAGGGCCACGTACGCCAGCGAGCGGGTCTTCACCGAGCCCTTGCTCTGCGCGTACTCGTTCTCCGCCTCCTGCAACGCGGCCCGGGCCGCCGCCACGTCCGCGGGGCGCTCGCGGCCCTCGGGGCTCGTGGACACCTGCTGGTACGCCTGCCGCGCCGCGGTCAGCTCACTGGGCGGGGGCCCATGGGCACACCCCATCGTGAGCGCGGAGGCTCCCGCGATCGCCAGCCATCCAAGTTTCCATCGCTGCATGACGCTCTCCTCACAATCAAAGGGGGGACTTCAGGGCTGGCCGCGCTGCATCGAATCGACCCGTTCAGAGGTCCGGCGCGCCTCGTTCTTCAGGGGGACCGCGCGGGCCAGCGCCGCCGCCAGGTCGGCGTCCGCGGCGGCCTGACGGAAGCGCAGCTCCGCGGCCTCCTGCTCGCCCTCCTGCATCAGCCGCTCGCCGTCGTTGATCTGCTGGCGGGCGAAGGCCAGGTGTCGGGCGGCCTCCGGCACGTTGGGCGCCTGGGAGTTCTCCGCCGAGCGCAGCGCCGCCTCTGCCTGGACGCGCTGCTGATGGGTGGACGTGAGAATCACCTGCCTGCTTGCACAGCCAAGGGCCGCGACGCAGAGCAGGGAAGCGGCGAACAGCTTCGGGCGCATGGATCACCTCATGCCGGTTGGAATGCTGGGACGCTCCGGCGCGACCCAGAGGGAGTCGGTTCAGAAAGTGGGGCGTGCGACCCCGGTCGGCATCGGCGACCTGTCTCCAACAGGCACGCTGGCCAAGGGGGTTGACAGGCGTCGTGTAGGGAACGAGGCGCACAGGCAGGAGACGCCGCCCAAGCCCGGCCCCGGCTGTCCCCGCGCACGGGCCGCTGGCCGCGCGGCGGCTGGGACGCTAGAGGGGGAGCATGCGCCTGCACCTCGTGGACGGCACGTATGAGCTGTACCGGGCCCACTACTCGCCCCGGCCGGGCACCACCGCGCCGGACGGGCGCGACGTGAAGGCCACGGCCGGCGTGATGGATTCCCTCCTCGCGCTGTTGCACGACGAATCCGAGGCCGTGACGCATGTCGCGGTGGCCTTCGACAACCCCATCCGCTCGTTCCGCAACGCGCTCTTCGCCGGTTACAAGGGAGACGAGGGCGTGCCGCCGGAGCTGCGCGCGCAGTTCGACCTGGTGGAAGAGGCGGTGGCCGCGCTGGGCGTGCGCGTGTGGTCCATGAAGGACCACGAGGCGGACGACGCGCTCGCCACCGCGGCGGCGCGCTGGGCGGGCGAGGTGGAGCAGGTGCGGCTGCTCACCCCCGACAAGGACCTGGGCCAGAGCGTGCGGGGCTCGCGGGTGGTGCAAGTGGACCGGCGGCAGCAGAAGGTGGTGGACGCGGAGGGCGTGAAGGCGAAGCTGGGCGTGGCCCCCGAGAGCGTGCCGGACCTGCTGGCGCTGATGGGCGACGACGCGGACGGCATCCCGGGGCTGCCGGGCTTCGGTGCGAAGGGCGCGGCGGCGGTGCTCCAGGCCTACGGCCACCTGGAGGCCATCCCGGACAGCGCGGCGGAGTGGACGGTGAAGGTGCGGGGCGCGGACAAGCTGGCGGCGACGTTGAAGGCGCACCGCGAGGACGCGCGGCTGTACCGCACGCTGGCCACATTGGTGGAGGACGCGCCGCTGCCGGGCACCGCGTCGCTCGCGGACCTGGAGTGGAAGGGCGTCCCGGAGGCGCGCTTCAAGGCGTTCTGTGAAGGATTGGGATTGAGGAGCCTCCAGCGCCGGCCAAAGCGCTGGGCGGCATAGAGGAAGCCATGGGTATGGAATTGAAGCCGCCGTCGTCGGATGACTGGGTCCCCACGCTGGAGGACACCCCCTTCCATCGCCTGGGAGGCGAGGAGGCGGTGCACGCGCTGGCGGAGACCTTCTACGACGTGATGGACGCGGAGGAGCCCACGCTCGCGAGCATCCACGAGCTGGACGCGCAGGGCCGGGTGAACGCGGGCACGCGCCAGCGCTTCGGCATGTTCCTGGTGGGCTGGCTGGGCGGACCGCAGCACTACAGCGCGACGCACGGCCACCCCCGGCTGCGCATGCGCCACGGGCACCTGCCGGTGGACACCGCGATGCGGGACGCGTGGCTGCGCTGCATGCGCAAGGCGATGGACGTGCGGGGCATCACCGGAGGGTTGAGGGGCTTCCTGGATGGCCGCTTCGCCCAGGTGGCGGACTTCCTGCGCAACACGGAAGGGTGAGGTTCATCGAGTCCATCCGCATCGCCTGCCCGCGCGAGCGCGTGTTCGCGTACACGCAGGACTACGGGCAGCGGCTCGTCTGGGACACGTTCCTGCGCGAAGCGGTGCTGAGGGATGGCGCGACCGAGGCCGGGCCGGGGGTGAAGGCCTGGTGTGTGTCGTGGCACGGCCTGGGGATGGAGACGGAGTACGTGTCCTTCCTGCCGCCCGCGGTGACGGCGGTGCGGATGACTCGGGGGCCGCGCCTGTTCGAGAGCTTCGCGGGCTCCTGGAGTTTCGATGAAGAGGCCCCTGGCGTCACCCGTGTCACCTTCACGTATGCCTTCACGCTGAGGCGCCCCTTCGGCTGGCTCACGCCGCTGATGACGTGGACGCTGGTCCGCGAGGTCCGAGGGCGCTTGAAGGACCTGAAGCGGCGGCTGGACCTGGGGACCTCGGACCCGGCGTAGACTGGCGCGATGCGCACGCGGATGCAGCCGCCAGCCCCCGGACGTGAGGACCTCTCCACTCCTTCCGCCGATGCGCTCGCGCCGTTGTTCGAGGAGGCCGCGAGCGCCACCGGCGCCTCCCGCCGCTTGATGGCCGGGCAGCTCAATGCCCTCATCGCCCGGTTGGTCCACACGGAGGACCCCGGCGCGCTCGCGCATGCGCTGCACGGACTCCTCGGGAGACAAGGCGTGGGTGATTTGGTGGATGACCAGGGCATCCCCGTCAGCATCGCCGCGACCCGGGGCCTGTTGGCCCTGCCCCATCCCCACCCGCTGGAGGTCCCTCCCGAGCGGCTGAAGGCCGTGTACCAGTACGGCTTCACGGTGACGCCGGCTCCGGCGAAGGGGATGCTCTTCGTGTTGGGGGTGGCGTCGCTGGTGCAGTTCGGCTGCTTCATCGTGGCGGAGAACCTCCGGAACAACTCCCATGGGCTCACCGCGGCGGGGGAGGCGCCGCTGGCTCCTCCTCCCGTCTCCACCTGGACGGAGGTGCTCGCCAGGTGGGGCTCCGAGCTGTGGCTGCTCGTGCGGCCCGGCTTTCCCCTCGTGCAGTTCGTGGGAGCCGTGCTCGCGTTCTTCTTCGCCACCGTCGCCGCGGACACCACGCGGGAGCGCCGCATGGCCCGGCGCATCTTCCTGGGGCTCGGCATCGTGGGCATCGACGTGGCGTTGGCGGCTCCCGCGGGCGACCACGAGACCTGGGGAGTGCTGGCCGCGGGAGTGGGGGCGCTGATCGCGGGCCTGATGCTGCGGGCCTCCCCACCCTCCAGGCCTCCTGTCCCTTGAGTGGCCGCCTGCACGGACATGGCCGGATGGCCGCGGCGCCCCCACCCTCCCATTTTCACCACCCACCACGGGGGTCGGAACCGATGCGTTCGAACAATGATGTCTGGAAGGCGGCGGGCTTCGGTGTCCTCGCGGGGATGCGGACCCTGACCGCGCCCGCGTTCCTCGCGCACGAGCTGTCGCGCAAGCCGAGCCGGCGTCTCAAGCGCGCCCTGCCGGGCCTCACGTCGAAGCGGGTATCCCAGCGGCTGAGGGTGCTGGCGCTGGGGGAGATGGTGGCGGACAAGTCGCCCAAGGCGCTCCCGCGCATCGACCGCAGGCTCATTGGCGGACGCGTCATCGCGGGCGCCATCACCGGCGCCGCCGTGTCGCGCGACCGCAAGGGCGCCAGGCTCGGGTTCGCCATCGTCGGCGCCGCGGCGGCCATCGCCTCCAGCTACTTCTTCTACGGCTTCCGCTCGCTCGTGTCGGGCAGGCTGCGCGTGCCCAACCTGGTCGCGGGCCTCTTCGAGGACGGTCTGGCCATCGCCCTGGGCTCGCGCCTCACGCAACACCTGCGCTAGGTCCCCGGCTCACCGTGGCGTCTTGCCGGCGGTGAGCCGCGCCTCCAGCCGCTCCAGCACCGCGTGCTCCGCCCGCGCCCGCTCCGCCAGGGGCGCGAAGAGCAGGCGCGAGCGCAGGCCCATGCCCTCCGTCAATTCGAACTGGCGCAGGTCCTCCGGCAGCGCGAGCAACACCTCTCCCAAGGGCCGCACCCGGTGCAACTGATAGGAGCCCGCCGCCTCCAGGGCGCGCACTACCTCGGTCTCGGGTTCGGCGCGGGCCAGGGCCTCGCGCGCCTGCTCCTCGTAGCGCAGGCCCGCCTCCACCCGGCCCTCCAGGTCCGCGAGCACCGCGGCCGAGGTGCGCTGCGCCTCCCTCACGAGCCGCAGCGGATCCAACGCCCGCTCCACCCGCCTGCGCACCGCCGGGGACGGCGCCCGGGCCCGGCCCTCCACGCGGGACAACACCGCGTCGCGGTAGCTGGCCGCGAAGCAGACCGCGAACAGCGCCTCCTCCAGCGGCGCCCGCTCGCGCGCGGCCAGGCCCTCCGCCAGGGCGCACAGCCCCTCCCCGGTGAGCACATAGCGGCGCCCCCGGGGGAGCCCCTTCGTCCCCGCGCCCACGCTCGCCTCCGCGTGGCCCGCGCGCACCAGCCGCTCCAGCGTCCGGCGCACCTGCGTCAGGTCGATGTCCTGGGACGGCCGGGTGACGTCGTGCTCCACCCAGTTGGTGAACAACAGAAAGAAGAAGCGCACGTCCGACACGCGGAAGCCGCCAGCGCGAGCCCCCGCCCCGTGCGCCGCGAGCAGGGCCGCCTGCACGAAGGTGGCCTGCGTGTCGATGTAGCCCAACCGCGCCGTCAGGGTGCTGTTCCGCGCCATGCCCCGGAGGATGCCAGCCCCCCTTCCTCCCGTCCCATCCCCCTCAGGTGACAGTGTCCGTCCGCGCGGATAGATAGATTCGCGCGCGTCATTCGTATGAGGGTCCGGCTCGAATTTCCGGAGGGACCTCCATGCTGCCCTGGCTCGTGCTCATCGCCGGCATCTGTTTTCTCATCGAACAAGCCGGCCGTGGGTGGAAGCTGCCCCGTGTGAAGGGCTGGCACCTGCGCGTGGTGATCATCAACCTGGCGCAGGTGGGCGTGGTGGTCCTGGGCGGGTTCACCTGGGACCGGTGGTTCTCCGCCGCGTCGCTCTTCCACTTGTCCCGGCACGTGGGCCCGGTGGTGGGCGGGGTGCTGGCCTATCTCATCGCCACGTTCGTCTTCTACTGGTGGCACCGCGCGCGCCATGAGAGCGACGTGCTCTGGCGCCTGTTTCATCAAATCCATCACAGCCCGCAGCGGCTGGAGGTCATCACCAGCTTCTACAAGCACCCGCTGGAGATGACGGTCAACAGCCTGATTGGCGGACTGCTCGTCTACATGGTGCTGGGGTTGAGCCCGGCGGCGGGCGCCATCTACACGGCCTGCTGCGCGCTGGGCGAATACTTCTATCACACCAACATCCGCACCCCGCGCTGGGTGGGCTGGTTCTTCCAGCGGCCGGAGATGCACCGCATCCACCACGAGTACGGCAAGCACAAGAACAACTACGGCGACCTGCCCCTGTGGGACAAGCTGTTCGGCACCTACGAGAACCCCGCCACCTGGGACGCCACATGCGGCTTCGATGACGCGAAGGAGCAGCAGCTGGGCGCCATGCTCGCCTTCCGCGACGTGCACCGCTCGTAGGAGATGGCACACTGGCGCCCCCTTCGCTTCATCCGTGAGGTTGCGCCATGGCCAGCTCGCGTCGGCAGTTCCTGACCCACACCGTGATTGGACTCGCGAGCACCGCCGTGTCGGCGGCACCGGACGCGGGCACGGCCACGCCCGCCGGAGCGCCGCCCACCTTCGGCGCGGGCCCGACGGTGGGCCCGGAGGTCAGCCCCACCACCTTCGCGGAGGCGGAGAAGCTGATGCAGGTGCGGCTCACGCCCGAGGAGCGGGCCCAGGCCGCCGGCAACTGGCGCGTGTCCCTGGCCCCGCTCCAGGAGCGGCGCACCGGCCCGCGCACGCTCGCGCTGGAGCCCACGCTGTCGCCCGCCTCGCAGTGGAACCCCGCGCTGCCGGGCCTCAAGTCCACCGCCCCCGCGAGAGACCGCTTCGTGCGCAGCCGCGCCGCGAAGACGCCCCTGCCCACGAAGGAAGAGGACATCGCCTTCGCGCCGCTCACGCAGCTGTCGCGCTGGGTGGAGTCCCGCGCCATCACGTCGGAGCGGCTGACGCAGCTGTACCTGGAGCGCCTGAAGCGCTTCGACCCTCGGCTCCAGTGCGTCATCACCCTCACGCCGGAGCTGGCGCTCGCGCAGGCCCGGCAGGCGGACCGCGACATCGCGGCGGGCCGGTACAAGGGCCCGCTGCACGGCATCCCGTGGGGAGCCAAGGACCTGGTGGACACCGCGGGCATCCGCACCACCTACGGCGCCGAGCCCTTCCGCGACCGCGTCCCCACCACGGACGCCGCCGCGGTGGAGCGGCTTCACCGCGCGGGCGCCGTGCTGGTGGCGAAGCTCAGCCTGGGCGCGCTGGCGCTCAACGACGTGTGGTTCGGCGGGGAGACGAAGAACCCGTGGCTGCCGGAGGAGGGCTCCTCGGGCAGCAGCGCGGGGCCGGGCTCCGCGACGGCGGCGGGGCTCGTGGGCTTCTCCCTGGGCAGCGAGACGGGCGGCAGCATCGTGTCGCCCTCCATGCGCTGCGGCATCACCGGCCTGCGGCCCACCTTCGGCCGCGTGCCGCGCACGGGCGCGATGACGCTGTGCTGGTCGCTGGACAAGCTGGGGCCCATGACGCGAGGGGTGGAGGACTCGCTGCTGGTGCTGGCCGCGCTCAACGGGCCGGACGCGGGCGACGTGGCGAGCGTCCAGGCGAAGCTGGACTTCGACGCGAACGCGAGCGTGAAGGGCCTGCGCGTGGGCTACGTGCCCGCGTGGATGAAGGAGAGCCCCGCCACGGACGTGGACCGGGCGGCGCTGGAGACGCTCAAGGGCCTGGGGATGACGCCGGTGGAGGTCCAGTTCCCCGACTGGCCGTACTCCAGCCTCAACGTCATCCTCTTCGCGGAGGCCGCCGCCGCCTTCGAGGAGCTGACGCTCAGCCACGGCGTGGACGCACTCAGGATGCAGGTGCCGGACGCGTGGCCCAACCTCTTCCGCCAGTCCCGCTTCCTGTCCGCGGTGGACTTCGTCCAGGCGGACCGGCTGCGCCGCAAGGTGGCCCAGGAGATGGCGCGCGTGATGTCCCAGGTGGACGTCCTGCTCGTGCCCTCGCTGCGCGATGAGATCCTCACCGTCTCCAACCACACGGGCCACCCGTCCCTCACGCTGCGCACCGGCTTCGTGGAGGTGTCCCAGGCCCGCAGCGACTGGGCGCCGGACCCCAGGCGGCCCGTGCCCACCTTCGCCACCCCGCGCCGCGTCCCCCATGGCGTGACGCTCATCGGCCAGCTCTTCGACGAGGGCACCCTGGGCCGTGTGGGCATCGCCCTGGAGCGCGCGTCCGGCGTCGCCGGGGAGCGCCCGCCCGGCTTCTGACCCCCGGAAGGCCCGGGGCTGATTGATTTGACAGGTCAGTCCAGAATCATTACGAAACGCGCATGGCACGGACGAAGGAGTTCGACCGCGACGAGGCCGTGCGTCGCGCGATGAAGGTCTTCTGGGAGCAGGGCTACGAGGCCACCTCCACGGACGACCTGCTGCGCGCGATGGGCATCGGGCGGCAGAGCATGTACGACACCTTCGGGGACAAGCACGGCCTCTACCTGGAGGCCCTGCGCTGCTACCAGGCGGAGTACAGCGCCAACCTGGTGGAGTGCCTGCGCTCGCACCCGTCTCCGCTGGGCGCCATCCGCGAGTACCTCCTCTCCATCCCCAACGGCACCCCGAAGGAGCGCGCCCGGGGCTGCCTCACGACGAACGCGACCTCGGAGCTGGCGAACGTGGACCCGGACGTCGCCACGCTGCTCAAGACCAGCGGGGCCCTGGGCCATGGCGCGCTGGAGCGCGTCGTGAAGGAGGCCCAGCGCAAGGGCGAGCTCAGCCCCCGGGTGGACTCCCGCGTCGCCGCCGGCTTCCTCCTCACCACCATCGCCGGCCTGCGCATGTCCGCCAAGGCCGGCACCCCGCCCGAAGTCCTCCGCGACATCGTGGACTTCGCCCTCGCGGGCCTCCAGTCCCGGTAGCACCTCCTGTTCCGGCGCGGCGCCGCCGCCCGCCGTCTTCGCATGTCTGTATCTGGATTGTTCAGTCCAAATATCCGCAAGGAGCGCCACGCCATGTCGATGAGCCACTACTACCTGCTGGGCCGTTCGGGTTTGCGCGTCAGCCCGCTGTCGCTGGGCACGATGACGTTCGGGAGGGAGGGGCCGCTCGGCGGCATCTGGGGCAGCACCGAGGACGTGGCCCGGACGCTGTTCAACCGCTACCTGGACGCGGGGGGCAACTCCGTGGACACCGCGGACCTCTACACGCACGGCACCAGCGAGACGCTGCTCGGGAAGTTCATGGAGGAGCGCGGCGACCGGGACCGCATCGTCCTCACCACCAAGTACACCTACAACTCCACCCGCCCGGGGGATCCGAACGCGGGGGGCAACAGCCGCAAGAACATGATGCGCGCGGTGGAGGCGTCGCTGCGGCGGCTGCGCACCGACTACATCGACCTGTACCTGCTGCACACCTGGGACCGCATCACGCCGGCGGAGGAGGTCGTCCGCACGTTCGACGACCTGGTGCGCGCGGGGAAGATCCGCTACGCGGGCCTGTCCGACGTGCCGTCCTGGTACGCGGCCCGCGCGCAGACCTGGGCGGAGGCGCACGCGCTGACGCCGCTCATCAACCTCCAGCTCCAGTACTCGCTGGTGGAGCGCAGCCTGGAGCACGAGTTCTCCCCGCTGGCGCAGACGCTGGGCATGGGCATCACCGCCTGGAGCCCGCTGGGCATGGGCCTGCTCTCCGGCAAGTACCGCCCCAGCGAGGGCGGCGCGCAGGGTGATGGCCGCCTCATCTCCGCCGTGGGTGGCCAGCAGCTGGGCCTGTTCACCGAGCGCAACTGGCGCATCGTCACCGCGCTGGAGCAGGTGGCGAAGGAGCTGGGCAAGGACATGTCGCAGGTGGCGCTGAACTGGGTGGCGACACAGCCCGGCGTGGGCTCGGTCATCCTGGGCGCCAGCAATCCCAGTCAGCTGGACGGCAACCTCGCCGCGCTCGACTTCAGCATCCCCGCCGGGCTGCGCCGCCAGCTGGATGAGGCCAGCGCGCCGCCCGTGCCGTTCCCCCACTCGATGTTCTCCAATCCCTACCAGCTGGACCTGCACGGCAAGGCCGCCGTGGGGGACAAGCCCGCGGGCTACGCTCCCCCCGTCTTCACCGGGACCGCGGCCCGGGTCGGTTAGGGCACACCCCCTTGCTTCCCTGGGGGCGGGGGAGCGGCCAGCCCATGTCCTCGCGGTCACTGTTCCGCGAGGGCGCGCGCCGCCACCTTCCGCGCTCGCACAAGCAGGGGGGACGGATGGGATTGAATCGGCCTGGAGTGAAGCTGTGGTGGATGGTGGCGCTGCTGGCGGCGCCGGTGGCGCAGGCCTTCACGGATGCGGACGCGGTGCGGGTGCTCACCTTCGCCCGCGCGCAGCTGTCCGACACCGCGGCGGAGATGCCGAGCGTGAACCGCTCGCCGAAGGCGTCGCTGTCCAACGGGACGTGGACGACGGTGGCCAACACGGACCGCGTCGCCTGGACCCAGGGCTTCTTCCCCGGGAGCATGTGGTACATGTTCCAGGTCGCGAACGAGCCCTACTGGCGCGACCGCGCGGACCTGTGGACGCGCCCCCTGGAGGTCCAGAAGACCAACAAGGAGACGCACGACCTGGGCTTCAAGATGTACCTGAGCTACGGCAATGCCTGGCGGCTCACGGGCAACACCTACTACCGCGACGTGCTGCTCACCTCCGCCGCGTCGCTGGCCACCCGCTACAACAGCACGGTGGGCATCATCGATTGCTGTGATTGGAACTCGAGCTGGAACATCCCGCTCGTCACCGACACGATGATGGACATCGAGCTGCTGCTCTGGGGCGCCCAGAACGGCGGCCCGGCCCAGTGGCGCACCATGGCGGTGAACCACGCGCTGCGGACGCTCCAGGACGCGGTGCGCGCGGACGGCAGCTCCTTCCACTATGTGGACTACAACAACAACGGCACCATCCGCTCGCGGGGCACCTTCCAGGGTTATTCCAACTCATCCACCTGGGCGCGCGGACAGGCGTGGCTCGTCTATGGCTACACCATGGTGTACCGCTACACGAACGACGCTCGCTTCCTCGCGGCGGCGCGCAAGGTGACGGACTACTACCTGGCGCACCTGCCCGCGGACCTGGTGCCCAACTGGGACTTCAACGCGCCCAGCCAGTTCAAGGACTCCTCCGCCGCGGCCGCCGTCGCGTCGGCCCTGCTGGAGCTGAGCGCCCTGGAGACGGACGCCACCCGCCGCACGCGCTACCGCACCGCCGCCCTGGGCATGCTCGACTCGCTGGCGTCGCCCGCGTACCTGGCGCAGGGCACCAACAGCCCGGGCCTGCTGCTGCACGGCGTGGGCAACCTGCCCGCCAACCAGGAGATCAACGTCAGCCTCATCTACGGCGACTATTACTTCGTGGAGGCCCTGCTGCGCTTCAACCCGCGCCCCAACTACCCCTGGTACTCCAAGCTGAGCTTCGACCGGAGCCAGCACCTGCTGGGCACCAGCAACACCGGGACGCGCACCGTGGAGTTCGACCTCACCCCGCTGAGGGCCAACCTCAACGGAGGCATCGTGGGGTGGACGGACAGCTCCACGGAGGTGACGGGCTTCACCCGGCTGAACATGGCGCTGCGCATGAGCGAGGACGGCATCTTCCAGGTGCGCAATGGCTCGACCTATTCGTTCCTCCGCCGGGTGCCCTACGTGCCCAACCAGACGTATCACTTCCGCATGAGCGTGGACCTCAACGCCAAGCGCTACACCGTCTGGGTGAAGCCCCCTGGCGCCGCGGAGGTGATGTTGATGGACCGCGCCGTGTTCCGCTCGGACGCGCCGGCCATCAACGACCTGGGCCGCGCCGCGGTCATCTCCACCGTGGAGGACAGCGACTTCCGCGTGAACAACCACCGCGTGTCCGCGCCCAAGCTGGACGGTGACGGCGTCGCGCTGGCGCCAGAGGAGCCCCTGCCGGAGTCCCTGTGGCGGGAGCTGGATGTCCCGGAGCCGTTCCAGGCGGTGCCCACTTCCTCCGAGCGCTGACCGGAGGGTGTGGGGGGCTTCGGGAACCTTCCCGGAGCCCCCGCCCGCATCCCGGTTCCATCCTTCACACACACGAAGGGGTGACAGGTCTCACTTGGGCTTGGGCTCGCAGGAGTTGAACTGGCAGGTTTGCGTATTGTCGCAGACGACCGGGGCACTTCCCCCGGCGCCACCGCCCTCCACGCAGCACGTTGAGCCCTGTGGGTAACAGCCGTCAATGCCGGTGCCGCAGTGGATGCACATCAAGCCAGGCTCGCAAATGACCGGACCTTTTCCTCCCGCGCCCGTCCCCGCGGCGCAGCACACCGAGCCCTTGGGTTGACAGGAGAACTCCGCACCACAGCTCAGGCACATCTCGTTGGCCTGACACGTCTTCCCACCGCACTCCACGATACCGCCATCCGAGTCGAGTCCTCCGCCGACGCCGCCGGTGCACTGATCGAAACAGCCCGCGAGCGAGAACACAGCAGCTCCCAACGATACCCACAGGTACCGTCGCATCCGCGTCTTCATGGTTCCCCCCTCTTGACCGCGCCAATGCCGCGGTTCGCACTGAGCCCCCAACGCCTTGGGTTCCACGAGCGCGGGTGTGACTCATATTGAGAACGTCGCGTGCAGAACGTCATATCGGTGCGTCTGAACCAGTCGCGGCTTCACGACTTCAACAAGGCGGACAAGGGCAAGCCATTACCACCGACAGGCCCGGCATCACGTGGGAGCACGGACGCCCCCTGCGCGGTGACGACGCTCGAGGGCCGGGCCACCGTCCTCAGCGCCATTCGCCTCTCCCTGCGCGCCGTTCCCCCCGCCCGCCGGACCGTTCGGCCGCGCGGGCTCCGCTTCCTCCGTGGCGGCTGCGAAGGTGCCCCCATGGCTCAATCCCTCACGGTGCCTGACACACGGCCCTCCCTGGCTTCCTCGGCGAAGGACGCGCCAGGGTGGCGGGCCCGGCTCGCGTTCGCCGGAGGGCTCGTCCTGGCTCCCGTGGCGCTGGGCCTGTGGGCGCTCGCCGTCTGGGTCGGGGCTTCGGTGTCGGGGTGGGGGTACGTCGCGGGCCTGCTGCTCCTGTCCGCGGGGCTCCTGTCCCGTTCGCGGCGGTGGCTGGGCCGGGCCGGCCTCGCGCTGTTGCTCCTCGTCGGCTCGACGCGGCTCGTGCTCGCGCGCGGGACCCACCTGGACACGCTCCACCTGCCGGCGGGAAGCCACCGCTGGGTGAATCGGCTCGTCGACGAGCGGGATGGGACGTTGCTCGCGGCGCATGTGCTGCTGCTCACCCGGCGTCTGCCCCGCTCCGACGCACGCGAGTTCGTCCACGCGCTGGAGGCCACCTTCGAACGGATGGGCGCCGCCGAGGGACTGGTCGCCACCCCGGCCATCGCGACCTACCTGGGGCTCCAGTCCCCCGAGTCCTTCGATGCGCTGGTGGTCTCTCCAGAGGGCCAGGAAGGGACAGACACGGCCGTGGTCTTCCTTCACGGCTTCGCCGGAAACTTCGCGGTGTATTGCTGGCAGATGGCCCAGGCGGTGCGGAGCATCTCCGCGCTCACCGTCTGCCCTTCCGTGGGGCCCGCCGGAGACTGGTGGGCGCCGCAGGGCGCGCGCACCCTCGAAGCCACCTACGCATGGCTGGCGGCGCGGGGCATCCGCCGCGTCTACCTGGGTGGGCTCTCCAACGGGGCCGTGGGCGCCACGCTGCTCGTCCATCGCGTGGCACCAGCGGGGCTCGAACTGCTCGGACTCATCCTCGTGGCCGGCGCGGAGACGGCGGCGCCCGCACCCGGCGTCCCCACGCTGATGGTGCAGGGGCGGACGGATACGATGATGCCCACGGCCTCCATGCGGGCCTTCTCCCGCCGCCTGGGCGGCGGCGCGACCTACGTGGAGACAGAAGGCGGCCACTTCGCCTTCCTCGACCACGCGGAGGAGTGCAGGAGCGCCATCTCCACCTGGCTCCTCCAGCGGGAGCGCGCGGCGCGGCCCCCGCTCCAACCCCAGGACGCGACACCGCGGCGGCGCGACGCGCGATGAGCCTGAGCCGAGCGCCGCCCACTCCCCGAGCACTACCGTCGGGGTGGGAAAACGGCGAGGCGCGACGCGCGATGAGCCGAGCGCCGCCCACTCCCTTGCCGAGGTCATCCCTCGCCGTGCTTCACCCCCCCGCGCGGCCACGCTCCAGGCGCGCACCGCACGCGGGGCCTCACCGCTCACAGCTCGTGCTGGATGAGCCAGAACACCGCGGTGCGGTGCGAGCGCGGGAAGTACACGAGGTAGAGGTTGTGGAAGTCATGCGCGCCCGGGGCCACCACCGGGTTGTCGTAGAGGTGCGCCACCACCGGGACCTCCGTGCCGTCGCCCAGCTCCGCGGGGAGCACCGTGCCCAGCTCCGGGAAGGCGTACGCGATGCGGCTCGCGAAGTCCGCGTACGTCAGGTCCGCCAGCCGCTGGAACTGCACGCGCCGGTTCGAGGACAGCTCCGGCAGCGCCGCGAAGGCGCCCTCCACCACCCAGTCCAGCTGCGTGGGCTGCGTGTCCGCGATGGACGGCACGTTGAACGTCCACAGGAACTCATCGCAGAAGTTGTCGCCCGCCTTGCAGCGGGTGTGGCCCGCGGTCCGAGCCTCGTTGATGGCGTCGTTGTCCTCCAGCGCCGTGAGGGGCAGCGGGCCCGCGCCGTAGTAGCGCTGGTAGAAGTCCTTGCACACGGGCCACATCCGCGACGTGAAGGCCGCCTCTCCGTCCGCGCACCACGCCTTCTGGCCCGAGGGCCGCTGGCACTGCTCCACCCAGGCCGCGTGCGCGTCCTGCGCGTCCGTGCACTGGGGCAGCGCCTGCGCGGGCGTCAGGTGCTGCGTCTCCACCACGCTCTCGTCACACACCTCGATGCGCGTGGCCACGTCCAGGTCACACGCCGTGAACAGGTCCTCCGGCGCGCAGGCGCCGTTGAGGCAGCCCAGGTACAGGCGGAACTGCTTGCCCGCGCCCGTGCCCGTGCTCACCACCGCCAGGTACTCGCCGCCCTGGGCCAGGGTCAGGCTGTTCACCTTGGACAGCTCGCCATAGCCCGCGTCGTCGTCCTGCGCGCGCACCGTGGTGCCGTAGCTGCCGCTGGCGTCCTTCGGGCCGTAGATGAACAGGCCCGTGTCCAGGTACATGCTGCTGCCCAGGTGCGTCACCTCCAGGCGCACCTGCGCGCCCGCGGCCACCTTGAAGTTGAAGGACAGGTACTGCGGGTTGGCCGTGAAGCGCGTCTGCACCGAATCGTTCAGCCCCACCGGGCCCAGGAACGCCGTGCTGTCCACGATGTTGCCGCTCGCGGGCGCGGGCGGCGGGTACAGCACGGACCGCGTGCTCGTGCCCACCTCCGCCGGAGCTTCGGGGGACTTCATGGGCTCCTGCGAGGGACCGCACGCCACCACCAGCAGCGACGGCACCAGCCACGACAGCCGATTCCATGCGAGACGCATGCGACACTTCCTTGATTTTGGGGGAATACCTGGGTGGGACACCGCTGCGTGTTTCACACCCGGTGGTAGGCGTTCAAGTCACAACCGGCTCACGGGGCGAGAGGGAGCCCCGGAGCCGGCGGTGTCCGGCGCTTGCGTCAGGGCGCGGCGGGAAACAGGTAGCGCAGCAGGTCACCGAAGCGCGCGGACCACGCGGCCTCGTTGTGCTGGCCTCCCTGCACCACCGTGAACTTGAGGTCGCCGTCCAGCACCCACCCCTTGGCCACCAGCGCGTCGCGCAGCGCCTGGGCGTCCTCCACGGTCTCCGCCTGACTGCCGGAGCCTTCGTTCGTGCCGATGTCCTCCCAGATGCGCAGCGCGGGCTTCGCGCCCAGCGCGTCCACCTCCGCGAGGATCTCCCGGTCCGCCCACCACACCGACGGCGACACCACGCCCAGGCGGCTGAAGACGTCCGGGTGCTTGAGGCCCAGGGACATGGACACCAGTCCGCCCAGGGACGAGCCCGCGAGCCCCGTGGACTCGGCGCCCGGCTTCGTCCGGAACTCCGCGTCGATGCGGGGCTTCAGCTCCTGGATGAGGAACCGGCCATAGACGTCCGCGCGGCCCGCGTCCGGGTAGCCCTCCGCCGCGTCGGGCACGGGCGTGTACTCCGCGATGCGGTCCTGGGTGTTGTAGACGCCCACGATGATGAGCGGCTCCACCGCGCCGGCCTGCACCAGCGCCTGCGCCGTCTCATCCACGTTCCACTCGCCGGCGTACGCGGTGCGCACGTCCATCAGGTTCTGCCCGTCGTGCATGTAGAGCACGGGGTAGCGGCGGGCGGTGTCCGCTTCATAGCCGGGCGGCAGCCAGATGATGACGTCGCGCGGACGCAGCGTCGGGTCGGTGGGCGTCACGCCGCGCAGGTAGCGCACGTCGCCCGTGAGCGACGGGGGCGGGGGCGGTGGGGGCGGGGTGAGGTCCGCCCAGCCGCCCACCTCCACGGGGACGCGCTCGAAGCCGCCGCCCGTGGTGAACGCGTGGTTGGCGACCTCCGCGCCCGTGTCGCTCTTCTCCACTGTCTCCCACGAACCGCGCGTCACCTTGAACTCCAGGGCCGTATCCACCGGGAAGGTGACGGCGCCAGCGTATGCGTTGCCCACGGCCTTGAAGAGCTTTACCTCCGCGCCGTTCCAGTTCCCCAGCTGGGGCTGGTTCCCGGACAGCCAGACCTCCCCATCCCAGGGCGTGATGTCCGGCACCCGGACGATGAACACGGTCTTCGCGCCTGTCTCCCCCGCCCCCGGGCCGAAGCGCTCCACCGTCAGCGCGACATTCTCCTCGTCCTCGTGGACCGTGAGGGTGCGCTCCGCCTCCGGTGCACCTCCGGCGTCGAGCGCCACCTGCGCCGAGGGCGCGGTCATCCGCACCGCGTAGGTGAAGGCGGTGTTCTTGGGCAGGCGCGCCTTCAGGCTGAACACGCGGCCGCCCTGGTAGACCAGCTCCAGGCCCCGCCCGTCGGGTCCGCCGAACGTGGCGCTGGGGCCGGTGAGGAAGAGCTCCGCGTTGGCGGGCGTCTCCGGCGGCACCGTCAGGTCGAACTGCACGTCGGAGTAGACCCGCTCGACCGGGGGCGTGGAGTCATCCGGGTGACAGGCCCAGAGGGCCGTCAGCGCCAGGACGAGCAGCAGGGTGGGCCGCGGGGAGCGGGAAGACGCCATGGATGCGCAAGCCTCCGGTGGCGGGGGGAGGGAGGGGAACCCCCACGCGAAGTCACACCGTACCAGCGCGGTCGGACACCGTCAGGGCAGGTCCCGGTGTCCAAGGCCAGCGCACCGGGGGGAGCCCCCCTTGGCAGGTGGTGGACAGTGCCTACCTTGCGCCGCGCACGGGGGAAGACGCCGGGCCGCATACTCCCGGGCCCCCCGAAGCCAAGGAGTCACATCTCATGAAGAAGCTGACGCTGCTGGCCATGACGCTGGGCGCCCTGTCGGTGGGCGTGGGCTGCCACCGCAACACCCGCGAGTCCGCCAAGGACGACATGGAGGAGGCCGGCGACAAGGCGAAGGACACCGCCGAGGACGCCGCCGACAAGGCGGGCGACGCGGTGGAGAAGGCCGGCGACAAGATCGAGGACGCGACCGACAAGTAGTCCCGCGCGCGACCGCGCGGAAGAAACGCCAACACCCTGGACACCGGACACCCGCGCGGGGGCCGGCCTCCAGGGTGTTGTCGTCAGCGGAGTCCCCGCGCGTCAGTCGCGGACTACGGGTTGACGGGGATGTACCACTGCCAGAAGAAGCTCTTGATGGTCTGCCGCAGGCTCTGCTCGTGATTGAAGTCGATGGTGCTGCCGAAGTCCCAGGTAGCGACCTCCTTGTAGGGGTCGGCCATGCAGGACGCGGTGGCGTGGATGGCCAGGGAGTGGCCGTTGTTCACGCTGGCGGTCGCGCTCTCCCACCGGCCCACCGCGCGGGTGTAGCCGTGGGACTCGACGCGGCCGGTGCTGCCATAGCCATACACGGTGCGGGTGGCGATGTTGTCGAAGCTGCCGCCCTGGGTGACGGTGTGGTTGAGCTGGTAGACGCCATCCACGGAGTAGCGGCCCGTCTCCTCCGCGATGGCGCGGTTGCCGGGGCGGTTGTCACCGTTGATGTACGTCCGGCCCGTGATGCGGCCCTGGTGGTCGAAGCGGGCCTGGCAGGGCGAGGTGCAGGTTCCGTAGACGGGCTGGACGATGTGGAGGCTCGTCATGGAGCCGTCCGGGTTGATCACCGTCACCCACTTGTCGATGGTGTAGAGCAGCTGCGAGCAGCTGAGCCGCAGCGTCAGGTTGCTGTTGCCATCCGCCGAGCCGGAGATCTCGTGCACGCTGGAGAGGAACTTGCCCTGGGCATAGGAGGTCATCCAGTGCTTGGCGCCCTCGCCGTTCCAGCCAGAGCGGCTGCTCAGGTGCGCGGAGCCGTAGAGGGAGTAGCCGCCGCCGGCGGGGCTGCGGCCCTTCACCATCTGCCACGAGCAATTGCAGGGACCCGCGGTGGGCTTCAGCAGCGCCAGCTGGTGGGCGTACACCAGCACCTCGCCGCGCAGCTCGGGGAAGGCTTCGGAGACCTGCCCGACCAGGTCGAACTTGGCGTCCCCGGTCTTCTCACGCACGAGCTTGATGGCGTCGTCCAGGTCCTCGCTCAGGCGCACCACGCCCTCGCTGGCCGCGGTCCCCATGGTCGCCACCAGCCCGCACTTGTCATCGGACTCGCAGTCCAGGGTGAGGTCGTAGGGCCGGGTGCTCACCGCCTGGCCCTTCGCGTCCTGCAGGACCAGCTTGCGCGACCAGCCCGTCTCCCACGGATCCTTCACCGCGCCGAACAGCTTGACCTCCGACTCCTTGCCCGGCTGCGGCTTGACGTCAACGCTCTCGCCGGCGCCGTCCTTGCCGTCCAGGGACACCAGCCGCAGGCCCTGCTCCGGGCTCGCGTCCTCCGACCACAGGATGCGCGCCGTCAACGCACCGTCTTCAATGTTCACGTCGACGATGGTCGCCGCGGGAGCCTGGAAGGGGCCCTCCGACTTGGTCGCCGCGTGCGCGGGTGCGGAGGCGATGAGGCCTCCGAGCGCCAGGGAGGTCAGGGACAGCGAACGCAACAGGGACGGAACGAGGCCACGAAGGCCTCGCACGGAGCTGTGGGACATGGGGTGATTCCTTGTGAGGTGAAGATGCGTGGGCTGACAGGCTTTGTCCGCCCACGTCAGGAATGCAGAGCAGCTTCCGTGCCAGTCATTGCCTTGGGGTGAGGAATAGGAAGGCTTTGCCAGTGATTTCAATCTATGCGGGCATCACTGCGATGACATGGTTTGAGCTGTGAATGTGTCCCATCGCGCTACGAAAACCGGTGGGGTTGTAGCGCGGGCTGCTACTCCCCAGGTCCACACGGGAACCGAGTCCTGCCCCCCGTGCTAGAAGGGGAGGGTGATTTCCGCCCTTCCTGGTCCGGAGCGCGCGGGCTTCGCGCGGCTCGCCTTCGAGCGCTTCGGTCCCCGCACCGTGATACGCACCGCGTTGGCGCACAGCCCCTTACGGCTGCTCACGCCTCGCAACCACGGCCACGCGGCCTGGGCCTACACCAGCTCTTTCGGCGGCGGGCTGGTGGACGGAGACCACCTGCGGCTGGAGGTGGACGTGGCGGACGGGGCCACGGCGCTCGTGGCCACCCAGGGCGCCAACCGCGTCTACCGCTCCCCCAAGGGCTGCCAGAGCGAGCTGCGGGCGCGCGTGGGCCCGGAGGCGTTGCTGGCATGGGTGCCGGACCCGACTGTCTGTTTCGCCGATGCGCGCTATTCACAGACATTTGACGTGACGCTGGCGCGGGGTGCGTGCCTGGTATTGGCGGACGTGGTGTCGGCCGGGCGCAGCGCCCGGGGGGAGCGGTGGGCCTTCCAGCGCTACGCGTCCCGCCTGCGCGTCGAGCGCGAGGGCCGCGCGCTCGTGGACGAGCGGTGGGTGCTGGACCCCGCGCACGGGGCGCTGACCGAGCGGCTGGGCCGCTTCGACGCGCTGGCGTCGGTGCTGTTGGTGGGGCCCGCGCTCTGCTCCGCGCGGGAGGCGCTGGCCGCGCGGGTGGCGGCGCTGCCGGTGAAGCCGCGCGACCGGGAGGTGGTCTCCGCGAGTCCGCTGGGCGAGGACGGGCTGCTGCTGCGCGTGGCGGCCGTCTCGCTGGAGACGCTGCTGGCCACCACGCGCGACTGGCTGTCGTTCCTGCCGGGCCTGCTCGGGGACGACCCGTGGGCCCGGCGGGTGTGACTCAGCCGTAGCGGGTGAGGTCGAACGACTCGTAGCCGGGGTACAGCCGGTCGATGTGCTCCGCCGTCAGGTTGACCAGGTCCTTGTGGTTGTTCGTCTTCCACTCGGCGGTGTTGGCGTCCATCAGGCGGCTCTCGCCGTCCGTCTTGTGCAGGCCGATGACGTGGCCTTCCGCGGCCTCGCCCGGCTTGCGCAGGCCCATCCGGTAGTGGCCGTTCTCCTTCGTGCCGTCGAACAGCTTCTGCGCGAAGGAGTCACCCTGGATGGGCTCGTAGTCCTGCACGCGCACGCCCGGGTAGCCACCGCCGCGGCCCGCGCGGAAGGCGTCGGTCTGCGCCTGGAGCTCATGGTGCGTCTGGGTGATGGCCTCCGAGTCCTGCTTCGCCTGGGCGCTGCCCGCCTTGATCTCATGGTTCAGCGCCTTGCGCTGCGCGAGCAGGCTCTGGCGCTCGTCGGGGGACAGGTCCGGGTCGGTGAGCTTTTCGTTGATGGCCCCGCGCTGCGCCTGCTTGAGCTTCAGCGCCGCGATGTCGTCCTGGAGCTTGGAGATGGAGTCGATGTTCGCGTTGTTCTTGCGCCTGATGGCGTCGCCCTGGAGCGACTCGGCGTGCTGCTTGTCGATGAGGCCGCCGAACTGGTGGTCCGTCACCTTGCCGAACGCCTGCGAGCCCTTCTTCGGGTCGCCGCCCGCTTCGATGCCGGTGCGGATCCACTCGGAGGTCATCGCGCTGCACACGCCCGCGTCCGTGCCGGAGGGCAGGCCCGGCTTCTTCAGCATCGGGTGGCCGCCCTGGTCCGTGTAGCGCAGCACCTCCGCGCCCGGGAGCTCCTGCTTCATCTCCTCGCACACCTGCTGGATTTCAGGCCGCGGCGCCGCCGCCTTGCCCTTGCCCGGCGTGCGACCCAGGGCCAGGTCCTGGATCTCACTCTCGGAGAGCTGGGGGGCCTGCAGCTGCGGGCCCTGGAGCTCGTGCGCGTTGATGTTCGGGCGCGGCGAGGAAGAGGAGGAGGAAGAGGAGGCCGGGGAGCTCATGGACGGCTTGAACGCGTCCCCCTGCGACGTCTTGTCCGGCGTGGAGGGCCGGGGGACCGGCGACGCGCTCGGGGGCGGCGACGAGGACGACGCGGCAGGCGGCTTCATCTGCGCCGGCGGCTTCGTGGAGGTCGACGAGCTCGACGAGCTCACCGTGCTCGGCACCTTCGGCGCAGCCGGGGGCGTCGTCTTGGGCGTCCGGGAGAACGCGGCCTTGATGCTCTTCATGGAGGGGACCCTCTGGAAGGGGGAAAACGCGGAACAGCCGCATCCTGGCTCAGGGTGACGCGTCGCGCTAGGTTGAAGGGGTCGAAATCCCCGCCGGACCCCCGAGGGAGTCGCGCCCATGCATCTGTCCCCCCGTGACGTGGACAAGCTGCTGCTGCATCAGGCGGGCGTGGTCGCCCAGAAGCGGTTGGCGCGGGGCCTGCGGCTCAACTACCCGGAGGCGGTGGCGCTCATCGCCACGCAGCTGCTGGAGTTCATCCGCGACGGCCGGAGCGTGGCGGAGCTGATGGACCTGGGGCGGCGGTTCCTGGGGCGCGCGCAGGTGATGGACGGCGTGCCGGAGATGCTGATGGAGGTGCAGGTGGAGGGCACCTTCCCGGACGGCACCAAGCTCGTCACGGTGCACCACCCGGTGGTGGCGGAGCACGGGGACCTGTCGTTGGCCCTCTACGGCAGCTTCCTGCCGGTGCCTTCCCTGGAGCGCTTCACGGTGCCCGCCGCGTCGCCGGAGGGGCCGCCGGGGCACGTGCGCGCGGAGGGCGGCACGGTGGAGCTGAACGCGGGCCGCAGGGCCGTCACCCTGCGCGTCACGCACCGGGGAGACCGACCCGTGCAGGTGGGCAGTCACTACCCGTTCGCGGAGGTGAACCGCGCGCTGGTGTTCGACCGGGGCGTCGCCTACGGCCACCGGCTGGACATCCCCGCGGGCACGGCGGTGCGCTTCGAGCCGGGCGAGGTGAAGACGGTGTCGCTGGTCCCCATCGCCGGGGAGCAGGTGGTGCGCGGCGGCAACGCGCTGGGCAGCGGCAAGGTGTCCGACGCGGGCCGCGAGCAGCTGCTCGCGGCCGTGCGCGCGCACGGCTTCGGTCACGAGGACGCGAAGGAGGAGGACCGCTCATGAGCCGCACGATGGATCGCCGCCACTACGCGGACATGTTCGGCCCCACCACGGGGGACCGGGTGCGGCTGGGGGACACGGGCCTGTGGCTCCAGGTGGAGCGCGACGCCACCGTGTACGGGGACGAGTGCAAGTTCGGCGGCGGCAAGGTGCTGCGCGAAGGCATGGGCCAGCGCGCGGGCGTGGGGGACAAGGGCGCGCTCGACTGCGTCATCACCAACGCGCTCATCGTGGACTGGACGGGCATCCACAAGGCGGACGTGGGCATCAAGGCCGGGCGCATCGCGGGCATTGGCAAGGCGGGCAACCCGGACGTCATGGCGGGCGTCACGCCGGGCATGGTGGTGGGCGTCACCACGGAGGTCATCGCGGGAGAGGGGCTCATCCTCACCGCGGGCGGCCTGGACACGCACATCCACTTCATCAGCCCGCAGCAGGCGGACGAGGCCATCGCCAGCGGCATCACCACCTGGGTGGGCGGCGGCACCGGCCCGGCCACGGGCACCAACGCCACCACCTGCACGCCGGGCGCGTGGAACCTGGCGCGGATGCTGGAGGCCACGGACACGCTGCCCCTGAACATCGGCCTCACCGGCAAGGGCAACACGTCGCTGCCGGACGGGTTGTTGGATCAGGTGCGCGCGGGCGCCATCGGGCTCAAGCTGCACGAAGACTGGGGCACCACGCCGGCCGCCATCGACACCTGCCTCACGCTGGCGGATGGCGAGGACGTGCAGGTCACCATCCACACGGACACCCTCAACGAGTCCGGCTACGTGGATGACTCGCTGGCCGCGTTCAAGGGCCGCACCATCCACACGTACCACTCGGAGGGCGCGGGCGGCGGCCACGCGCCGGACATCATCCGCGTGTGCGGCGCGCCCAACGTGCTGCCCAGCTCCACCAACCCCACGCGGCCGTACACGGTGAACACGCTGGATGAGCACCTGGACATGCTCATGGTGTGTCACCACCTGGACCGCGAGATTCCGGAGGACGTGGCCTTCGCGGAGAGCCGCATCCGCGGGGAGACCATCGCCGCGGAGGACATCCTCCACGACCTGGGCGCCATCAGCATGATGGCCTCCGACAGCCAGGCCATGGGCCGGGTGGGCGAGGTCATCACCCGCACGTGGCAGACGGCGCACAAGATGCGCGAGCAGCGCGGACGGCTCCCGGGCGAGCAGGGCGACAACGACAACCTGCGCATCCGCCGCTACGTGGCGAAGTACACCATCAACCCGGCCATCGCCCACGGGCTGTCCCATGAGGTGGGCTCCGTGGAGGTGGGGAAGCTGGCGGACCTGGTGCTGTGGCGGCCCGCGTTCTTCGGCGCGAAGCCGGAGCTGGTGCTCAAGGGCGGCTTCATCGCCTGGGGGCAGATGGGGGACGCGAACGCGTCCATCCCCACGCCGCAGCCGTACCTCATGCGCCCGATGTTCGGCGCGCGCGGCCGGGCGCTCGGCTCCACCAGCATCGCGTTCGTGTCCGGACGCGCGCTGGCGGAGGGCACCGTGCAGGGCCTGGGGCTCACCAAGCGGCTGTCCGCGGTGGCGAACTGCCGCCGCCTGGGCAAGAAGGACATGCGGCTCAACGACGCGCTGCCGGTCATCACGGTGGATCCCGAGACCTACGAGGTCCGGGCGGACGGAGCGCTCTTGCGCTGCGAGCCCGCGAGCTGGCTGCCCCTGGCCCAGCGCTACTCGCTGTTCTGAGGGACGCGGCCATGGCTTCCGGCTGGAGGGTGTTGCAGCTGGCGGACTCGGGCTTTCCCACCGGGGGCTTCGCGCACTCGGGGGGACTGGAGGCCGCGGTGCAGCTGGGCGAGGTGCGCGGCGCGGCCGGCGTGCGGCGCTTCGTGGAGGCGCTGCTCTGGCAGGCGGGCCTGGGAGGACTGCCGCTCCTGGGCGAGGCGTGGCGCGACCCCGCGTCGCTCCCCGCGCTGGACGCGCGCGCGGAGGTGTTCCTCACCAACCACGTGGCCCACCGGGCCAGCCGCACGCAGGGGCGGGCCTTCCTGGACACCTGCGCGCGCATCTTCCCGGACGCGGTGGGGCCGGTGCGCGAGGCGGCCCGCGCGGCCGGGGTGCGCTTCCACCATGCGCCGGTGTTCGGCGCGGTGCTGCGCGCGCTGGAGGTGGACCTGGAGGATGCGCAGCGGCTCTTCCTGTCGCTCACGCTCCGGGGCGCGCTGTCCGCGGGCGTGCGCATGGGCGTCATTGGCACGCACGAGTCGCATCAGGTGCAACATCAGGCGACGCCGCTGCTGGACGCGGTGCTGTCGCATTGCAAGGCATTGGGCGTGGAGGACCTGGCGCAGCCCGCGCCGCTCTGGGACCTGGTGGGCGCCACGCACGACCGGCTCTATTCGAGGCTGTTCCTGTCCTGACTCCAGGACGAAGGGGAGGGCGACATGCACGACGAAGACCACCGCGGACATGGGCAGGATGGACATGAGCACACGCACGAGGACTGGGAGCACCCCGGCCACTTCGACGCGCGCGACAAGCCGCACCGGCGGGACTATTCGCAGCGGGCGTTCACGATTGGCATTGGCGGGCCGGTGGGCAGCGGCAAGACGGCGCTGGTGCTGGCCCTGTGCAAGAAGCTGCGCGACCAGTACCGGCTGGGCGTGGTGACCAACGACATCTTCACGAAGGAGGACGCGGAGTTCCTGGTGCGCAACCAGGCCCTGTCCCCGGAGCGCATCAAGGCGGTGGAGACGGGCGGATGCCCGCACGCGGCCATCCGCGAGGACATCAGCCACAACCTGCTCGCGCTGGAGCAGCTGATGGAGGAGCTGCACCCGGAGCTGCTCATCGTGGAGAGCGGCGGTGACAACCTGGCCGCGCAGTACAGCCGCGAGCTGGCGGACTACACGGTGTACGTCATCGACGTGGCGGGCGGAGACAAGGTGCCGCGCAAGGGCGGGCCGGGCATCACCCAGTCGGATCTGCTGGTCATCAACAAGACGGACCTGGCGCCGCACGTGGGCGCGGACCTGGGCGTGATGGACCGCGATGCCCGGAAGATGCGCGGCCAGGGCCCCTTCGTCTTCACCCAGGTGACGCACGACGTGGGCGTGGACGCGGTGGTGGGCCACCTGCTGGACGCCTGGCGGCGGCGCTAGAGGCGACGGCTGATGGCGGCCGGAGGCCAGCACTGGCGGTGACTGGATGTCACTCCGCCGGGAGGGGAAGACAGGGACCTGACGGACGGTCCTCCCCGGGGGCACTCCGTCACTGACAGCCGGGGTGGGATGTGTACTCTGCTGCCCGTGGGCATCCTGGAGCGGGCACGTGTGGAGTGGTTCGCGACGGCGTTCGGCCTCGTGGTGGGGACCACGATGGTGTTCGTGCCGTACGAGTTCGGGGCGGCCCTCTTCCAGTTCATCTATCCGTACGTGCGTCCGCTCGGGAGCCTGTTCCTGGTGGGCTCGGCCACGATGCTCGCCGCGCTCCTGTTCCCCAACTGGCCGGCCTTCGTGGGGTGGCTGGGACGGGTGCTCTTCCTGGGCGCGGTCGGGTTCTACTGGTGGACCGCCACGGTCCTGCCCGGTGGACTCACGGGGCTGGTGCTGTACCCGCTGCTCGCGGGGCTGCTCCTGCTGGAGCAGGCCCGCCGCTTCCGGGGGCGGGGGCTGCTGGCGGTGTTCATCGCCGCGGTGGCGCTCTCCTTCGGGGTGCTGATGGTCCTGAGCCCCCATGGCTTCATCCGCTTCTCGCTGCTGGCGTTCGGTCCGTTCATCCGGGGGCTGGGCGCGCTCTTCCTTGGGACGGGGGTCCTGCTGTCGGTGGGGTTGTGGCGCGGGTGGCTGGGGCTCAGCCGGGTCGCGCTCGCGGGGTTGTGCATCCTGTTCCTGAACATGGCCCTCGCGCTGGGGTCGCGGGGGTCGTGGGCGGGGGTGGGCGTCTACGCGGTGCTGACCGTGTCGTGCGCGGTGTTGACGTGGGTGCGCGAGCTGCCGGTGCTGAGCGGGGTGCGCTGGCGGCTGTTTCGCGGCATGGCCCTGGCGTCGGTGCTGCCCATCCTGGGGGCGGGCGCGGTGGCGTCGTTCGTCGCGCAGCGGGCCATCGAGGCGGAGCTGCGGAGCAAGGCGCAGCAGGCGGTGTCCGCGGAGACGGCCTGGCTGGAGCAGACGGCGTACATGGCGCGCTCCCTGCTGCGCGCGCAGAGCCGGGATCCGGGCTTCATCGCGGCGGTGCGCGACGGGAACGTGGAGGGCATGAGCGAACGGGTGGACCTGCTGGAGAACGACTCCGGCCTGTTCGACGCGGCGTGGCTGCTGGACTCCGCTGGGAACACGCTGGTGCCCTCCACGAAGCTGAACCGGATCGGCGCCAACCACAACTACGCGAACCGGGAGTACTTCCAGCAGACGATCCAAGGCGACAACGCGGTGCTGTTGTCGCGGCCCTTCCTCACCCGCGCGGGCCTGCCCTTCGTGGTCTTCACCACGCAGGTGGAGCTGGGAGACGGCAGGCGCGCCGTGCTGGTGGGCGGGCTGTCCCTGAGGCGGCTGGGCCTGCAGCCGACGCTGGCCTCGCGCAGCTACCACGTGGAGCTGTTCGACCGGCGCGACGGGACCCTGCTGCGGGAGACGGACCGCGGCGACGTGCTCACCCGGGCGCCGGTGCTGGGGATGCTGACGCCGCAGGCGCTGTCGACGCCGGAGGGGATGCTGGAGGCGTTCGACGCGTCGGGGCACCGCCTGCTGGTGGCGCACGAGCAGGTGAGCGAGACGCCCTGGACGGTGGTGGTGACGGCGCGGCTGCGCGAGGCGTTCGCGCCGGTGACGCGCATGGGGGCGTGGGTGGTGGCCATCGCGGTGCTGGCGGGCGCCATCTCGCTACTCTTGTCGCAGTGGGTGGGGCGGGACGTGGCGCGGCGGCTGGAGGCGCTGCGGGACGGCTTCGCCGCGCTGGGCACGCCCGCCCTGGAGCGGCGGGTGCAGGCCGGGGGGGATGACGAGTTCGCGCAGCTGGCGTCGGGCTTCAACGACATGGCGGCGCGCATCGACCGCACGCAGCAGGAGCTTCGCGAGGCCATCAACATCCGGGACCAGTTCCTGTCCATGGCGAGCCACGAGCTGCGCACGCCGCTGACGCCGCTGAAGGCGACGCTGGAGCTGCTCATCCGCCAGTCCGAATCCAGCCAGGGGCTGACGCCGGAGCGGCAGCGCGCCATCTTCGACCGGCTGAACCGGCAGGTGGACCGGCTGACGCGGCTGATTGGCGACATGCTGGACGTGTCGCGGCTGCAGTCCGGGCGCTTCGCGTTGACGGTGGCGCCCATGGACCTGGTGACGCTGATGCACGAGGTGATGGAGCGCGTCCAGTCCACGCGGCCGGAGCGCGAGGGGTTGTTGTCGCTGGCGGTCCCGGACGCGCCGCTGGTGGGCCGGTGGGACGCGCAGCGGTTGGATCAGCTCTTCACGAACCTGGTGGAGAACGCGCTGCGCTACTCGCCGCCGGGGACGCCAGTGGCGGTGCGGGTGCGAGAGGAGGACGGTCAGGTGCGGGTGGACGTGGAGGACCGGGGCATCGGCATCCCGGCGGAGAGCCTGCCGCAGCTCTTCACGCCCTTCTACCGCGCGGGCAACGCCGCCGAGCACTACGCCGGGGGCCTGGGGCTGGGGTTGGCCATCTGCCGTGAAATCGTGGAGCGCCACGGGGGCCGCATCCAGGCGCGCAGCGAGGGGCCGGGCCAGGGCACGTGCTTCACGGTGTGGCTGCCCCGCGCGGCCGTCTCGGGCGCGACCTGATGCGCTACGTGGAGGCCCGTCCGTGCGCGGCGCTGGCGCCGTACGTGGAGTGCTACTGGGCGCTGGAGCTGTCGGGGCCCGCGCCGGTGGGCGTGCACCGGGTGTTGCCGGACGGGTGTCTGGACATCCTGGTGGACCTGTCGGCGGGAGCGGGCCCTCGGGTGGTGGGGGCGATGCGCACGGCGGAGGTGGTGCCGCTGGGGGACGCGGCGTCCTTCATCGCGGTGCGCTTCCGTCCGGGGGGCGCGCAGCCGTTCCTGCGGCTGCCGTTGCTGGAGTTGACGGACGCGAAGGTGGCGCTCGGGGACCTCTGGCCGCGCGAGGCGCGCGAGTGGTGGGAGCGGCTGGCGGAGGCGGAGGGGCGGGCGGCGCGCTTCGCGTTGTTGGAGCGGCTGTTGCTGGAGCGGCTGCCCGGGAGGGAAGGGGACGCGGGGGTGCGGCACGCGGTGGACCTCATCCTGGGGGCCAGGGGGCAGGTGCCGGTGCGTTCACTGGAGGGGGTGATGGGGGTGGGGGCGCGGCAGGTGGAGCGGCGGTTCCTGGCGTCGGTGGGGTTGTCGCCGAAGGTGTTGTGCCGCATCGCGCGGCTGCAGCACGCGGTGGCGCTGTCGAGCGGGCCCCGGGCGCTGGAGGGCGCGGCGTGGGCGTTGGCGGCGGGGTACTACGACCAGGCGCATCAGGTGCGGGAGTTCCGGGCGCTGACGGGGTTGACGCCGGGGGCGTATGTGCGGGAGCAGGCGGAGGTCGGATTCGTCCAATCCCCTGGCGGGGTGGATGCGTAAGGTGCCGGTGTTCTTTTCTTGATGGGGAGGCACTCCATGTCCACCGCACCGCAGCAGGCCGAGCAGCACCACCGCATCGACTACATCGAGCTTCCCGTGAAGGACATGGCGGAGGCGAAGCGCTTCTACGGCGCGGTCTTCGGCTGGAAGTTCGAGGACTACGGTCCCCAGTACACGAGCTTCATGGATGGCCGTCTGAGGGGAGGCTTCAACCCGGAGCTGGCGGTGGTGAAGGGGGGCGCGTTGATCATCCTGTACTCGAAGGACCTGGAGGCGACGCACGCGAAGGTGCGCGAGGCCGGTGGGCGCATCGTGCAGGACACGTTCTCCTTCCCAGGCGGCAAGCGCTTCCACTTCACCGACCCCACCGGAAACGAGCTGGCGGTGTGGGGCGATCCCTAGTCGCGTCCCTGTCCGGTGCGTGGGGGCAGCCGCGCGCGCCCCGGGGTTCAGGCCTGGGGCGGGAGTCCTGGCGCGGGCTGTCCCGCGCGGTCCGTCCACCGGGCGCGGATCCACCCTCGCGCGGGCTTCTCCACGCGCTCGTAGGCCAGCACGCTCAGGGACACCGTGCCCACCGCCAGCGCGGAGACCGCCCATGCGGACGTGGGCGACGCACCCAGCCGCTTGAGCACGGACTTCCACGCGAACATCACCGGCATGTGCAGGATGTAGAGCGCGTAGCTCGCCTCCCCCAGCAGGCGCAGCGGACGCGAGGCCAGCAGCCGCGCCACCGGGCCCTGGCTCCGGGGCAGCAGCACGATGAGCGCCGCGAACACCGGCGCCAGCAGCCCGTTGTGCAGCAGCGGGAAGGGCAGCGACGTGCTGCCCACCAGCGCCGCGAGGACCGCCCCACCCAGCGCCGTCAGCACCCAGGGCCGGGCGCGCGGGGCCTCCTCCGCGCGCAGCAGGAAGAAGCGCCCCGCCAGGATGCCCAGGACGAACTCCGGCAGCCGCGCCAGCGGATTGAAGCGCAACGCCAGCATCCACGGCCCGGAGTTGTACGCGGACGCCACGCCGCCCGTGTGGTCCGGATCCACCAGGATGTAGAGCGCCGGGAGCCCCAGCGCGGCCAGATACGCCACGCCCATGCCCACCACGAGCCCCCGCGTCCCCCACCGCCCCAGCCGCCCCGCGAGGAAGGGGAAGGTCGCGTAGAAGAGCGCCTCCACCGCCAGGGACCAGCCCGCGCCGTTCCAGGCGAGCGCCGTCCACGGCATCCAGCTCTGGAGCAGCAGCGGCGCCAGCACCAGCGCCTCGCCCTGCCTCCACGCCTCCGACGGGTCCGCCAGCCACGCGTCGCGCAGGCCCTTGAGGAACGCGGGCGCGGCGACGGCCAGCCCCAGCGCGTAGACGGGGTAGACGCGCGCGAAGCGGGCCACCCAGAACGCCTTGCGCGCCTCGCGCGTGTCGGGCGGCCGCTCCAGGTAGTTGTAGCCAAGGATGAAGCCCGACAGGACGAAGAAGAAGCTGACGCCCACGTACCCGCTGTCCAGCAGCCCGTGCAGGCCCGGCGGGGCCTCCGTGCCGCTGAAGACCAGGTGATACACGTGGTAGGCGACGACGTGCGCGGCCGCGAGGAACCGCAGCCCGGTGAGTGCGTCCAGGTGCTGCCGGGAGGAGGCCATGAGGGCCGCGAGTCTCGCAGCCCCCCGCCCACACCTCAATCGGCCCCCGCCGTCCTACCTAGAGCTGTTCGACCCCCGGCACGCGGGTCGCTCCTCTGACGGTGGCCTTCGCCTCCTCGGGGCGCAGCCTGGCGCGCACGCGGGGGTCCAGCTTGAGGATGACCGCTTCCACGGCCTGGGCCTGGGTGAAGTCCTCCACCGGCGTGAGCAGGAAGAAGCCGACGGCCGCGTCGCCCCCCGCCGCCAGCGCCACCTGCTGCACGTGCGTGATGAGGTCCCGCTTGGAGTCCAACCGCCCCCGGCTGAAGGCCATCTTGCCCAGCAGCTGATGCGAATAGCCGTCCTTCGTCGACAGCATGTGGGAGGTCATCTCGATGCCCTCCGGCAACGTCTCCTGCAGGAAGATGACCGACGCGGTGTCCTTCGCCCCTTCCGCGCGGGTGAGCACCTCGCGGTCCCGCTCGGGTTGGTACTCGCCGTAGCCCCGGTACTCGTTCTGCGCCAGGGCCTGCCCCTGTAAGTACATGGGGTTCGCACAGCCCAGGGACGCGCACGTCCCCCATGCGAGGAAGAGACAGAGGGTGCGGAGGTTCATGACCTGGCGTCTAACACACCGCGCTGGGGCTCCTCTGGACGCGGCGGGCACTCTCCCGAGGAATCCGGAAATGGAGTCCCTGGCCCGGGCGTAGAAGAGGCCTCATGCTCAGCCTGCGCAATCTGGTGAAGGTGTATCCGGGCCCGGTCACGGCCCTTCGTGGCATCGACCTGGACGTGCCCCGCGGGATGTTCGGGCTGCTGGGGCCCAACGGCGCGGGCAAGTCCACGCTGATGAAGATCCTCGCCGGCCTGCTGGAGCCCACCTCCGGGGAGGTGACGCTCGACGGGCTGGACCTGGTGCGTCATCCGGAGGCGCTGCGCCCGCACCTGGGCTACCTGCCTCAGGAGTTCGGCTTCTACCCGTACCTCTCCGGCCAGGACATGCTGCGCTACCTGCTGGAGCTCAAGGGCGTCACCGCGCCGCAGGGGCTGAAGGCGCTGTGCGCGGAGCTGCTGGAGCGCGTGAACCTCACGTTCGCGGCGAAGCGCAAGGTGAAGGAGTACTCGGGCGGCATGCGGCAGCGGCTGGGCATCGCCCAGGCCCTGGCGGGGAACCCCAAGCTCCTCATCGTGGACGAGCCCACCGCGGGCCTGGACCCCGAGGAGCGCCAGCGCTTCTACCGCCTCCTGGCGGAGGTGGCCGACGAGCGCACGGTGCTCCTGTCCACGCACATCGTGGAGGACGTGGCCATGCTCTGCCCGCGCTTCGCCGTCATCCGCCACGGCCGCGTGATGGCCATCACCAGCCCCAGCGAGGCGAAGGCCGCCCTCCATGACACCCTCTTCGAGGGCTCCGTCCCCCCGGCCGACATGGCCGCCTTCCAGCAAGCCCACCGCGTCACCCAGGCCGTGCTCTTCGAGGGCCGCAACCGCGTGCGCATCCACGTGACCCCGGGCGCGGCCGTGCCCCCGGGCTTCGAGCGCACGCCGCCCACGCTGGAGGACGCCTACCTGCTCCTGATGAAGGACGCGCCCGCGCCCGTGGCCCCCGCGCCCGTGGTGGCCACCCCGGCGGTGGGCACATGAACCTGTCGCGGCTGGTCCTCGTGGCGCGCACGGAGTGGCGCCACCAGGTGAAGCGCCCGTTGTTCTGGGTGCTGCTGGTGCTGCTGCTGGCCATGGTGTGGGGCGTGACGTCCGGCAACGTCACCATCTCCGCGGGCAGCTCGGAGGTGGGCGGCAAGAAGGCCTGGGTGACGAGCGCCTTCGCCGTCGCGCAGACGGTGCTGCTGCTCACCTTCCTGGTGTTCACCTTCTTCGTGTCGGTGGGCGCGGGCATGACCCTCATCTCCGACGACGAGGCCCGCGTGCAGCCGCTGCTGCACACCACGCCGCTGACGTCGGCGGAGTACGTGTGGGGCAAGTTCCTGGGCGTCCTGGGCGCGTACGTGCTGGCGCTCGGGGTGATGATGGGACTGCTCGTCTTCTTCCATCACGTCGTGCCGCCGGGCGCGTCCGCGGAGTTCCGCGGGCCCTTCGCCGCGGGCCACTACGCGGGCGCCGCGATGTGGTTCGGCCTGCCGCTCATCGTCTTCATGGCGGGCGCCGCCTTCGCCATGGGCGAGCGCACGCGCCGCGCGGTGCCGGTGTACTTCCTGCCGGTGGGCCTGCTCTTCCTCTGCGCCTTCTTCCTGTGGGACTGGACCCCCGGCTGGTTGGACCCCCGCGTGAACCGGTTCCTGATGGCGGTGGACCCCGGCGGCTACCGCTGGCTCACCGAGACGTGGATCAAGGTGGACCGGGGCGTGGACTTCTACAACACGCAGCCCGTGGGGCTGGACGCGCTCTTCGTCACCAGCCGCTTCGTGCTGATGGGCCTGGGCCTGGGCGCGGTGGCGTGGAGCGAGCGCCACTTCCGCCGCGCGCTCCGGGGCGAGGTGAGCGCGAAGGCGCCGCGCAAGGGCCAGGTCCTGGCGGCGCCCCCCGCGCAGGTGGCGCTGTCGCACGCGGAGGCGCCGCTGTCCGCGCTGCGCATGGAGGTGCGGCCGCCGGGCTTCTGGACGGGCCTGTGGACGGTGGCGCGGGCGGAGGGGCGCGGCCTGCTGTCACAGCCGGGGCTCTACCTGTTCCTGCCGCTGTTGATGTTCCAGATGGTGGCCCAGGCCGTCACGGCGGTGGGCCCCTTCGACACCAGCCTGCTGTTGGTGCCGGGGCGCTTCGCGATGCGCACGATGGATCAGGCGTCCGTGCTCGTGTGTCTGTTGTTGATGTTCTACGTGGTGGAGTCGCTGGAGCGCGAGCTGGCGTCTGGCTTCGCGCCCATCCACGACGCGACGCCGGTGCGCACGCTGTCGGTGCTGCTGGGCAAGGCGCTGGCGAACAGCCTGGTCGCGGGGGCGCTCCTCGCGGCCATGGCGCTCGCGGGCTCGCTGGTGCAGCTGTCCCAGGGCCAGGTGCCGCTGTCGCTGGTGCCCTACGCGCTCGTGTGGGGGCTGCTGCTCATGCCCACGTTCTTCCTGTGGACGGGCTTCATCCTGGCCGCGCGCGCGGCCACGGGCGGACGCTTCGGCACCTACGCGCTGGCCCTGGGGGCGCTGGGCCTCTCGGGCTTCTTCGCCGTGCGCCGCGACCTCACCTGGGTGACGAACTGGCCGCTGTGGGACGCGGTGCGGTGGACCGACCTGGGCCCCTTCCAGGTGGACCGCGCGGCGCTGGTGCTCAACCGCGTGGCCGCGCTGGGGCTGGCCGTCTTCTTCACCGCGCTGGCGGTGCGCCTGGACGGACGGCGCGCGCGCGACTCCGTGACGACGCTGGAGTCGCTGAAGCCGTCGGGCCTCATGCGGGGCCTGCGGCGGCTGGCGCCGTACGCGGTGGTGCCGGGGGTGGCGCTCGCGTGGCTGGGCATTCTGGTGGGGCAGGGGCACCAGGGCGCGGCGGCGAAGAAGCGCGCGAAGGAGTACTGGCAGAAGAACCTGGCGACGTGGAAGGACGCGCCGCAGCCGCTGCTGGTGGACGTGGACCTGGACGTGGACCTGGAGCCGGAGGCGGGGGCCTTCCGCATGAAGGGCACGTACGCGCTGGAGAACGCGCGGGACGTGGCGCTGGCGCGCTTCGCCCTCAGCGGAGGCGATGCCTGGACGGACGTGCGCTGGACGCTGGATGGCGCGGACGTGACGCCGGAGAACCGGGCCGGGCTGTATGTCTTCACGCCGTCCCAGCCGCTGCCTCCCGGAGCGAAGGTGTGGGTGGGCTTCCAGTACCAGGGCCACCTGCCGGACGGCGTGTCCCGCGCGGGCGGCGAGGCCAAGGAGTTCATCCTGCCGTCGGGCGTGGTGCTCACCAGCGAGGAGCCCACGTTCGCGCCGGTGGTGGGCTACCAGGAGGAGCGCGGGGTCGACCCCAAGGAGAACCGCTACGAGCCGCGCGTGTATCCGGGCGACTTCTACGAAGGCCCCACGGAGGCCGCCTGGGGCAGCAACCTGCCGTTCCCCTTCCGGATCCGCGTCAGCGGGCCGGAGGCCTACACGCTCAACTCCGTGGGCGTGCGCGAGAGCGACACGGTGACGGACGGGCGGCGCACGACGGTGTGGAAGAGCGACCACCCGGTGAGCTTCTTCAACGTCATCGCGGGGAAGTGGGCCCGCGTGGAGGGCGCGGGCACGGTGGTGTTCCACGACCCGGCCCACGTCTACAACGTGAAGGAGATGTCGCGGGGGCTGGACGCCGCGCGCAAGTACTACTCGGAATGGTTCCACCCGTTCCCGTGGAACGAGCTGAAGCTGTCGGAGTTCGCGGGCCTGGCCAACTACGCGCAGGGCTTCCCCACGAACATCACCTTCTCGGAGTCCATCGGGTTCCTCACGCGCACGACGCCGGAGTCGAACGCGGTGCTGCTCGTCACCGCGCATGAGGCCGCGCACCAGTGGTGGGGCAACCTGCTCATCCCCGGCAAGGGGCCCGGCGGCAACGTGCTGTCGGAGGGCCTGTCGCACTACTCGGCGCTGAAGCTCATTGAACAGCTCGACGGGCGGGAGGCGCGCGTGCAGAACGCTCGGCGGATGGAGGAGCGCTACGGCAAGGACCGGCGCGTGGACGGAGAGCAGCCGCTGGTGAAGCTGGACGGCTCGCGCGAGGGCGACACGGTGGTCCTCTACGAGAAGGGCGGCTGGACGTTCTGGATGTTGGAGGACCTGATGGGCCGGGACGCGATGCACGCGGGGCTCCAGGCCTTCCTCCGGAAGTACATGAACAACACCGACCATCCGGTGCTGCAGGACTTCCTCGCGGTGATGCGCCCCTTCGCGCCGTCCCCGGAGGCCTTCGACCGGTTCACCCGGCAGGCCTTCTTCGAGGTGGTGGTCCCCGAGTACCGCGTCACCGACGCGGAGGTGAAGAAGGTGGACGGAGGGTGGGTGACCACCGCGACGGTGACGAACGTGGGCACCGGCCGCATGCCCGTGCAGGTGGCGGTGATGAAGGCCGGAGAGACCGACGCGCTGCTCAGCGCCGGGGCGCGCATCGAACCTGGCGCCGGGGAAGCGGCGCGGGTGACGCTGCGCTCGGAGTTCCCGCCGGAGCAGCTGCTGGTGGATCCGGACGCCCGCGTGCTCCAGCTGCGCCGCGAGCAGGCCCAGGTCGCGCTCACCCCGCCGTGACACGCTGACACGCTGACACGCTGACACGCGCGCGCTCGCGTGTCGGCGACAGGTTGTCAGCGCGTCCGGCGCCCCGGCGGGTCCTCGCTCTCTCGGAGCAAGCTGGCACATCGATTGCGATGGGCATCCCCCCGCACGACGGACCTTGGGGGTCCGGCGGCATGACGGGGGTTCATCGCATGGTCGCAAGACAGTGGGCGCTGGCGTTGTCGCTGGCGGTGGTGTCGACGTCGGCGTTCGCGCAGGAAGGCGTCACGACGGGTTCGTTTCCCGTGGAGCGGCGCAACGTGGTGACGGTGTCCGTCCCCATCCAGGCGGGCAGCACCCGGGTGGTGCTGGCGGGGGAGCGCGTGCTGGGGGAGCGCTTCTCGCTGGAGTTGGGCCTGTTCGCGGGCTTCAACCACACGCGGCAACGCTTCGAGGAGCCATGGCCCAATGGCGCGGTGGGGAGCAACCAGACGCAGTACGAGCTGGGTCTGACGCCCGGGGTGCGCTTCTACCTGGCGGGCCGGGCGCCCCAGGGGCTGTGGTTGTCACCGCGCCTGGAGGTGACCCTGGGGCGGGCCTCCCATGGGATGCTACCGAGCACCTTGAACGGTCCCCTGCTCCCGGACCTCGACGCCAACCCCTGGTCCGTGGGGGGGATGGCGGTCCTGGGGTACAGCGTGGTGGTGGATCCCGGCTTCACGGTGCAGGCCGGCGTGGGCGTGGGGGCCGTGCGCAGCGCGAACTCCTACGACCAGGGCACGTGGCACTCCGACGGAGGCATGTCCGTGGAGCGGGCCCACGACACGACGTGGAGCTTCGCGCAGCGGCTCCTGCTCAACCTGGGCTGGGCCTTCTGACGCTCAGGGCTCGTGGGCCTGGGCGCTCACGGTCCACGGCGTGCGAGAGGTGTCCACCAGAAGCAGCTGGAGGTCCCAGCTCCCGGGCTCGGCGCCGGGCGCGTCGGTGGCGACGGCGAAGAGGCGCGTGTCCGCCACGGGCGCGAGGGAGAAGGTGGTGCGCGGCGCGCGGTTGGCCTCGTTCGTGGGCACCACGCCCAGGGTGATGGCGCCCCCGGAGGGCAGCGGCAGGCCGTCCGGCGCGGTGGCGGCGGCGAAGGGCACGTTGAGGAAGGGCGCGTCCGGCAGCACGCGGCGCCCGGAGCCCAGCGGGCCCACGTCCATGGCGGGCGTGTCCGACGCCGCGTGCACCCACCGCAGTCGCAGGTTGGCGGGGTCGTCCGCGAAGCGCTCCGTCAGGGACAGCAGCGTGAAGGGGTGCGCGGAAGGTCCGGGCGGCGTCAGGTAGCCCGCGGCGACCATCAGGTAGCGCTCGCCCGGGACCAGGGTGGGCGTGGTGATGGAGGCCACCGGCGGGGCCGCGGGCCGCGCTTCCGCGGGCGTGGCGGCGAAGAGGTCCAGCACGTAGGTGCCCGGCGCCACCTGGAGCGGCGAGGACAGCGCGCCGGAGGTCAGGTCCCTGAAGAACGGGTGGTCGCCGGCGAAGAGGTCCAGCGGCGGGGCGTCCGGTGACGCGTTCAACACATACAGCGTCGGGTTCTGCCGCAGGATGGCCAGCGTGCCGTCGCGGCCGGCGGTGAGCAGCGAGAAGCCGTCGCCCGCGCGCGCGGGTTGGGACAGGAGGCCGGTGGCGACGATGAGCGTGTCGGTGCCGGAGCCGAGGGCGGGCAGGGTGAACGACGTCATCACCGGGGCCGCGCCGCCGCCGCGGAGGCCCACCTGGAGCGCCGAGCCCGAGGGCACCACCAGCGCCGTCTCCCCCGAATCACTGAAGCGCGCGAGCGACGCCACCTCCACCGAGCCGTCATTGCCCAGGTCCACGTCCACCGTGGGCGCGTCCGTGCCCGCGTTGACGACGCGCAGGCGTGCCTGTCCTCCGTCCGCGGGCACGGGGTTGTCGCGCAGCAGCAGCAGGCGGAGCGCCGCGTCGGTGGGCGCGGGCGGGGAGCCGCCAGCGGCCACCACCGTCCAGCGCGTCCCGCCCTCCATGCCCACCCCGAGCGAGAGCAGGGGCCGCGACTCCGGCGCGGCGCCCGTGGGGCGCAGCTCGACGGTGATGGGGCCCGCGTCCCGCGTGAGGTAGGGCGTGGTGGCGCCATAGGCCACGGCGTTGGCCACGGGCGTGGGGTCTCCGGCGATGTAGACGTCCACCGCGGGCGCGCCCGGCGCGGCCTGCACGAGCCGCAGCTGCGCGCGGGTGGGCGGGACGAGCACCGGCCCGTCCTGCGTGGGAGGCGCATCCGGGGCGCCCACCGTGCCGCTCCCACACGCGAGCGCGAGCATGCCCAGCGACGTGAGCGCGACGATCCGCAGTGTCTTCCCCCGCAACCCGCCCATGTTGAAGTCCCCTTCTCCCGGCGAGCCACGGACTCGGCTCGGCACTGATGTCGTCGATCCCGGTAAGGGTGGACATCCTCCAAGGGGTGGCCACCCCCCCTTCGCGGCGGGACTGTCCGCCCGCGACGTTGTGCACTGGCGCACGTCGCAAGCCGAGGGCATCACGGGCGCGTGCGTCCTCCCCGGACGGTGGGTGTGATGGGCGGTGGGACCGGAGCGCCGCGCCTGAGTGCCTGCCCGGTCGCCGCGGCGCATCACACGCGGCGGGTGGCCGCCGGTTCACCTCGCGTCATCGCGGCCGTCGCGGGGAACCGCGCGTGGGTGCCTGGAGAGGCGACGGCGCTGGTAGGGTCGGCGCACCATGACCCTCGCGTCCCTTCCGCTCATCGTGTCCCTGCTCGCGGCCCAGACGCCCGCGCCGGCCCCGTCGAAGCCCGCTCCGGCGCCGGCCGCCGCGAAGGCGCCCTCCGCCGTCCCGGGGATCGCGCCGCTGCCCGGCCTGCCCAACCTGTGGACGAGCGGCGTGCCGCCGGTGCCCCCCGCGCTCTCCCAGCGCGTCCAGCAGTACCTGGAGTCGCGCTCCGCGCAGCTCCTGGACGTGAGCGGAGATGGCCAGCAGGTGCTCATCTCCACGCGCTTCGGGGACGTCAATCAGCTGCACTTGGTGGAGATGCCGCTGGGCGCGCGCACCCAGCTCACCTTCACGAAGGAGCCCATCAACCGGGCGCGCTTCCTGCCGGGCAACCCGCAGGTCATCTTCTATCTCCAGGACACGGGCGGCGGAGAGTTCTTCCAGGTGCTCAAGCTGGACCGGCGCACGGGGCGCTCGGAGCTGCTGACGGACGGCAAGAGCCGGCACGAGGAGCTGGTGGTGTCCCGGGACGGGCGCTGGCTCGCGTACGCGGGCACGGGGCGCAACGGCAAGGACACCGACGTGTACGTGGCGCCCACCGCGGACCCCAAGCAGGCGAAGCGCGTGACGGAGGCCGACGGAAGCTGGGCGCCGCTGGACTTCTCCGAGGACGGCTCGAAGCTGCTGGTGCGCCAGTTCCGCGCGGCGGATGACTCGGACCTGAGCGTGGTGGACCTGAAGACGAACGCGCGCACGCAGCTGACGCCCAAGGAGGGCAAGGGCAGCCTGGAGGCCGCCGTCTTCACGCAGGACGGGCAGGGCGTGTACGTGGCCACGGACCGCTACAGCGACTTCTCGCAGCTGTACCGCCTGCCGTTGACGGGCACGCCCCCGGCGTCCCCGCCGTCGCTGACGAAGGCGGTGCGCTGGAACGTGGAGCACCTGGAGCTGTCGCCGGACGGGCGCAAGCTGGCGGTGGCCGTCAACGAGGAGGGCTACGGCCGGCTGTACCTGCTGGACACGCGCACGCAGGCCCTGTCGCCGGTGGAGACGCCGCAGGGGGTCATCGCGGAGGTCCGCTTCCCGCCGAAGCGCTCGGACCGGGTGGCGTTCTCGCTCACGTCGTCGCGGGTCCCGCTGGATGTCTTCACGGTGGACCTGGGCACGAAGAAGAGCACGCGCTGGACGCGCTCGGAGGTGGGCGGGTTGGATCCCGAGACGTTCGTGGAGCCGGAGCTGGTGCGCTACCCGTCCACGGACGGCGTGAAGGTGCCGGCGCTCCTGTACCTGCCGAAGCACGTGAAGGGGAAGGTGCCCGTGGTGGTGATGTTCCACGGCGGGCCGGAAGGTCAGAGCCGGCCTGGCTTCAGCGCGCAGCTCCAGCTGATGGCGACGGAGCTGGGGATGGCGGTGCTCCTGCCCAACGTGCGCGGCTCGGAGGGGTACGGCAAGGCGTTCCGGGCGATGGACGACGGCGTGAAGCGCGAGCAGAGCCTGGCGGACATCGGGGCCACGCTGGACTTCGTCGCGTCGCGGCCGGAGCTGGACGCGTCGCGGGTGGGCATCTTCGGCGGCTCGTACGGGGGCTACATGACGCTGGCGACGGTGGCGTTCTTCCCGGACCGCGTGAAGGCGGCGGTGGACGTGGTGGGCATCTCGTCGCTGCCGTCGTTCCTCCAGAACACGCAGGCGTACCGGCGGGACCTGCGGCGCGCGGAGTACGGCGATGAGCGCGACCCGGCCGTGCGCAAGGTGCAGGAGCGCATCTCTCCGCTGGGCTCGGTGGACAGGATCCGCGCGGCGCTCTTCGTGCAGCAGGGCGCCAACGACCCGCGCGTGCCCCAGTCGGAGGCGGAGCAGATCGTCCAGGCGGTGCGCAAGAAGGGCTCGGACGTCTGGTACCTGCTGGCCACGGACGAGGGGCACGGGTTCCAGAAGAAGCCGAACCGGGACATGGCCACGACCACGGCGCTGATGTTCTTCGAGAAGCACCTGCTGAGCCCGTCCGAGGGGCAGGCAGGCGGCACTGCGGACGGGAAATAGCCTTCGGCGCGCAACGACTTCCTCCGCGACGGAGATGGCGTCACCCAGGGTCGTTACACATTGTCAGTGAAGAGGATGTGGGCCCTGGGTGGGCCCGGAGGAAGGTGTCCATGAAGCGCTTGAGCCAGTCTTTGCGTCGGGGTGTGGGGGTGCTGGGGGTGCTCGTCGCGGTGGGAGGCGCGGTCGCGGCCTCCGACCAGGATCAGCTCTCCTTCCGCATCGCGCGGCAGCAGTTCAACCTGCGGATGACGCCGGACAACGTCACGGGGCAGGAGTTCCAGGTGTCCCGGACACCGGGTGAGCTGCGAGGCCGGGTGGCGGACGCCACGGTGGCGTTGAAGCTGGAGGACCAGAAGGTGAAGGGCAACATCGGTCCGTCGGTGGTGAACCTGGACGTGACGAAGGAGGGCGACGCGCTGAAGGCCAAGGGTGGCTTTGGCGGGCGTCCGGCCTCGTTGACGCTCTCGCCGGAGGAGCTGACGGTGTACGTGCGCGACTGCACGTACCGGCTGAAGGCGAAGGAGCCGGGCCGCACCTACGAAGGGCCGCGAAGCTGCGACCGCTCCCTCACGCCGCCCACGCAGGTCACGCTGCCGGACACCTTCCTCGCGGCCTCGCCCACGGAGCAGGCGTCGCTGCTGCTCCTGGCGCTGTAGGCTCCTCCTCCCCCCAGGAGGAGACGGAACGATGAACGGCAGGGCCCTCCGGTGACGCCGCGCGCGCTCTGCCTGCTCATCGCCCTGGCCGCGTTCGCGACCGCCGTGGGCACGGCGGCGTGGCTCGCGTGGCCGGGGCCGGACCTCACCTCCCAGGCCGACCTGTCCGTCGCCCCCGGCGCCGCGCGCCTCGGGCCCCGCGAGGGCTCGGGGGCCAGGGCCGTCATGCTCGCCAACGGCATCCGGCTCCCGAACGTCCCGTCCAACTGCCACGCGGACCCCCAGGGCTCGCTCGCCTGCGAGGACCGCTGCGACGCCGATGCCGCGTGTCCCGCGGGCGACGTGTGCGCGCGCCACCCGGACTTCGGCTTCCGCGAGTGCCAGCCCCGGCGCCGCTTCTGCGAGGACGCGGAGGACTGCCCCCCTTCCGAGTCCTGCCACCCGGTGGACCCCTCCGCGTCCGGCCAGGTCCTGCGCCGCTGCACGCCCGAGGGACGGCTGCGCGCCGGCGAGCGGTGCGCGGGCGACGCGCAAGCGCCGGAGGGCCGCTGCGCCCCGGGGCTCCAATGCGTCCAGGGGGCCTGCGGTCCCCCGTGCGACGTGCACGACCCGGGCGCGTGCGCCTCCGGCACCGAGTGCGCACCGAATCCCTACCGCGTGCGCGGCGCCTGCGTTCCGACCTGCCGCGACCGCCCGTGTCCCGAAGGCGAGCGCTGCGCGACGGACGGCCCGGGCGAGGTGCCCCTCTGCCGCCCCTTCGTGGGGCCCGCCTGCGCGGATGGCGCGCCCTGCGCCGCCCCCCAGGACTGCCTGCGCGGCTTCGCGGAGCCCTCGCTCGAAACCGAGGCCTTCGAGTGCCGGGCCCGCTGTGATGCGCGCACGCCGTGCGCCCGGGGGCTCACCTGCGACGAGGCCAGCGGCTACTGCTTCCAGCCCTGCACCCGCGACACCGACTGTCCCTCCCCCGAGCGCTGCCACATGCTCCACCGCCGCGAGTCCCAGCGCGGCTGCGGCGTCATCGCCGAAGGGCTCCCCGCCCTCCACCGGTGAGCGCCGGCCTCAGGCCCCGTGGGGCAGCTCCAGGCGGAACGTGGACCCTTCGCCCAGGACGCTGTCCACCTCGATGCGGCCGCCCATGGCCTCGACGATCTGGCGGGCGATCCACAGCCCCAGCCCGAAGCCGCCGTAGTTGCGCTCGGACACCGCGCGCTCGAAGCGGTGGAACAGGCGCGGCAGGTGCTCCTTCGCGATGCCGATGCCGCCGTCCCGCACCCGCACCCGCGCCCGGCCGTCCTCCACGGCCAGCGACACGCGCACCGGGTTGCCCCGCCCGTACTTCAGCGCGTTGGACATCAGGTTGGTGAGCACCTGGTCCAACCGCAGCCGGTCCCACTGGCCGCGCACCTCCGGCCCCAGGGCCAGCTCCAGCGGCGTGCCCGCGCGCACGTACTCCGGCTCGAAGCGTTCAGCCACCTCGCGCACCAGCGCGCCCAGCTCCAGGGGCTCCAGCACCAGCTCCAGCTTCCCCGCGCTCAGCCGCGACACGTCCAGCAGGTCGTTCACCAGCAGCGTCTGCCGCTTCACCTGCCGGTCCACCCGCTCCAGCCCGCGCTTGAGCCGCTCCGGGTCGAAGCTCGCGCCGGAGCGAGTCACCCCCGCCAGCAGGCTCTGCACCTGGAGCTGGAGCGCGCTGATGGGGGTCTTCAGCTCATGGCTCGCGATGGAGAGGAACTCCTCGCGCAGGCGGATGGCCTGCCGCGCGTCCCGGTAGAGGCTGGCGTTGTCCAGGGCCAGCGCCGCCCGCCGCGCCAGCTCCTGCGCCAGCGCCAGGTCTTGCACGTCGTACGCCCGCTTCGACGTGACGAACGTCAGCGCCCCCAGCGTGTGTCCGCGCACCCGCAGGGGCACGCACAGGTACGCGCACGTCCCGCCCGCGCGCGCGCACGACGGATCCGCCTCCGACAGCCCCGAGCGCGACTCCGGCCTCCCGGACTGGATGACCCGCGCCACCACCGCGAGCCCCGGCGGCGGCACCTCGCCATCCACGCTGCCTCCCGCCGTGGCCACGCAGCGCACGCCGCCGGACTCGTCCTCCAGGAACACGCCGCAGGACTCCGCGTACGCCGGCACCGCCAGGTGGGCCACGCGCTCCAGCGTCTCCTCCTCCTCCAGGCTCCCCGCCAGCACGCCGCCGGCCTCCGCCAGGAAGCGCTGCGCCGCCTCGCCGCGCTGGCGCTCGGTGATGTCCACCATCACGCTCAGACACTGCGGGGGGCCGCTCGCCGGGTGCACGCGGCCCGTCCACACCGCGACCTGCACCGCGCCGCCGTCGCGCCGCCGCGCCGCCATGGGGGCGCCGTCCAGCACCGTGCCCCGGGTGGCGCGCTCCAGGCTGTGCCGGAACGCCTCGAAGTGCTCCGGCGGCACCGCGGGCAACACCTTCCCCAGCACCTCCTCCGTCGTCCACCCCAGCATCCGCTCCGCGGCCGGGTTCCACATCCGCACCGTGCCGTCGGGGTCCAGCAGCATGATGGCCGCGGGGCTCGCCTGGATGATGGCCTCCAGCGTCCCGTGCGCCTCGCGCAGCGCCGCGCGCGCCCGCTGCTCGCGCTCCAGCAGCCGCGCCCGCGCCAGCGCCTGCGCCGCGTGGTGCGCCACCAGCTGGAGGAAGGCCCGCTCGTCGTCGTCGAACGCGTGCGCCAGGCTGAAGGTGAACACCAGCACCCCCAGCGCGCGCCCGTCCGCCACCAGCGGCAGGCACGCCGACGAGGGCGACTGCCGCTCCGGCCCCGCGAGCGCGTCCTCCGACTCCAGCCACACCGGCCGCGACTCCCGCAGCGCCCGCGCCACCGGCGAGTCCCCGTGCAGCGGCAGCCGCTTCAGCCGCTCCGCCGCGTTCGGCGAGCACCCCGCGCAGCGCAGGAGCACGGCGTGGGTCGCGTCCGGCTCCAGGCCCCACAGCCCCCCGGCCGTCGCGTCCGCCACCGCCAGCCCCTGCTCCAGCACCACCTCCGCCACGCGCGCGGCGGTGAGCGCCTCCGACAGCTCCGAGGTGACCTGCTGCAACCGCGCGAGCCTCCCCGCCGCCACCTCCGCCGCCTGCCGCGCCTGCCGCTCCGCCGCGTACGCCCGCGCCACGTCCAGCGCCAGCGCCGCCCGGTCCGCCAGCTCCTGCAACAGGAGCTGCTCCCCCGAATCGAACGGCAGCGGCTCCGGCGCGTCCCGCCACACCGTCAGCGTCCCCAGCGGACGTCCCCGCGCGCGCAGGGGCAGCACCAGCACCGCCTCCACCCCCTGCGCCATGCCCGTGTCCAGCACCTCCGCCGCCACGCCCTCGTCCGCGCGCATCCGCTGGGACAGCAGCGCCTGCAGGCGCCCCCGCGCCTCCGGCACCGACGCCGCCGACGCCACCGTGCGCAGCCACAGCCCGTCCTCCGACAAGAGCCGCAGCGCGCACGCGGACCCCAGCAGTGGCACCACCAGGCCGCACAGCCGCTCCATCACCGCGGGCGGCTCCAGGGAGGCGTCCGCCAGCACCCGGGACGCCTCCGCCAGCAGCGCCAACCGCTCCTCGATTTCCGGAAGCTGCGCCCCGAAACGCCGCGCTTCCCCCAACCTGGATGCCACCATCGTCATACGGCGTCCCCCCGTTGCGCCCCCCATGGGAACACGCCTCCGCCCGACATGCAGTGCGTCCCAGGTCCCGTCATCCCTGCTTTCTCGGATGCAGGACACCCAAACCCCGGAAGCGTTGGTCGTGGGCACGCTCCTCGTTCCCCGGCCTGGGACCCCCAGGGGCAAGGCGCCGAGGCGCGCACATGCGAACACCCTTGACCGGTTGGAAAACAAAGGAGTGGCACGGCGCCGGTTGCGGCGGGCCAGGGTTCGGCTAAAGCGGGGGCCGTGAACGCACCCTCGGATTCATCCGCCGCCTCCTCGGAGGGGCCGGATTCTCCCAAACGCATCCTGATGCTGGCGCTGGGCGCGCTGGGCATCGTCTACGGAGACATTGGTACCAGCCCGCTGTACGCGCTGCGCGAGTGCTTCACCGGGCCGCACGGCATCTCGCCGACGCCCGCGAACGTGATGGGCGTGCTGTCGCTCATCTTCTGGTCGCTCATCATCGTGGTGTCGGTGAAGTACCTGCTGTTCGTGATGCGCGCGGACAACCGGGGGGAGGGTGGCATCCTCGCGTTGATGGCGCTGGCCATGCACCGCCCCCGAGGGCAGGCGCACCGCGCCCGGCCCGTGCTCATCACCCTGGGCATCTTCGGCGCGGCGCTGCTCTACGGCGACGGCCTCATCACGCCCGCCATCTCCGTGCTGAGCGCGGTGGAGGGCCTGAGCGTGGCCACGCCCGTCTTCGAGCCCTACGTCATCCCCATCTCCCTCATCATCCTGGGGCTGCTGTTCCTGGTGCAGCGGAAGGGCACGGGCGGCATCGGCGCGGTGTTCGGCCCGTTCATGTGCGTGTGGTTCCTGGTGCTGGCGGTGCTGGGCGTGAAGGAGCTGCTGCACAACCCCGCGGTGCTCTGGTCGCTGTCGCCCCTGCACGCCGTGCACTTCTTCATCGACAATGGCCTGCACGGCTTCCTGGTGCTGGGCGCGGTGTTCCTGGTGGTGACGGGCGGCGAGGCGCTCTACGCGGACATGGGCCACTTCGGCGCGGGGCCCATCAAGCGCGCGTGGTTCGCCCTGGTGCTGCCGTCGCTCGTCCTCAACTACCTGGGGCAGGGGGCGCTGCTCTTGCGCCACGCGGAGGCGGCCCGCAACCCCTTCTACCTGCTGGCCCCGGACTGGGCCCTCTATCCGCTGGTGGCCCTGTCCACGGGCGCCGCCGTCATCGCCTCCCAGGCGCTCATCTCCGGCTCCTTCTCCATCACCCGCCAGGCGATGCAGCTGGGCTACAGCCCGCGCATGGAGGTGGTGCACACGTCCGCGGAGGAGATGGGGCAGATCTACCTGCCCGGCCTCAACGGCGCGCTGCTGGTGGGCGTGGTGGCGCTGGTGCTGGGCTTCGGCTCCTCCAGCCGGCTGGCGGCGGCGTACGGCATCGCGGTGACGACGACCATGGCCATCACCACGGTGCTCGCCTACGTCGTGGCCCGCGAGCGCTGGGGCGTCAGCCGCGCCGTGGCCCTGCCTGTCGCGGGGCTGTTCCTGGTGGTGGACGTGTCCTTCTTCGGCGCCAACGCGGTGAAGATTTCGGACGGCGGCTGGTTCCCGCTGCTGCTCGCCGTCTGCATCTTCACGCTGATGACCACCTGGAAGCGCGGCCGGGACATCCTCGCGGCCAAGCTGCGCGCGGCGAGCATCAGCCTCAAGGACCTGCTGGGCAGCTTCGGGGACCACCCGCCCGTGCGCGTGCCCGGCACCGCCATCTTCATGACGGGCAACCCGGACGGCACGCCGCCCGCGCTCTTGCACAACCTCAAGCACAACAAGGTGCTGCACGAGCAGGTGGTGCTGCTCACCATCATCCCGGAGGAGATTCCCCACGTCCCGGGCGTGGAGCGCGTGGAGGTGGAGCCCCTGGAGCAGGGCTTCGTGCGCGTCGTCGCCCGCTACGGCTTCATGGAGAACCCCAGCATCCCGGACATCCTCAAGCGCTGCCGGGAGAAGGGCCTCCAGTTCCAGCTCATGGGCACCAGCTTCTTCCTGGGCCGCGAAACGCTCATCCCCACGAAGAAGCCCAGCATGGCCATGTGGCGCGAGGCCCTCTTCTCCTGGATGAGCCGCAACGCCCGCAGCGCCACCGCCTACTTCCGCATCCCGCCCAACCGCGTCGTGGAGCTGGGCAGCCAGGTGGAGCTGTAGCTCCCCCCGCGCCGGAGGCCCTCCTGGGCCTCCGCGCCGCCGCTTTCCGCCCCACCTGTCACGACGCATCAGGACTTCACCCCACGAGAAGAAAATCTTGTTGGGTCACACCCCGCGTGTTTTCCGGGTCTTGGGCCAAATTAGAGGCACAACCCCTTGGAATCATTGATGTAGGGGTGGGGAGGGGTGGGTCTGATGAGACCGCACGGGGGCAACCCTGGGTGTGACTCGGCCCTTTACGTCCGCGCCTGCCTGCTTCATCTTGCGGCGCCGCACACCCCTAATTCCTGTTCGGATAAAAAAATACGGCAGGGCAGCAACACTTCCGCCGATCAATCGAGAATCTTTTCGCGGGGCAGAGAAAAATCCTGTCCTGTCGTAAAAGAACTTGGTTACCCTGCTTCCAGGTGTCCCCCGACACCCGGCGTCTGAAACGAGGTCAGCTCTTCCATGCTCCAGGCCATCGCCCCCGCCCCCCAGTCGTCGCCGGTGCAGAAGTCCGCCATGCCGTGGGTGACGCAGCCGCTGATGCCTCTGTCGGAGGCGGCGCCGTACACGGTGCTGAGCGCCCAGGAGCTGTACCCGCGCATCTGCGTGCGTGATCCGTACTTCGCGCTGAAGGACGTGACGGTGCTGCCGGGCGAGGTGGTGGCGCGCGTTCCGGTGCAGATGGTGTCGGAGGCGGAGGCGATGCCCATCGGCCTGGGCGAGGCGGGCCGTCACCTGGCCATCCTGGGGTCGTGCGGCGCGGCGCTGGTGGCGCCCAAGGACGGCCAGCACTTCTACCTGGCGAGCGCGGCGCGCGGTCAGTGGCTGCAGCCGTCGGCGCAGGAGCGCGGCACGGACATGCTCTGGGCGCTGGCGCAGGCGGAGTACACGGGCAAGCGCACCTGCACGGCGCGCACGCTGCTGTCCTCGTCGGACGGCACGCCGCTGTTCCGCCTGGAGGTGGACTACAACGTGCTGTCCGCGGCGGCGTTCACCCGCCTGTTCGGCGAGGCCCGCCAGGAGATGCGCCGCGAGCCGCGTCCCTCGGACACCGTGCAGCGCACCCCGGAGGAGTGGGCCAAGCTGCGCCAGAACCCGTACAGCAAGCCGCTGGACCTGCAGGACTGGCGCAACGAGGGCGACATCCTGAGCGCCTCGCTGGTGGTCACCCCGGAGCTGTGCAAGGGCCACTTCGCCATGCACCCGGTGATGCCGGTGGCCGTCGTCGCTGGCGGCATGACGCGGATGGCGACCACGCTGGGCCGCTCGCTGGAGATGAGCCCCGGCGCCCGCTTCGTGGCCAAGGACGTGAAGCTGTCCGCGGACAGCCTGGCCTACGCGGGCCAGAAGGTGGTCTTCGGCGCGCACCGCACCCGCGTCCGCGGCGCCGACCACACCTTCGCCTGCTGGGCGGCGGTGGGCGAGCGCGTCGTCGCGCAGCTGGATGTGACCTACACGCGGGTCGACTGATTCAGGCGGCTCGGGCGACGCGCGGCCCCGCGTCCCACGTCAGCTCCACTGGATGTCGTAGTCCACGCGGTCGATGCCCTGCGCCTTCGCGGTGGCCTTGCCCGTCAAGCCCAAGACCTTGAGTGAGCCGGTGAGGATGCCCACGTGGTACGCGGGCGGCATCATGTCCCGGCGCATCCGCAGGGTGCCCGACTTCGGCCCCGTCGTGAGGTACTCGCGGTTGCCGTAGGACACCGCCGCGCTGTACGCCATCTGCGCGCCCGCGAAGAGCTTCTGGGGGTCCCCCCGGGAGATGATGCCGAACACCAGCATCCCCGGCCCGGTGGAGTAGCGCGTGATGCTCACCTCTCCGCACGCGTGGAACACCCCTTCCGCGGAACCGAACGTCCCCTCCAGGAGATCCGCCGCGTTGAACATCAGCGTGAGGAACTCCCGCGCCGGGTACGAGCGCAGCTCCGCGTAGTCGTGGTCCAGCTCCCCCGTGCGCAGCTTCTCCATCCCGATGGCGCCCGCGTGCTGCTGCACCAGGCCGAAGACGGACTTGAAGATGAGGCCGCGGATGGAGTCCCCCGGTTGGAGGCTGGCGATCCGCGCGGCGAGTTCGGCCTTGTCCGATGGCATGACTTCCACTCCTCGCTTCCCAGGATGGAAGCCGGGTCCAGCTTAACGGGACACTCCCGCCTGTCGACAAAGCGCCTTCACCCGGCGTCACAGCCCACTGGCCACCCAGGCACGACGCCCCATGTCGGGGGCGCGGGCCAACGTGGTGGGTCGCGCGGGTCCCAGGTTCTCTGGTGGCGGATGGCCCCCGGGCCGGTCAGCGCTCGTCGAGCAGCACCGGGGCGAAGCCGGCCGCGTCGCACGACGCGAGCACGTAGCGCACGCCGCCGCGGTCGCCGGTGAAGCCCGCCGGGATGCCGCTCGAGTGCAGGTGGCCGTAGACGCAGACCTTGGGCGCGAACGCTTCAATGGGGGCGCTGAAGGCGGTGGGCCGCTCGTTGGCGTACACGGGGGGGAAGTGCACGGCGACGATGCGCGTGAGCGGCGTGGGGTGCGCCTGCTCCTTCTTCCGCGCGTCCTCAATCGACGTGGCCAGCCTGCGCGTCTCGCGCTCCACGTAGCCCGCGTCGGACGGCTCGTCGCCCATCTCTCCGCCGGGCATGGGCGGGGCCTCTGGCGCGGTCCACAGCCGCGTCCCCGCGATGACCCACGGCCCCAGCACCACCGCGTTGTTGTGGAGGAAGCCCTCCAGCGTGCGGAACGGCTCCAGCAGCTTGCGCAGCTTGGACGCGGAGTCGCCCCACCAGTAGTCGTGGTTGCCGCGCACCAGCACCTTGCGCCCCGGCCGCGCGTCCAGCCACGCCAGGTCGTCCATCACCTCGTGGGGCCGCGTGGCCCAGGAGATGTCGCCCGCGACGATGACCGCGTCCTCCGGACGCACCCGCTCATCCCACGCGCGTTGCAGCGGGAGCGGGTGGTCCGTCCAGCCGAAGCGGTGCATGTCCTTCTGCCGCGTGGAGGGCAGGTGCGTGTCGCCGATACCGAAGAGCCGCATGATGCTGGCGTCATAGCGGATGGCCCGCCCCGTGTCGGCCCTTCCCTCATCCCCGCCCCTTGGGCCGCCTTCTCAGGAGGTCCGGCAAGGCTGAAAATATCAATAGATACAGGAAGATATGTATCAAGTTGTTACGTTTCGGATGTCCTCCAACACGTCAGTGGAGCATGCGTGCACCACGTGTTCTCAGGGCCCGGGACAGTGGCTTCTGGGATGTAGGTAATTACATGATTTCAGGTGTTTGGGTTCCAGGGGGGCATTTCGGGGCCTGAGCAGGTGGAGCATGGATGCACCGGTCCTGGAGGCGAACGGGGGGCGGGCGGGGGGCTGACGGGGGCTGGCACGCGGGGTGCTGAAGGGAGGGCTCCAGACGCCTTCGTGGGAACGCGGAGGCGGACGTGAAGTCCCTCCCCCGACTTTTGGAGTCCCCCTCATGTCATCCTTCCGCAATCCCTTCGCGGCGGCTGCCGCCGCCCTGGTGTTGTCCGCGTGCGGTCCCCAGGCGCAGCAGCCCCAGGAGACGCCCGCCCCCACCGAGACGCCGTCGCAGCCCGGGGCGGAGACGGCGGGCAGCGCGCTGCCGCGTGAGTTGGATCCGCTGTTCGCGCAGGCCGCTCTGGAGTTCAACGTCCCGGCGGAGCTGCTCAAGGCGGTCTCCTACACGGAGACGCGCTGGCAGATGGTGCGGGGCACGGAGGAGTTTCCGGGCCAGCAGCCCGCGTCCGGCCTGATGGCCCTGCGTGGCGAGGACCTGGAGGCGGGCGCGGCGTTGGCTGGCGTGACGGCGGAGGCGGCGCGCACGGACGCGCTGTCCAACCTGCGCGCGGGCGCGGCCCGGCTGTCCCAGCTGGCCACCGAGGCGAACGTGGAGCGTGGGGACCTGGCGGCGTGGGCGCCGGTGGTGGCGCGGCTGAGCGGCATCAGCGACCCGGACGCGCAGGCGGAGCACGTGCACCGGGGCGTGTACGCGGTCCTCAACCAGGGCGCGGTGGCGCTCAACCAGGACGGCTCGGTGGCGGTGTCGCTGGAGCCCGTGCAGGTGGAGGCGAAGTTCGCGCGTCCCCCGGTGCGCGCGCTGGCCGCGGGCCCTGACTACGCCGCGTCCATCTGGCGGCCGGCGCCCACGACCAACTACGGTACGCGCACCACGGGCGCGGCGGGCGACCCGTCGATGATCATCATCCACACCTGCGAGGGCAGCTATTCCTCTTGCTGGAGCTGGCTCACCAACACCGCCGCGGGCGTGAGCGCGCACTACGTGGTGAACGAGAGCGGCAGCGAGATCTCGCAGCTGGTGCGCGAGGCGAACCGCGCCTACCACATTGGCGCGAACTACGACTGCACGCTCAACAGCAACAAGGAGTGCTGGCTCAACGGCACCCAGTCCAACCACTTCACCATCGGCATCGAGCACGGCGGCTACGCCAGCCAGACGTCCTTCCCGGCCGGGCAGATCGACGCGTCCGCGAAGCTGTCGTGCGACATCGCGCGCGACAACGCCATCCTCAAGGACAGCTACCACATCGTGGCGCACGGCAAGCTTCAGCCCGCGACGCGCACGGACCCGGGTCCCAACTGGCCGTGGTCGTCGTACCTCAGCAAGATCAACAGCTACTGCGGCACCGCGACGCCGTCCGGTGAAATCATCATCGACAGCAACAGCGCCAACAACGACGCGGCCAAGGCGCGCTTCGAGCTGACGGGCACGTGGACCGCGGGCACGAGCGCGGGCTACTACGGCAGCGGCTACTACTTCGCGTCCACGGACACGGTCTCCGAGCCGGCGACGTTCTGGTTCTACCTGAGCTCGGCGCAGACGCGCACGGTGGACGCGTGGTGGGTGGCGGGCACGAACCGGTCCTCGGCCGCGGCGTTCATCTCCTTCAACGCCGGTGGCACCAACCTGGGCACGGCGACCGTGAACCAGCAGGCCAACGGCGGCAAGTGGGTGCAGCTGGGCACGTACAGCTTCACCGCCGGCTGGAACAAGGTGCAGCTGAGCCGCTGGCAGGCGCCGGGCTCGGTGGTCATCGCGGACGCGGTCCGGGTGCGCTGACGTGACGCCACGGGGCCTTGAACGGACGTCGCGTTCCGGGTCCCTCCGGGCACGGCGGTGGTGGGCCGTGCTCGGGGTGTTGGGCGCGCTGGGGTGCCAGGGCCGCTGCGGCGGTGCTGGCTCGGCCCCGGCCGCGCCCGGTGCCCTGACGGAAGCGGAGCGGCGGGCCCTGCCGGGCGCCATCGTCTTCCTCTCGGAACGGGCGGGACAGAAGGACGTCTGGCGGGTGACGCCGGACGGGCAGGAGGCGCGGATCACCTCCGCGCCGGAGGACGAATACCCGGGCCCCCCTTCTCCCGAGGGACGGTCGCTGCTGGTGGTGGCGTCGGGGGAGGCGAACGGGCGCGTCTTCCAGCAGCTGCGCGTGCAGCCGCTGGATGGAGGCCCCGCGGTGGCGCTGCATCCGCCCCGGACGCGCGCGCGCAACGCGAGCTGGGGTCCGGATGGGAAGTGGCTGGTGGCCGAGTCGGACGCGCAGGGCTTCAGCGACGTGGTGCGCGTGCAGCCCACGGCGGACGCGGTGGACACGCGGCTGACGCACGTGAAGGAGGGCTGCTTCGAGCCCGCCGTGTCCCCGGACGGCCGCGAGGTGGCGTGCGTGTGCAGCGGCGAGGGAGACCCGGAGGTCTACGTCTACCGCGCGGACGGCACGGGCGAGCCGCGCCGCATCACCACCTTCTACCTGGAGGACCGGACGCCGCAGTGGAGTCCGGACGGCAAGTGGCTCCTGTTCGTGAGCAACCGCGAGCGCAGGGAGCGCGTGTACCTGGTGCGCCCGGATGGCTCCGACCTGCGCGTCCTGTCCGGCGAAGGCTTCGCGGGCGACGAGCGTGAGCCGGCCTTCAGTCCGGACGGCCAGCGCGTGGCGTACGTGGCGCGGCACCCGGATGGGAAGAGCCGCATCTGGGTGGCGGACGTCGCGGGGGGCACGCCGGTGGCGCTGACGGACGGCGCGCACCGCGACGACATGCCGGCGTGGAGCCCGGACGGCAAGGCGCTGGTGTTCGTCTCCGAGCGCGAGGGCGACACGGACCTGTACCTGATGCGCCCGGATGGCACGGGCCAGACGCGGCTCACCACGGCGAAGGGCGCGGACTGGCTGCCGCGCTGGTTCGTCCCGCGGTGATCAGCTCGCGCGCTGGCGCAGGGGCTCGGAGTCGGACTCCGGCCGGGCGGAGGGGACCTCCAGCGGCACGCTGAAGAAGAAGGTGGCGCCCCGGTCCGGTTCGCTCTCCACCCAGATGTGGCCGCCGTGGGCCTCCACGATGAGCCGGCTGATGTAGAGCCCCAGGCCCAGGCCCTTGCCGTCCGCGGAGCGGCCGTCCTCCGTGCGGTAGTACTTGTCGAACAGGCGCGCCGCGTCCCGGGGGGACAGCCCCGCGCCCTGGTTGCTCACCGACACCACGGCCTGGTCGTGCACGGCGGACAGGCGCACGTCCACGGGCGTCCCCTGGGGGCTGTACTTGAGGGCGTTCGTCAGCAGGTTGGTGACCACGCGCTCCAGCCTCGCCGCGTCCATGGGGACAGGGGGCAGCGGATCCGCCAGGTGCAGCCGGAAGCGCTCGCGTGCGTCGGGGGGCACGTCGCGCTCCAGCACCTCCTCCAGGAAGCGGCCCAGGTCGCGCGGCTCGCGGCGCAGGTTCACCCGGCCGGACTCCAGCCGCGAGCCCTCCAGCAGCTCTTCGATCATCGTGCTCATCCACTCCACGTTGTGGATGATGGCCTGGGCCATGTGGCCCTCGCGCTCCAGCTTGCGCTCGTGCAGCGCGCGCTGGAGCAGGTGGGCGCGCAGGTTGATGGTGTTCAGCGGGTTGCGCAGGTCGTGGGAGATGAGCCCCACGTACTCCTCGCGCAGCTTCTCCAGGTCGCGGCGCTCGGTGACGTCGCGCAGGATGGCGATGCGCGTGGCGTCGTCCTCGCCCTCCAGCGGGCTCAGCCGCACCTCCAGCGGCACGCAGGTGCCGTCCTGCCGCTGGCCGGACACCATCCGCCCGCCGGTGCTGTTCCCGGGGGTGTCCCCCGTGGAGGCCGCGGCGCGGAGCCCCGAGGGGACGAGCAGCGCGACGTCGCGCCCCAGCAGCGCTTCCCGCCGGTAGCCGAAGACGCGCTCGGCCTCCGCGTTGGCGAAGCGCACGCGGCCGGTGGCGTCCACCACCACCATGGGATCCGGCGCGGTGTCCAGGAAGGTGCGGAAGCGCTCCTCGGAGGCCGCCAGCGCGGAGGTGGCCCGCATGCGCTCGGTGTCGATCACGTCCAGCGCCCGCGCCGCCAGCAGCACCAGCGTGGCGCCACCGGCGGCCACCACGGTGGCGAAGAGGGGGAACTTCGCGTCGTGGCTGAGCCCGCCCGTCAGGTGCATCACCACCAGCGTCAGCCCCAGCACCGGCGGCCCCAGCAGCGTCACCGGCACCAGCCGCCGCGCCACGAAGCCTCCCAGCGTGTCCCGGGTGAGCCGCGCCATCAGCCCCAGGTGCGGCCGGGCGCACAGCGTGCCCACGCCCAGGAGCATCAACACGCAGGTGGTGTGCAGCCCCATGCTGCGCTCCTGGAAGAACGGCACGGCGGCGGGCGTCACCAGCGGCCCCAGCAGGAAGCCGTTGAGGCCCAGCAGCGCCGCCATCAGCGTGAGCGCCACCAGCGCGTCCGACCAGGACAGCCGCTGGGTGTGGCCCCGGTCCACCAGCGCCAGCGCCGGGCCCAGGAGCATCAGGCACAGCGCCGTCAGCGGCGACGGTCGGATGCCAGGAGGCGCGAAGCCGTCCTCCCCCAGCAGGTGCAGGAACATCGCGTCCAGGCCGCCGTTGCCCCCGGTGATGACGCCGTCCACGAGGCTCGCCGCGCCCAGCAGGGCGGTGCTCAGCGCCAGGAGGGTGCCCAGCCGGTGGCGGTGGACGCTGGTGGCGGCCGGCAGGCGCAGGCCCAGCGCGGCGCCCCCGAGCAGCAGGCCCAGCGCGGCGCTGGGGCGCATGGCGGGGAGCGCGGCGCCCATGGACTTGAGCACCATGACATCCAACGCCCAGCCCACCAGCACCAGCAGGCCGACCAGACAGGAGGCCGCCGCGGAGCTGCGCGCAAGGGCACGGGCCAACGCCGTGCTTGGTGGCATGGATCGGCCGCTCATCGTCCGCGTCCCCCCCGGAACGCCAGCCCTGCATCCTGCCACAACATCACGTCTTGAGGGGTTCTCCGGCAATGCGACGCCAGGGTTGGGCGCGTGTCCGCCCTAGGCAGGGCCGTCCGCAGTATCGAGCGCCGTCAGGGCGCGTATCGGCCTGGATACACGGTGAGCACGACGCCCATGCCCGGGCCCGCGTCGACGTTGCGCGGGACGTAGGCGTCCATTCCCTCCACGGACAGCTGGAAGGACGACACGCCGAAGCCGGAGTGCACGAAGAGGAACAGCCCCTGGGCCGCGGTGCCTGTCGTGTTCACGGACGCGAGGTCCTGGGACAGGTAGTAGACGCGGTCCGTCAGGTCGCTCCGGTCGAGCGCCACGCGCACCCCGCTCACGGGCTGGCCGTTCGCGTCCACCACGCGCCCGAGCACGAAGCCCGCGGTGGCCAGTGTGGCGGCGGGGTCCCCGGTGTGGCTCAGGAGGCGCTGCGCACCCACGGCGGCGCCCAACTGGTCGACAAAGGCCACGGGCAGGGCCCAGACGCGCGCGTCGATGATGTCCGTGCGCGGGCGGGTGCCGGTGAAGGCCGTGTCGTAGACAATCGTGGTGCTGCGCACGAAGCCCTCATGCGCGAGTCCCACCCCGAGCCCCTGGTGCACGTCGCGCACGGGCACGTCGGTGATGCGGAAGGTGCCGTCGTCGGACACCTGCCCGGTGCCGAACGTGGCGGCCGAGTCGTTGACGGCCACGCGCAGGGGCTCCTCCGCGGTGAGCGCCATCCCGCCGAGCGGGATGCCCGTGGCCGTGGCCTCCGGGAACACGTGAGCCTCACCGCTCACGAGGATGCGAAGGTTCTCCAGATCCACCGCCTCGGCGTCCTCGGTCCGCACGCCGGGGTCCGGTGTGAAGCCGCCGTCGCCACAGGCCATCACCCACAGGCCCAGCACGGCACCACCCGCCGCCCGAATGTAGTGTTTCATCGCGCTGCAACCTCTTCACGGCACCGGGGGATCGCAATCCGTCCCGGGGCGCCGTTCGTCCCCTTCACGACGCCTCGGTGGGCCACGGGGCCGGACCCACCAGACACCGGGGGCTCCCGGTGTTGAAAACACGTCGGCACCGGGAGCCTGCCTTCCGTGGAGGACGGAAGGCCGCGCCCGGTGCCGGGGAGTCTCACGCGAGGAGCGGCAGGGGAGAGGCGGAGCGCCTACCAGCGCGTCCCTCCCTTGCCGGAGGAGCTGGAGCCCTTGCCCGTGTTCCAGCCGCCACCGCTGCTGCCGCTGCTGCTTCCACCGCCGCTGCTTCCACCGCTGCTGCCACTGCTCCGGCCGCCGCTGCTTCCGCCGCCGCTGCTGCCAGGGCTGCTCCAACCGCCGCCGCTGCTGCTTCCACCGCTGCTGCCACTGCTGCTCCGGCCGCTGCTCCCGCTATTGCTGCTGCCGCTGGGGCTGCTCCAACCGCCGCCGCTGCTTCCGCTGCTGCTGCTCCCGCTGTTGCCGCTGTTGCCGCTGCTGCTGCTGCTGCTGCTGCTGCTGCTCCCGCTGTTGCCCCAGCCGCCGCTGTTGCCACGGGAGTTGTTGTCGTTGTCGTCGTCGCGGCTCTTGCTGGCCGGGGTGTTCCACCCGCCACCCTGGCTGTTGTTGTTGTCGTCGTCACGCGAGCTGCTCGCGGCGGGGGCGGCGTTGCTGCGGCCCCAGCCACCGGAGCTGCTGGGAGGCCGGGCCCCGGTGCCGGTGCCGCCCGGGGGCGGACGGCGGCCCACGTTGCTGGGGGCCGGGGCGGGAGCGGGAGCGGGCCGCGAGGGGGTGGCGTTGTTGCGGCCATACCCGGCGGAGGCCGCGTGGGTGTTGCTCCAGCGGTAGCCCCGGCTGCCGCGGTCGTAGGAGTAGCCCGCGCCCCACGAGCCCTGCGGGTAGAAGTCGTGCTGGTGGCGCCCGTGGAAGTTGCAGTACCCGCCGCTGGGGATGGGGTGGTAGTCCCAGTACCAGACGACCGTCGGGCCCCGGTAATAGTAGACGTCGTCCGTGTACACGTAGGACGCCTGGGGCGGCTGGTAGTCGTGGACGTGGTTGTAGTCCTCCGGGCACCAGCCGCCGCCGTAGTCGTCGGGGACGGGGTGGGCGCCAGCGAACCGGTACTGCGCCACGGGCGCGACGTAGGCCACGCGCCGGACCGGGCGGTGGGAGTGGGCCTCGACGACGCAGCCGGTCCCCATGAGCAGGGCGAGGGGGACGACCAGGGCGAGCAAACGGTTCATGAGGAGTCTCCTGTCGCGGAAGTGGACCCCCAAAGCGTCCCGCTCCGCAACCTCTGTGCCGTCCGACGGACCGGCGCCCGTTTAATTCATCCCGGCGGGCCGCCCGCCCTGGGAGGAGGGGAGGGGCCCACCTGATATGACGCACGGCGCGCGGCCTCCGGGGGCCGTCCCTGGGGAGGAGAACGGATGTCGGATGCGGATTTCGACCGCGGGATGGGGGCGTCCTGCGCGCTGCACCCGGAGCAGGGAGCCTCGGGCACCTGCGCGCGGTGCGGCAACTTCATGTGTGACGTGTGCAGCCAGGGCGGAACCTCGCCGCGCTGCCCCGCGTGCCGCGAGCGCTTCAGCGCCGCCTTCCCGCTGACCCGGGAGACCTGGAGCATCGGTGGGTTGTTCGCGGTGTGCTGGCCGTTGTTCAAGCGCGAGTGGGGCATGCTGTCGCTGGGGGCGTTGATCTCCATCGGCGTGTCCGGCGGCGCGCAACTGATGGTCCAGGTGGGCACGGGCATCGGTTCCGCGGTGGGAAGCGAGAGCGTCGCGATGGTGCTGGGCGGAGTGGCCTTCGTGGCGCAGTGGGCGGTGCAGGGCCTGGTGCAGCTGGGGCTCATGCGGATGTGCTTCGACGTGCTGAACGGCCGGCGCGCGGACCTGGAGCGCCTCTTCAGCCAGATGCACAAGGTGCTGCCCTACACGCTGACGATGCTGCTCGTCACCATCCTGGTGCTGGTTCCGATGACGCTCCTGGTGGTCCTGGCCGGCATGGGCTTCCTCGCGCTGTCAGGTGTCACCACGACCACGCCGATGGCGGAGGTCTGGCGCTCCGTCTCGCCCCTGCTGGGGCTGCTGGCCCTGGCCGTGATGGCGCTGCTGGTCCCGCTCATCTACGTCGCCCTGCCGCTGTACTTCCTCCAGCCGGAGCTCGCGTACGAAGAGGCGCCGCCGTCCCCCTGGAAGGTGCTGCGTCGCTGCTGGGACTACGTCCGGGGCGAGCGCCTCCCCATCCTGGGCATGATCCTCATCATCAACATCCTCCTGCTCGCGGGCTTCTGCCTGTGCTGCGTGGGGCTCGTTCCCGCCATGGCCCTGACCCAGCTGCTCATCGCGGGGATGTTCCTGGCCCTGCGCTCGCCGCGGGACGAGGCCTCGGGGCCGCATCCGGGCTGAGCACCGGACGGGAGAGGCGCCTTCGCGAAAGGGGCGAAGGCGCGCCGGCGTGGATCAGTGCACCAGCCGTTCGGAGGAGCCGGAGCGGGGCGCCACGACCTTGCCCAGGCACGCGAGGATGTGCTCGCGGTACTCGGACAGCTCACGCAGGCCGCACAGCATCCAGCGGCCACCGATGACCAGCGTGGGGACGCCTCGCACGCCCCGGCTGCCGGCCAGCCGGTGCTCGTCGTAGATGAGCCGGCGCGTCTCTTCCGACCGGAAGGCCGCGGAGAACTGGTTCATGGCCAGGCCCACGCGCGACGCCAGCTCGAACACCACGTCCGAACGCGACACGTTGACGCCCTGCTCCAGCGCGGCGCGCTGCATGGCCCGCGCGAGGAAGGCCCGCGCCTGCGGCCCCTGCAACCGCGCGGCCTCCAGCGCCGCCAGCGCCGGCACGCTGGAGCGGGGCGGATCTCCCCCCAGCCACAGGTCCGTGGAGAGCAGCGCGGCGGAGGGGTCGGTCTCGCGCTGCGCGCGCTTCACCTCTTCCACCAGCCCGCGCACCTCGCGCTCCGTGGGCAGCACATCGTGCAGACGCAGGGGATAGGGACGCACGCTCCAGCGGACCGCGTCGCCGAACTCCTGGCGAAGCACATCCAACCGCTGGTCGGCGAGGTAGCACCAGGCGCAAAGCACATCCTGGTAGACGGTGATCTGCAGCGGCTTGTGCAGCGTTTTCATCGGGGGTCGCCAGATTAGAGGCGCATCCCCGTCGCTGCCAACACCCCCGGACAATCCGCGCCGCGATGCATTCCCGTATTCCTGAGGAGCATCCAAGGCGCCGTGCGCACCGTGAACCGTCGCACGCATGCCATGAAGCAGGCGGGCAGGCACACCGGCGCTGCTCGCGTGCCTGCTTTCATACAACCCTCAGGATGCGCGGCCTGCCCGCGCCTGCAACGCGTTGCCCCGGGTCCCCGCGTACACCAACGCGTGTTCGACGATGGTGCCCGCGATGTCCTGGCCGGTGGCGCCCTCCAGGCCCTCGAAGCCGGGGCTGGAGTTGATCTCCATCAGGCGCGGACCCTCACGGCCCTCCAGCATGTCCACGCCCGCGACCTCCAGCCCGATGATGCGCGCCGCCTTCACCGCGGCCTCCACGTAGGCGGGGGGCAGGATGATGGCGCGGCCCTCGCCGCCGCGGTGGATGTTGGAGCGGAACTCGCCCTTCTTCGCCTTGCGGCGCATGGCGCCCACCACCGTGTCGCCCACGACCAGCGCGCGCACGTCGCGGCCCTCGCTCTCCGCGACGAACTCCTGGAGGACGATCTCCTGTCCCAGGTCCCAGAAGGTGTCGAGGATGGTCTGCACCTCCGGCAGCGTGTGGGCGATCATCACGCCCACGCCCTGGGTGCCCTTGATCAGCTTGATGATGACGGGCAGGCCGCCCACCTCCTGCACCAGCTTGCGCACGTTGCCTCGGTCGTGCGCCATCACCGTGCGGGGCATGTCCAGGCCCGCGCGGGCGAGGAACTGGAGCGCGCGGAGCTTGTCGCGGCTGCGCGCGATGGCGGTGGGCGGGTTGAGCACCGGCACGTCCATCATCTCGAAGTGGTTCACCACCGCCAGGCCATACGCGGTGATGGAGGCGCCAATGCGGGGGATCACCACGTCCACGCCCTTCACCTCCGCGCCGCGGTAGGTCATGCGGGGACGGCCTTGCGCCAGCAGCAGGCAGCAGCGCAGCGTGTCGAAGACGAGCGGCCGGTGGCCCCGGGCCTTGATGGCCTCCACCAGCCGGCGCGTCGAGTAGAGCGAGCGCTTGCGGGACAGGATGGCCACCGTCTTCTTCGCGCGGGGCCTGCGCGGTCGCGGTGCGTCACCGCGCTCGGGTGCCTGTGCGCCAGGGGGGACCGGCGCCTTCTTCGGCTGGGCTTTTCGGGGGGGCATGCGAGGCGCGTGACACTAGCACGCACGGGCGTGGAGGCACGGCGCATGGGCACCCTTTGCTATCCTCGCGTTCACTGATGACCGCCCCGAACCCGCACCCCGACGACATCCACACCAACCCAGGAGACGTCGGACTCGAACTGTCCTCCCAGTCCCCCCTGCTGGGCGAAACGCTGGTGGTGGATCCGCGCGCCACCGTGAAGCTGCACAAGTGCCGGCTGCTGGTGACGTCGGGGCCGGACACCGGGCGCTCCATGGCCAGCGACAAGGAGCGGCTGCGCTGCGGTGCCCACCCGGGCAACGACCTGGTGCTGGTGGAGGACCGCACGGCGAGCCGCTACCACTTCGAGGTCCAGCACACCGAACGCGGCTACCTGCTGGTGGACCTGAACTCCACCAACGGCACCTTCCTGGATGGCCGGCGCATCGAGCGGGCCTACCTGTCCCCGGGCTCGCAGATCCGCGCCGGCTCCTCCGTCATCACCTTCGCCCCCCTGGACGAAGAGGTGGCGGTGGAGCCCGACCGCGAGGGCGAGCTGTGCGGCATGGTGGGCCAGAGCGTGAAGATGCGGCAGGTGTTCGGGCTCATCAAGCGCATCGCGCCCATGGATGTCTCCGTCATCATCCAGGGGGAGACGGGCACCGGGAAGGAGCTGGTCTCCAGCGCCATCCATGAGCTGTCCATCCGCCGCAAGGGCCCCATGGTGGTGCTGGACTGCGGCGCCATCCCCCCGAACCTCATCGAGAGCGAGCTGTTCGGCCACGAGAAGGGCGCCTTCACCGGCGCGACGTCCAGCCGCCCCGGCGCCTTCGAGCGCGCGCAAGGGGGCACCATCTTCCTGGACGAGCTGGGCGAGCTGCGCCTGGACCTCCAGCCCAAGCTGTTGCGGGTGCTGGAGAACCGCGAGGTGCGCCGGGTGGGCGGCAACGACGTCATCGAGGTGGACTGCCGCGTCATCGCCGCCACCCACCGCGACCTGGTGAAGGAGATCGCCGCGGGCAACTTCCGCGAGGACCTCTACTTCCGCCTGTCCGTCATCCACATCCAGCTGCCGCCCCTGCGCCAGCGCCGCGACGACATCCCGCTCATCCTCAAGCAGGCCCTGGCGGAGCCGGAGGTGGTGGAGAAGCACGGCCGCAAGCGCTTCTGCGCGGAGGCCCTGGGCCTGCTGATGGCCTACGCGTGGCCCGGCAACGTGCGCGAGCTGATGAACGTCCTCTCCCACGTGCTGACCTTCTCCGAGGGCGAGGAGATCCTCCCCTCCCACCTGCCCCCCCGCGTCCGGGGCCAGGCCCGGGAGGGGCCCCTGCCCTTCAACGAGCACCTGGCCTTCAAGGACGCCAAGGAGCAGCTCCTGGAGAACTTCGAGCGCGAGTACGTCACCAGCGTCCTCACTCGCTGTGAGGGCAACCTGTCCCGCGCCGCCCGGGAGAGCGGCCTCCACCGCAAGTCCATTGAACGGCTGGTGAAGAAGTACCAGCTCGACGCCAAGGGCCTGAAACCCCGCTGAAACATCGGCGTCACACGGTTTTCCCTCACAGGAAATGTCACGTCCCAGGAAGTTTCCACTGGGCCCATCCTCTGCGACAATCCAAGACCCCCCTGACGCCGACACGGTGTGTCGGCGGTCACTTGACGGATACTGCGTGACTCCCCCGTCCCGCAGGATGCTTCCCCGCATGAGCGCACGTTCCCCCCGTGAAGCAGGAGAGTCCGGCCAGGCCCTGGTGGAAGCGGCGCTGTCGCTGCCCCTGGTCGTGTTCCTCATCCTGGGCGCGTTGCAGCTCTTCCTGATGATGCAGGCGCGGGTGATGACGCACTACGCGGCCTTCCGGGCGACACGCGCGGGCAGTGTGGCGCACGGGGACTGCGAGCGGATGACCCACGCGGCCATCCTGGCGTTGATCCCGACATTCCACTCGTTCATGGGGCAGGGGACGGGGTCGCTGAACGGTCCGCTGGGCCATGGCGCGGGTGGGGATGGGCCGCGGCTGCTGGCGAACGCCTTCGCGGCGCGGATGAACAACCGCTACGCGGGCTCGGGTGCGCCGGGGCCCGGCCTGGACGGCATCCACAACCGCAGCATCGTGTGGATTCTCCGGGACCTGGCGGGCGGCGGGGTGGACAGCCCGGAGGACAGCGACTTCGACCGTCCGGGGCACCTGCGGCGGTTGGAGGTGCAGCTGGTGTTCTGGTACCCGCTGCGCATCCCGTTCGCCAACTGGGTGATGTCGCGCATGTTCCTGGCGCACTTCGGCCTGCGTCCGTACACGGACGCGAACCCGCTGCTCGTCGCCGAGCGCAACGCCAACTGGAACGCGGGCGAGGTGTCGCCGTCGCACGTGCTGGACGGCGAGCTGGCGGCGGAGCTGGCGGACCGCGTGAACTCCCGGCAGTACGTCTTCCCCATCATCACGACGTTCACCATGCGGATGATGACGCCCGTGAAGGCGCGTTTCTTCGCCACCATGAACTGTCCCCGGTGACCTCCATGAAGCGCTCCCCCGCCCAGCGCGGTCAGACCCTGGTGCTGTTCGTCCTCAGCATGCTGCTGCTGGTGCTGATGGTGGTCCTCACGCTGTCGTTCACCATGAAGGTGCGCGAGCGCATCGAGGTCCAGACGGTGGCGGACGCGGCGGCGTACTCCAACGCGGTGGCCACCGCGCGCACGTTCAACACCATCGCCGTCATCAACCGCTCGGAGATCGCCCACATGGTGGCGAACGCCGGCGCGGCCAGCCTCTTGAGCTGGGCGAGCCTCTACCGGGGCGAGCTCAACGCGGCGAAGTTCGGCTACGCGTCCTGGCTGCCCGTCTACCAGGCGTTCGCCACCGCCGGGTGCCCGTGCGCCTGGAGCAACGGCTTCTGCGCGCGCATGTGCCAGTGCGGCATCCGCGGGGTGACGGACCTGGGCCGGCTGATGAGCACGCTCCAGCGCGAGGACATGCGCGTGGAGGCGGTGTTCCAGTCGTTGGATCCAATGGTGGGCTTGCAGATGCGCCTGCACCAGCTGGCCGCGGGCGCGCTCTACGCCTCCGCGCTGGCGGACTTCAAGGACCTCCAGGGCAAGGTGGGTGACCAGGGCTTCGCCAATGACATCCTGGGCGACCTGACCTCGGGGCAGAACCCGCGCGACGCGGGGTGGCGCGCGCCCTCGGCGGGCAACGTCTCCAGGAACGAGCTGGCGAACAACACGATGTGCGCGGGCAGCGGCGCGGTCTGTGACCCGCTGCCGCTGACGGTGGCCCACAGCGTGGACGCGGCCATGGGCAGCCGCGGGTTCCACTTCGTCACGTCGCGCACCATCATGGATTACGCGGCGCACGACGCGAACCTGGCCTTCGTCATCATGCCGCCGGACATCGCCGCGGTCGTCGAAGGCGAGGGGACGGGCTACTTCGGCAAGCCGGTGCTCCAGTACCCGCTGTTTCCGCCCTATGCCCCCGCGGTGACGGCCGAGGACGCGAGCATCGTGGTCTACCTCTACAACCACATCGCGCACGGTGGCGGCCCGCCGTGTCCGGTGGCGGTGGGCGGTTCGTTGCCGGCCTACGCGCAGGTGGCGGCCTCCGGCGGCATCATGCCCACGCCCACGCATATGTGGCTGGGCGGCGCGGATCCCGCGGCGATGGCGCGTCACATGCTGGTTCCCTGCCTGGGCGGCGTGTCGAGCTGCCCGGGCATCTGGCCGCCCTTCATGGACTACAACCTGCTGGAGCTGTGGCCCAACGGCGAGGGCAACAACTTCGGGCAGCCGAAGAACTTCGCGGTCATCCAGCGCGACCGCAGCAACATGCCCGCGGCGCAGCAGGACCCGTGGAACCTGGCGTTCCGCTTCCGCTTCGAGAACAACAACCCGGATCCGAACGCGGGCAAGTTCGACAACCGCAGCGCGACCATGGCGGACGGCACGCCGCTGGGCATCCAGACGGCGCTGTCCACGGGCATCGCCTACTACCACCGGGGCCGCAGCCTGAGCTTCTCCCACTGGAGCGAGCCGCCCAACCTGCTCAATCCGTACTGGCGCGCCACGCTGGTGCCGGTGGACACCGACAACTCGGGTCTGGCGGACGCCGCCAACGCCCTGGGCGCCAGCTCTCCGGCTTCCGCCCAGATGATCCGGGAACTGCAGCGCGTGGGCTTCAGGGGGTTCCAGTGATGCGCGACATCCTTCGTCACCGTCGGCACGGCCGGGGCCAGTCCATCGTCGAGGCGGCCATCGGGGTCACGCTGTTCATCACCATCCTGGTGTTCGGCATCCACTTCGCGGAGGTGGGCTTCCTGTCGCTGAAGGTGCAGGAGGCCGCGGTGTCCGCCCTGTGGAACGGCACGCACGGAGAGATGCACGACATCCCCGTGGACTACGGCTCGGCCCATGACTCCATGCAGCGGGCGGGGGATGATGCCCAGGCGCGTTACGCGGACTTCAACGGGCTGTCGTCCGTCAACCACGGCGACACCATCACCCAGGTCTTCACCCGCGGCTCGGGCCTGCGCGTCGATTGCCGCCGGAACGGGGGGCTGGGCTGGAACGGCCCCATCCTGACCCGGCTGGTCTACCGCGACGAGGGCGGCACCTCGTGCGGCTCGCAGGCGAACCTGAGCTCGTGGAACCTGCCCAGCTCGTTCCTGGACAATCCGGGCGAGGGTGGGTTGTACAAGGAGCGGCACCAGGATGCCGTCCACGCCAACATCCAGGTGTGCGGCGTGGGGCGCGCGGTGGGCGGCAATTGCAGAGCCCGCTTCTCCATGCTCGTGGATGACTGGGGCCTGTCGAACGAGGTGGAGTCCAGCACCTGTCTGTTGTTCCAGGACATGGCGGTGCCCTGCACCAACGTTCCCTTCTATTCGGCGACGAAGCTCGTCTACGAGCCCACCACGCTGCCCATCCCGACCTACGCCAGCTTCCTGGCGATGGATGCCCTCTTCTACAATCCGCTGCCCCCCCTGGTGCTGATGCAGCGGGAGAACACCTTCTGGATGAGCGCGGCGGGAGAAGAGACCAACTTCATGCAGTACTTCATGCTCCCCGCGCCCCTGGGCAACCTGTGGAACACGACGCCCGGCGCGATGATTGGCATCACCACCCCCCATTACGGAATCTCCTATCTGGAGCGCACCGGCAACGGTGGCTGCTTCCTGGGAAAGGATTGTTGAGATGAAGAAGCGAAGCCTGCTGTCGGGTGGAGTGTTGGCGCTGGTGTTGGGCGTGTGTCTGACGGCGTCCACCGCGCGCGCGGACAGCAACTCCTGCAACACCGACTGCGCGACGAAGAACGGGGACACGCTCCAGGCCTGCATCAGCGCGTGCCCGTCGCCCGGGGATCCCGGCTCCGCCAAGGCCGACAGCAACCGCAGCTGCTCCGTGCGCTGCACCCAGAAGTTCCAGGCCCAGTTCAACCAGTGCAAGTCCCGCTGCCCCAAGGCGGAGGGCGACACGGGGCCGAAGAAGGCGAAGTCCGTCAAGGCCGCGCGTTCGCACCACTAGGGAGGGGCTGGATGCGGCGCGCGATTCGTGGGGCGGTCCTGCTGCTGGCGCTGGGGGCGGTCAGCCCCGCATGGGCCCAGCGGGCCAACTTCACCTGGGAGATTCCACAGACCGTCAGCGTGGTGGACGTGCCGGGGCAGGTGGACGCCAACGGCGTGCCGGTGAAGCTGCGGGCGGTGCGCAGCAAGGAGAAGGCGCAGACCATCCTCCAGAGCGTGGTGGACCGGTTCATCTCCTGGGGCTTCGTGGTGCCGGAGGCCTACAAGCAGCCGCAGTTGTTCCGCGAGCCGATGGTGACCGCCCTCGACACGCGCAACTTCATCTCCTACACGGCCATCCTCCAGGTGAACCCGGACAGCACCACCACGGTGTTCCTGGGGGAGGCGAACCTGGGCGCCGCGAAGGCGCCCAAGCCCGCGGGGCTGCCGCTCTTCCCTGGCGCCTCCAAGGTGCTGACGGCGGAGACGGAGGGCGCGCGCACGCTGAGCTATACGGTGTCCGGCAAGACGAGCGCGGACGTGGAGGCCTTCTACCGCGAGCAGTTGCTCAAGGCGGGCTACAAGGAGATCCAGCCGCGCGTGTTCAAGTCCTCCAGCGAGGAGATCGCGCTCAACCTGGGCGTCACCAGGGAAGGCCCGGTGGCGGTGCGGTTGGTGCGCCGCGCGGCGCTCCCGGATGACGGGTTGTCTCCGGGTGAGTGAAGCTCCTGGACGAGGGAAGACGTGACCGACATGAAGACCCGAATCGCGATGCGTGGCTGGTGGGGATGGGTGGCGCTGGGCGCCATGCTGGTGGCGCCCCAGGCGCTCGCGCAGACGTGCGACCAGAAGTGCTCCCTCAACGCGGGCTCCACGCTCCAGGCCTGTGTGAACAAGTGCTCCGCCAAGGACAAGACGTGCGCTGACCGCTGCACGAAGAGGTTCCAGGACACGAAGGCGAAGTGCGCCAAGAAGTGTCCCAAGGGCAAGGGCAAGTCGGAGTCCGCGCCTCACGCGCACGACCACGACGACTGAGTCCGCGCGTGTGATTGAAGGACCGGCGGGAGGGTGTTACGGGCGCGGGAGCCATGAGCGACGCCCCCTCCCGCAAGGACCTCGACACCACCGTCCACCTGCCGCGCACGGAGTTCCCCATGAAGGGGAACCTGGGCCAGCTCGAGCCGCGCCTGCTCGCGTGGTGGGCGGAGCACGGCGTGTGGAAGCAATTGCTCGCGAAGAACGCGGGCGGTGAGCCCTTCGTGCTGGCGGACGGGCCTCCGTACGCCAACGGCCACCTGCACGCCGGGCATGCGCTCAACAAGGTGCTGAAGGACATCGTGGTGAAGTTCCGGAACCTCTCCGGACGCCCCTGTGACTTCATCCCCGGCTGGGACACCCACGGCCTGCCCATCGAGCAGGCCGTGGAGAAGCGCCTCAAGGAACAGAAGCTGGACAAGCGCACCCTGTCGCGCGACGCGCTGCTGGAGCGCTGCCGCGAGTACGCGCTGGAGTTCGTGGACATCCAGCGCCAGGAGTTCCAGCGGCTCGGCGTCTTCGGCTCGTGGGAGGCGCCCTACCGGACGCTCGACTTCTCCTATGAAGCGCAGGAGGTGCGCGAGCTGGCCGCGTTCGCGCGCAGGGGCATGTTGTACCGGCGCAAGAAGCCCGTGGCGTGGTGTCTCCAGGACCAGACCGCGCTCGCCGAGGCGGAGGTGGAGTACGCGGAGCACACGTCTCCGTCCGTGTACGTGGCCTTCGACGCGGGGGCCTCGCTGGCGGATCGGCTGCCGCGGCTCCAGGGGCAGCGGGTGTCCTTCGTCATCTGGACCACCACGCCCTGGACCCTGCCGGCCAACCTGGCCATCGCGGTGAACCCCACGTTCGAATACGTCTTCTACCGGCTGGAGGACCGCGTCCTCTGCGTGGCGAAGGACCTGCTGGCGAAGGTGCTGGCGGAGGTGAAGGCGGACGAGCTGGCGGTGAAGCACGTGCAGCTGCCCACGGGCGAGGTGTCGTCACCCGCGCTGGTGGACCCCTCGCGCATCGTCGCGTACGTGACGGGCGAGGACCTGGAGCACGTGACGTATCAGCACCCGTTCTACGCACGGCAGGGGCGCGTGGTGCTGGGCGAGCACGTCACGCTGGAGGCGGGCACGGGGTTGGTGCACACGGCGCCGGGGCACGGCCAGGAGGACTACGAGGTCGGCCTCGCGTACGGCCTGGACATCTACAACCCGGTGCGCGCGGACGGCCGCTACGACGACACGGTGGGCGAGGTGCTCGCGGGCAGGCGCGTGTTCGACGCGAACCCGGTGGTGCTGGACCTGCTGGTGCAGCGGGGGGCGCTGCTCAATGACAAGGCGGACACGGTCACGCACAGCTATCCGCACTGCTGGCGCTGCCGTCAACCCGTCATCCAGGCGGCGACGTATCAGTGGTTCATCCCCATGGATGCGCCGTTCCAGGGGACGCGGACCTTCCGGCAGGCGGTGCTGGAGCGGGTGGACACGGTGCGCTGGGTGCCGTCCTGGGGACAGTCGCGCATCCGGGGCATGTTGGAGGGGCGCCCGGACTGGTGCATCAGCCGGCAGCGCAGCTGGGGCGTGCCCATCCCCATCGCGTACTGCGACGGGTGCGACGACGCGGTGGTGTCTCCCGAGGTGATGGAGCGCGTGGCGGCGGCGGTGGAGAAGGAGGGCGCGGGCGTGTGGTACCGCACGCCGGTGAAGGACTTCCTCGGAGAGGACTTCCGGTGTCCGCGTTGCGGCGCGGGTGGGTTCCACCGCGAGACGGACATCCTGGATGTGTGGTTCGACTCGGCGTGCATGGCGTCCGCGGTGCTGGAGAAGCGGCAGCGCGTGCCGGCGGACCTGTTCCTGGAGGGGAGCGACCAGCACCGGGGCTGGTTCCATTCGTCGCTGCTGGTGTCGGTGGGCACTCGCGACGTGGCGCCCTACAAGGCATGTCTCACGCACGGCTTCGTGGTGGATGGCCAGGGCGAGAAGATGTCCAAGAGCCGGGGCAACACGGTGGCTCCGGACAAGGTCATCCAGCAGTACGGCGCGGAGGTGCTGCGCCTGTGGGTGGCGGCGAGCGACTACCGCAACGACGTGCGCCTGTCGGACGCCATCCTCAAGGGCCTGTCGGAGGGCTACCGGAAGATCCGCAATACCTTGCGCTACGCGCTGGGCAACCTGCACGACTTCAACCCCGCGAAGGACGCGGTGGCTGGGGATGCGCTGCCGCCGTTGGACCAGTGGGCGCGTGGACGGCTGGCGCAGGTGGCGGCGCGGGTGCGGCAGGCGTACGAGGACTACGAGTTCCACCTCGTGTACGCGACGGTGGTGGACTTCTGCGCCAATGACTTGTCAGCCGTGTACTTCGACATCCTGAAGGACCGGCTCTACACGGCGAAGGCGGATGGGCCCGCGCGCCGGAGTGCGCAGACGGTGTTGCATGAGGTGCTCACGGTGCTGCTGCCGCTGTTGGCTCCGGTGATGAGCTTCACGGCGGAGGAGGCGTGGCAGCACCTGCCGGGCGAGCGCGCCCAGAGCGTGTTCCTGGCGGGCCTCGCGGAGGCAGGGGCCGCGATGCCGCCGGAGCTGGAGGCGCGTTACACGAAGCTCTTCGCGGTGAGGAGCGCGGTGCAGGGCGTGCTGGAAGCGGCGCGGCGGGAGAAGCGCATCGGCGCGTCGCTGGAGGCGCGCGTGGTGCTGACGGCGGGTGGGGCGGTGAAGGAGCTGCTCCAGGCGCACCTCGCGGAGCTGCCCGGGCTGTTCATCGTGAGCCAGGTGGAGGTGGCGGACACGGCATCCGTCGCGGCGAAGGCGCTGGATGTTTCACAGGTGTTTGGAGAGGGCGCGCCGCTGTCCGCGGAGGTGCTGCCCGCGCTGGGGGCGAAGTGCCCCCGATGCTGGGTGTACTCGGAAGAGGTGGGGCAGGGCGGGGACGTGTGTCTCAAGTGCCGTGAGGCTTTGCCCTGAAGTGAGACATCATTCGGGGCAGGTGGATGTGCTGCCCCCTGGCTAGGTGTCGGAGGTCTCCAGCCGTCGCAGCGTGTCCACCAGGTTCTGCATGCGTTCGTGGTGCGTGCCGGGCCAGAAGACGCGCTGGCAGCCGGGGCACTGGCGGAAGTGGGACTGGCGCTCGGCGACACCTTCGGGGATGCGGCCGCGCACCTCCTCCGGCGTGGCGGGAGACAGCGGGGCGTTGCACGCGAGGCAGCGCGAGAAGGGCTTCATGCGCGACGTCAGGCCATAGCGCCGCACCACCTCCACCAGCTGGTGCGCCGGGTCGGTGGCTCGCGGGAAGTAGCCGTGCACGACCTCCGAACGCTTGAGCAGGCCCAGGTCCCGCGTGAGCAACACCCGCGATTCGTCGCGCGACAACCGCGCCAGGAAGTCGTCCGCGAAGTCGTTGCGCCACAGCGTGTCGAAGCCGAGCATCCGCAGGAAGCCCGAAAGCCTCCCCAGCCCCACGTCCAACACGAAGCGCGGCATCGCCGGGAGCGGCGGTCCCACGCGCGACTCCGCCGCCACGCGCGACACCCGGACCGTCACCGGATACACGTCGACGCGCGTGTCCGCCTCCACCCGGTGCCCGAACCCCACCGGCTCGCCGTCCACCAACACCACGTCCACCTCCGGGTGCGGCGGCCCCAGCGACTCGATGAGGTCCTTCACCGACGGGCTCCCCTGCAACACCTGCGTGAGCACCTGCCCCCGTCGCTCCGGTGCGAGGAAGTCGTTCAGCGCGCCGTGGAACCGCACCGTGAGCTGTCGTGCTGACATCCTGGACTCCTCACGTCTTGCTGCGTCGTGACTGGATTCGTTGATGTCTTCCTTTGAATCCGAGTCTTCCGCAGATACGTGTCGCGGTGGCTCTCGGATTCTTGAAAGGCAGGGGAAGGATTCCTCACGGACAGTCAGGGGACAGCTTCCTTGCAAACTTCTATAATCACGCGCCAGTCGGCGCGCCGAAGCCGATGGGTCACCCCCTCGACACCCTCGGAAGCAAGGATTCAGGCCCTGTATGTCCATGAAGCTCCCCCCGTTCCTCCGCCCACTCGTGGCGCTGGGGTTCCTGGCCCTCGCTTGTGGCCCGGGTGATGAGCCCACGCCTCCGTCGGATTCGGGGACCTCCGCTGATGCGGGCACCCGGAGCGACGCGGGCCCCACCGTGGATGGGGGTATCACCGAGGATGCTGGCTCCGACGCGGGCCCCATCGTCGATGCTGGCGAGCCCGTGGACTCGGACGACGCGGGCACTCCCGTTGATGCCGGATCCGACGTGGACGCTGGCTCCGACGTGGATGCCGGCTCGACGGTCGACGCGGGCACGGACGCCGGCTCGACGGTCGATGCGGGTACGGACGCTGGCTCGACGACGGACGCGGGCACGGACGCCGGCTCGACGGTCGACGCGGGCACGGACGCTGGCTCGACGACGGACGCGGGCACGGACGCCGGTTCGGGCTCCGACGGTGGCTACACGCAGATCCGCCTGATGGCGGCCAACCTCTCCAGCGGCAACGGCCAGAACTACGACCCCGGCCACGGCATCCGGCTGATGCAGGGCGTGAAGCCCGACGTCGTGATGATCCAGGAGTTCAACTACAAGTCGAACTCCGCCGCGGACATCCGGAGCATGGTCGACACCACCTTCGGCCCGGGCTTCTACTACTACCGCGAGGGCGGCGCGCAGATCCCCAACGGCGTCATCAGCCGCTACCCCATCATCGAGTCGGGTGAGTGGGACGACCCCAAGGTCGCCAACCGCGACTTCGCCTGGGCGCGCATCGACATCCCGGGGCCGCGTGACCTCTGGGTGGTCAGCGTGCACCTGCTCACCACCAGCTCCGGCAACCGCTCCGCGGAGGCCACCAGCCTGGTGAGCTACATCAAGTCGAACATCCCGGAGAACGACTACCTGGCCATCGGCGGTGACTTCAACACCGACAGCCGCTCCGAGGCCTGCCTCACCACCTTCAAGCAGGTGGTCGACACGGCCGGCCCGCACCCCGCGGACAAGAACGGCAAGGACGGCACCAACGCGTCCCGCAGCAAGCCCTACGACCACGTGCTGGTGGACAGCGACCTGCGCCCGTTCCAGGTGGCCACCGTCGTCGGCACCAGCACCTTCGCCAACGGCCTGGTGCTCGACAGCCGCGTCTACACGCCCATCTCGGACATCGCCCCGGCGATGAACACCGACAGCGGCGCCGCCAGCATGCAGCACATGGGCGTCGTGAAGACGTTCCTCACGCCCAACTTCTAGTCGGCGTGAACATGGCTCGGGCCGGTCATCGGGGGCTCCCCGGTGTCCGGCCCGTGTCTTTTCAGAAGCTCCACTTGTGCTTGTTCTTCGCGATGAAGCGCCCCACCGGCGGGATGCGCGCGATGAGCGGCGTCAGCACGAACACCGCCGCCAGCCTCAGCGGCTTCACCGCCTGCGAGGCCAGATAGGCCGCGCCCCACGCGCCCGCCTGCGCCCCCGTGCCCTGGGGCTGGAAGCCGGCCCGGATGGCCGCCCAGAAGCCCACGATGACCAGGCCGAAGATGAGGTAGTTCACCGCGATGGCCAGCGGGCCGTAGTCCACCAACAGCGCCTTGAAGCGCGCCATCAGCGAGGGCTTCGTCGCCGGCGGCGCGGTGGTTCCGGGTGGGGCAATGTCGGGAGCGGAGGGTTTCACGTCGGGCTCAACAGGCGCCATGGGCGCACCATGCCCGAAACGCGCGACCTCCGGGAGGGAGGAGGCGAGCGAGCTGGTGGACTCTGGACCGTGTCCGGGTTGTCAGGGCTCCCAGGGGCGCGATAGAGGTCGGGGCACCGCATGAAAGCCTCCCTCCGCCTCCTCCTCGTCGTGGTCCTCGCCGTGCTGGCGGCGGATCAGGTGACCAAGTACCTGGCCGTGTCGCGGCTGACGGAAGCCCTGGATGGCCGCAGCGGCATGTCGCGCGTCGCGGGCTTCCTCAGCGAGCGCAACCTGGACAACGACCCGCCCACGGAGGGCGTGTTCCGCAAGAACACCCGGCCGTACCGCTTCATCGAGGACTACTGGCACTTCCGCTACGTGGAGAACCCGGGCGCGGCGTGGGGCATGTTCTCCAACCTGCCGGACACCGCGCGCAAGGCGTTCTTCCACGTGGTGAGCCTGGCGGCGCTGGCGTTCATCCTGGCGCTGTACCGACGCACGGACGCGTCCCAGCGGCTGGTGCGCGTGGCGCTGGCGCTCATCACCGGCGGCGCGCTGGGCAACTTCGTGGACCGGCTCATCCGGGGCTACGTCATCGACTTCATCGACTGGCACTGGCGCAACCAGCCGGGCATGCGCTGGCCCACGTTCAACGTGGCGGACGCGGCCATCTGCGTGGGCGTGGCGCTGATGCTGCTGGACTCCGTGCGCCGGCCGGCCCCGGTGTCCACTCCGCCGCTCGTCCAGAATCCCTAGCACCCGCGTCCGTGACGCGCCGGGAGGGGGCGGATATAAGCCCTCTTCGTGCCGCGCAAATACGCCATCCTCCTCGCCCTCACCCTGGGCGTCATCGTGCTCGACCAGTGGACGAAGTACCTGGTCGTGCGCGACCTCACCACCCGCTTCGACGGGACCACCACGCTGGGCCAGCGGCTGGGCGCCCTGTACACGCCCGCGGAAGAGGTGGGCCGCAACGGCCTGCACTTCCAGCCCCGCACGCACGTGGAGGTGGTGGAGGACTTCTTCCGCCTCCGCTACGCGGAGAACCCGGGCGCCGCGTGGGGCATGTTCCGCGACCTGCCGCCCAACGTGCGCGGCCCGCTCTTCAACGTCGTGATGCTGGGGGCGGTGGTGCTCATCGTCTTCTACTTCCGGAAGCTGACCGGCACGGACCCCGCGGAGGTGTGGGCGCTGTGGGGCCTGCCGCTGGTGCTGGGCGGCGCGCTGGGCAACTTCATCGACCGCGTGACGCGGGCCTTCGTCATCGATTTCCTGGAGGCCCACTGGTACGACAAGGCCGCCTGGCCGTCGTTCAACGTCGCGGACGCGGCCATCTGCATCGGCGTGGGCATGCTCGTGGTGGACGGCTTCGTGCGCAAGGAGAAGCCCGCCTCCGCGCCCGCCAAGGCCTGAGCGTCCCCTCGCCGGGAACGCGCCGCTGAAGTCCGGCCGGGAATGTCGCCCCCGGCCGCTCCGGTTGTCCCCGCCGCTCGTCCGGGCCGCCCCTCCGAGGTCCCCATGCTCCCCGTCCTGTTGCGCCTCACCTTCACCAGCCTGTGGACGCAGCTGCTGCTGTACGCCGTCGCGGTGGGCGTCGTGGCCTCCGTCGCCGTCAACGGTTGGAGGGGCACGCTGGGGCCGGTGGATCCAAAGTCCGGCAAGGAGGCGCCCGCGTCGTCCCAGGACAAGCTCCTGCGCGCGGTGGGGTTCGCGGGGGTGGGCGGCTTCCTCGCGTACTTCGGACTCAAGTACGCGCTGCCCGCGGACGCGTTCCCCGGTGGCAGGGGCGAGGGCATCCCGCTGCACACCTACGGCGTGCTCCTGGCCACGGGCTTCGTCACCGCGGTGGCGGTGGCGGGCCGGCTGGCGCAGGACGAGTGGCGCCGGGTGACGCACGTGGAGGGCCAGGGCTGGGTGGACACGGAGGGCCCGAAGCGGCGCGAGCAGGTGATGGACATGGCGTTCTGGGTCCTCGTGGGTGGACTCGTGGGCAGCCGCCTGCTGTTCGTGCTGGTGAACTGGCGGGACTACGCGGACGACTGGACGCAGGCCTTCTCCCTGGGCGGCGGGCTGGTGTTCTACGGCGGCCTCATCGGCGCGGGGCTGGCGGCGTTCCTCTTCGCGCGCAGGCACGGGCTGGACTTCCTGCGGCTGGCGGACGTGTGCATCCCCACCGTGTCGCTGGGGCAGTGCCTGGGGCGCCTGGGGTGCTTCTCCGCGGGGTGCTGCTGGGGGGACATGGCGGGGAGCCACTCGGCCACGGGCGTCACCTTCCCGGGCTCCCGGCTGGCCCTGGACCTGTTCGGCCAGCCCGGGGGCGCGTCCAGCCTGGCGTATGGCTCGCAGGCGGGGGACAGCCGCTTCGTCGTGGAGGCCACCGGTGAGGTGCTCCACCACGCGGCGCCGGGCGCGGTGCGCATCTCCGACTGGGTGGTCCAGCACGGCACCACCCTGCCGGTGTACCCCACGCAGCTCTTCGAGTCGGTGGGGCAGCTGGTGCTCTTCGTGGCGCTCCTGTACGCGCGCCGCTACCGCCGCTTCCACGGGCACATCTTCGCCCTCTGGCTGATGGCCTACGCCGTCCTGCGCACCTCGGTGGAGCTGTTCCGGGGCGACCTGGAGCGCGGCACCCTGCACGGCCTGCTGGAGTCGCTGGGCGCCCACGGGCTGGCGGGCGCGGTGCCCCTGGAGGCCTGGTACAACGTGTCCACCAGCCAGTTCATCTCCCTGTGTATGTTTACGTTCGGTGCGGTGCTGCTGGCGCGCCACCGACCGGCGGGTGAGGGGGCTGCCCTGGGGTCCACACCCTCGGCGGCCTGAGGTTGCGAGCCGCGCCCGGGTTGGGGACACTCCGGGGACATGCCGCCGCCCGACAACGCCCGACCCGCCGTCAAAGGCGGGGCCCGGCCCTCCCAGGACGCCAGCTCCTCCAGTGAAGCCGCCCTCCATGAATGCGAGGAGATGGAAGCGGCGATCGCGGAGCTGCGCCACACCTACGAGCAGTACTTCATGGGGATGGAGCGCCAGGCGCCCATCCGCGCGCATGAGGACCTGAAGAAGCGGATGCTGAAGCTCAAGGGGGCCTTCATCCGCAGCACGTCGGTGAAGTTCCGCGTGCAGAGCCTCCACAACAAGTTCCTCACCTACGAGCGGCTGTGGACGCGCACGCTCCAGGAGATCGAGGCCGGCACCTACCGCCGCGACCTGGCCAAGGCCCGCCGCCGCGCCGAGGCGAAGAAGCCCGCGGCCGGGGAGCGCCAGAAGGGCGTGGTGGAGATCCCGGAAGAGATCTCCGACATGGACTTCGAGGAGATCGAGCAGCTCGCCGGGCGCCGACCCATCAACGAGCCGAAGCTCGCCTCGGAGCTGCTGGGGGTGAAGGACGTGGCGCCGGTGGGCGGAACGCCCTTCCGGGGGACGCCCGCGGTGGCGGCGCAGCCGTCGGGGGCTCCGCCCCGGGGCACGCCCGCCGGGCTGGTGCCGCCCGGCGCCACGCCGAGGTCGGGCACGCCCTCGGTGGCGCCCGTGGGGGGCCTGCCCTCCATCTCGCCCGTGATCGGCACGCCCCAGAAGGGGACTCCGGCGGTGGGCGCGGCGACGGCGAAGCTGCCCGCCGTGACACCCGCGGTGGCCGGGGGGACTCCGGCGGCGGGACGTCCCGCGGTGCCTCCTGGCATGGCCGCGAAGGCTCCGGCGGCGGCCCCGGTCGCCGCGCCGCCCCGCCCCGCGGCGGCGGGCCCTGGTGGCGGCATGTCCGACGACAAGCTGCGCGCGGTGTACGACGCCTATGTCACCGCGAAGCGCCGCTGCCAGGAGGACACGTCCAAGATGTCCTACGAGTCGGTGGCGGCCACGCTGCGCAAGCAGGTGCCGGAGCTGCTCAAGCAGCACAACGCGAAGGCCGTGGAGTTCAAGGTCGTCATCAAGGACGGCAAGGCCTCGCTCAAGGCCGTGCCCAAGTAGGGAGGCGCGGATGAACCAGGACCTGGAGGCGCTCAAGGCGCGGGTGGCTCGCCTGTCGGTGATGATCTTCGACATCGACGGCACGCTCACCGACGGCCGCATCTTCTGGGTCCCCCACTCCGGGTGGACGCAGATGTACAGCGTGCGCGACGGGATGGGCATCAAGCGCCTCCAGGAGGCGGGCATCGAGGTGGCCGCCATCTCCGGCGGGGACAGCCTCTCCGCGCAGATGCGCATGCAGTCGCTGGGCTTGCGCCACGTGCACTTCGGCAGCCAGGACAAGGTGGTGCACTTCGAGAAGCTGCTCGGCATCCTCAACGTGTCCGCCGAGCACTGCGGCTACATGGGCGATGAGGTGGTGGACCTGCCGCTGCTCAACGCGGTGGGCTTCTCCGCCACCGTGCCCGAGGCCCCGGACGAGGTGCGCGCGAAGGTGCACTACGTGGCCCAGCGCGCCGCGGGCTTCGGCGCCGCGCGCGAGGTGTGTGAGTTCATCCTGAAGCACCGGGCGCGCGCCACGCCCTCGACGTGACGGCTCCTTCCCGTCGCGCGACCGCGAGCGCACCGGGCCTCCCACCACGGGGCTCCGGGTCCTCGTGCATCCTTCATCGTGCGACTCCTCCGGACATGACCCTCCCCATCCGAGGGGTGGGTGCGATGCGGTGAGCGAGGCCCCTTCTGACGCATCGTCAAACCCGCGGGAGAGGAGCGATGCCCGAACGTTCGCTCCTGGAAACGCGCGCATCCCCGCGGTGAGTGCGGGTTGTCGCTCCTGGAGGCCGTTCCTACCTTGCGCTGCCTGACGGCCGGTGGACGGTCCGAGACGCTTGGGAGGCGACGTGGGGATGTGGCGGGTAGGGCTCGGACTGGCAGCGGCCGTGGGGCTCGCCGTGGCCACCGGATGCGGCCAGTCCCCGGAGGACTCCGAAGCGCGCCTCGCGGCCCTGGAGGCCGAGGGCAAGCAGATGGATCAGGCCCTGGACGCGGTCGAGGACCGGCTCATGGGCAGCCAGGGCCGGCTCGCGATGTGGAACGAGCTGGGGAGGCGCCACCAGGAGGTGAGCGTCATCCAGTGCAAGGTGGCCGATGCCCACATCGCCGCCATCCTCAAGCACGAGGACAAGCAGAACCAGAAGGCGCGGACCGTGAAGCAGCGCAACTCCATGGCGTCCGTGGACGCCGCGGTGCTCACCTCTGGCAAGGCGCCCAAGCAGCGCAGCAACTGACCTGGGCGGCCGGCGCGGCGGAGCCGGGTGCTAGCCGGGCATGCGCGTGGCGCGGTCGCGCATGCGCTTCTCCACCGCGATGACGCCCCGGAGGAAGATGCCGGGGGCCAGCCGCCGCAGGCGCCAGAACCAGCGCGCATCCGCCATGGGCAGCACGTGCGGCGCGCCCTGGTCCACCGCCTTGAGCAGCCGCTCGGCGACCCACTCCGGGCCAATCTTCGAATGGTCCACCAGCTTGACGCTCAGGCGGCGCGTGCCCGGGTCGGAGTACGGCGCGGCCGCGGCGGCGATGTTCGTGCGGAAGAACGTGGGGCACGCCACCGTGACGCCCAGCCCCAGCGGCTGCAGCTCCGCGTAGAGCGTCTCCGACAGCGCGACGACCGCGGCCTTGGACGTGTTGTAGGCCGCCAGGTTCGGCGCGTATACGAGCCCCGCGGCGGACGCGATGTTGAGCACGTGCCCCGAGCCCTGCTTGCGCAGCCGGGGGACGAACGCGTGGCAGCCGTGGATGACGCCCCACAGGTTCACGTCCAGCACGCGCTTCCACTCCGCCAGCGGCAGCGTCCCCACCGCGCCGCCGGTCGCGACGCCCGCGTTGTTCACCACCAGGTCCACGCCGCCGAACGCGTCGTCCGTGGCGCGCGCCAACGCCTCCACCGCGTCCGCGTTCGTGACGTCGCACGGGTGCACCCGCGCCTCGCCGCCCAGCGCCGTGACGCGGCGGGCGGTGTCCTCCGCGGCGGCCGCGTTCACGTCCGACACCATCACCCGCGCCTGGCGGGCCGCCAGGGCTTCACAGAGCGCACGGCCAAGGCCACTGCCGGCACCCGTCACCACCGCGCGAGGACGTGAGGGAAGGCTCATGGTTTCAAGACTCCAGGGACGGCGAGGGGAGGGGGCGACGTCGTGACGCGACAGGGCTAGCACGCCGGGCGAAAGGGTGGCCATTCACCCGTGCTCGCTTTTCACGAAGCCCGGGTTTCCGACGGGCGGGCGGGCAGGCGCACGGTTCGTGACCCGGGGGCGGAAGTTGGCTAGAACCCGGGGCGTGCAACGCGTTGGGTTGGCAGCAATGGCGGTCGCGGCGGCCGGGCTCCTCGGGTGCAACAACCTGGAGTCCTGCGGTTCGACGTCAGTGGACATCACCCGGACCGACGGGGGTCTCTACCGTTGCGTGACCTCCGAGGACTGCCCCCGGACCTCGCGTGTCTTCGTCTGCGTGACGGACGTCTCCTCCGAGCGCGAGTGCGTGCGCTGCGACGAGACGCGCTGCGTGCGCCTCATCCCGGAGTCCTGCCAATGACGCGCGGCGCGCCGCGCTGGGCCTGGGTGCTGACGGTGGGGGCGCTCGCCGTCACCGGGTGCCGCGACAAGCCGGTGGACCACATGCAGCGCGCCCGGGACGCCATCTTCGAGAAGCGCCCGGACGAAGCGCTGGTGGAGTACCGCAAGGCGTACGACATGCTGCTGCGCGACGAGTCCGCGGAGGCGCTGGTGATGCGCGCCCGCGCGCTCAAGGGCGCCGCGGACGTGTACTGGCTGGAGCAGCGCAAGGTGAAGGAGGCGGTGTCCGTCTACCGCCAGCTCATCCAGCAGTGCCCGGAGTCCCCGGAGGCGCTGGACGCGCGCATCATCCTGGCGGAGCTGCTGCGGGTGCACTACCGCGACCTGCGCGGCGCCATCGACCAGCTCACCGCGGCCCTGCACCGCAACCCGCCGCAGAGCGCGGAGCTGCAGTACCAGGTGGCCAAGCTCTACTTCGAGCTGGCGGACTATCCGCAGTGCGAGCTGGAGGCGAAGAAGCTGCCCGAGCGCTTCGCCGCCAGCGCCTACGTGGACGACGCGCTGTTCCTCCAGGCGCAGGCCCTGGCCATGGTGGACGGCAAGCGCCAGGAGGCCCTGCGCACGTACGCGGACCTGCGCACGCGCTTCCCGGATTCGGAGCTGGCGCCGTACGCCCTCTTCGAGATGGGCAAGCTGCGCGCGGACGCGGGCGACAACGAGAAGGCCATCGAGACCTGGGTGGAGGCGTTGAAGACGCACCCGGAGCCGGCGCTGGTGCAGGACGCCATCGCGCGGGCTCGCCGCCGGCTGGCGAACCTCACGCCGGAAGGCATTGGTCAGAAGGAAGTGGCGTTCGACCGCAGCAAGCAGGCGCGCACCTCCGTGGAAGCCATGGGCGGCTCCGCCGAGGAAGCGGCCCACGACCGCGGCGACTGAGCGCCCGCCGTCCCTGGCGCATTCGCGTGCGCCCTCCGTTCCCGCGTGCCATGTAACGCTCCGGGCCGGGAGACGGCGGGGCCGTGTCCCTTGCGTGGGAGGCATCACATGAACGTGCTGGTGACAGGGGCCACGGCGGGCATCGGGCAGGCCATCGCGCGCCGCTTCGTGCGGGAGGGCGCGCGGGTCATCGCCGCCGGGCGGCGGGGCGACCGGCTGGAGGCGCTCCGGGCGGAGCTGGGTGAGCGGCTGCTGCCGGTGACGCTGGACGTGACGGACAAGGAGGCCGTGAAGGCCGTGTTCGCTTCGCTGCCCGCGGACTTCGCGCCGGTGGATGTGCTGGTGAACAACGCGGGGCTGGCGCTGGGGATGGAGCCCGCGCAGGCGGCGCGGCTGGAGGACTGGGACGTGGTGGTGGACACCAACGTGAAGGGCCTCCTGTACTGCACGCGCGAGGCGCTCACGGGCATGGTGGCGCGCGACCGGGGCCACGTCATCAACATCGGCTCCATCGCGGGGGAGTTCCCCTACCCGGGCGGCAACGTGTACGGCGCCACGAAGGCGTTCGTGCATCAGTTCACGCTGAACCTGCGCGCGGACCTGCACGGCACCTCGGTGCGCGTCACCGACATCCAGCCGGGGCTGCTGGGCGGGACGGAGTTCTCCAACGTGCGCTTCCGCGGGGACGACGCGAAGGCCGCCGCGCTCTACGGCAACACCCAGCCGCTCACGCCCGACGACGTCGCGGACACCGTGTACTGGGTGGCCACGCGGCCCGCGCACGTGAACATCAACGTCGTCTCGATGATGCCGGTGGTGCAGGCCTTCGGCCCGCTGCTGGTGAAGCGCCAGGGCTGACGTCCGCGCGCGCTCAGCCCGGCACGGGCAGCAGCGCTTCCAGCAGCGGCGCGGGCACCGCCGGGTCGTCCGCGTCCGCCACCAGCAGCAGGTGGATGCGTCCGCCCTCCACGCGCGCGTCCACGCCCTCCAGCTTCACGGCGGCGTCCACCGCGTCCAGGTACACCGGCGTGCCGTCCGGCGCGAGCACCCCCACCGCGGAGCCCCGCACCGGCCCATCCGCCACGCGGTCGCGGGACGCCTCCGCCGTGGCGGTGAACACCACGCGCCCGTCCGGCAGCGGCGATGCATCCGTGAAGGACAGCCGGACGCCGTTCGCCTCGCCCAGCTCCCAGCGGCGCACGGTGCGCACCGCCTCCGGCCCCAGCAGGCCCGCGTCCACGCTGCCCAGCACGCGGTCCAGGTCCAGGTCCACCAGCGCGTCCACGCCGCC